>JAKSIS010000048.1 GCA_024398665.1 Bacteroidaceae bacterium
AACCTGCGAAAAGCTGGATAGTATGACACGGAATCCGCGTGCCAACCTATTCTGGTGACCGTACCGTCCGCAGAAGGATGGGGCGGTGGAAAATTAATGGGCGCGTAAAGGTGGAAGTGCACGCAAATTCCACTATCTTCGCAAAATAATCGTGTGCGTGCGCGTATGGTACTTAATTGGATTTGGATATGCTTCTTTCTGATTGCATTCGTGGTGGCTGTGATCAGGCTGTGCATGGGTGATGCCAGCGTGTTCACGGAAATCATGAACTCCACGTTTTCAAGCGCCAAGACGGGCTTTGAGATATCGCTGGGGCTGACGGGTGTGCTGTCGCTGTGGCTTGGAATCATGAAGATTGGCGAAAAGGGCGGAATAGTTGACCGTTTCGCACGTCTGCTCAGCCCGGTGTTCTGCCGTCTGTTCCCGCAGCTTCCCAAGAATGACCCTGCATACGGACACATATTCATGAACATTGCCGCCAACATGCTTGGATTGGACAATGCCGCCACACCAATGGGGCTGAAAGCCATGGAACGCATGCAGGAACTTAACGAAGACAAGGAAACCGCATCGGACCCCATGATCATGTTCCTGGTCCTGAACACATCGGGCCTGACTCTGATACCTGTCAGCGTGATGGTATACCGTGCCCAGCTTGGAGCTGCCCAGCCTGCCGATGTGTTCGTGCCCATTCTGCTGGCCACGTTCTTTTCGACCATGGTGGGGCTGCTGCTGACATGTTTCATTCAGAAAATCAGGTTTGACAAGGTTCTGGGGCTGTTCCTGCTGGGAATAAGCCTGGTGGTGGCTCTGATAATATGGGGTTTCTCAATGCTGCCGCCGGTAAGGATAGGTGACGTTTCGACATCGGCTGCGAACATAATACTCATGCTTGTCATCATAGGATTCATAATATCCGGCATAAGGGCAAAGATCAATGTGTATGATGCTTTCGTCGAGGGTGCCAAGGACGGATTCCAGACAGCTGTGAAGATTATTCCATACCTGATTGCCATACTGGTAGGCATTGGCGTGTTCCGCGCTTCAGGTGCCATGGATGCTGTCGTGGACGGCGTGGCTTGGGCTGTAAGCAAGTGCGGACTGGATGACGGCTTTGTGGGAGCCCTGCCTACCGCGCTTATGAAACCGCTGTCGGGCGGCGGTGCCCGCGGTCTGATGATCGATGCCATGACGACCTACGGCGCCGATTCGTTTACCGGACGCATGGCTTGCCTGTTCCAGGGTTCGACTGACACTACATTTTACATACTTGCCGTGTATTTCGGCAGTGTGAACATAAGGAATACCCGCCATGCGGTGGGCTGCGGTCTGGCGGCCGATCTGGCGGGAATTCTTGCGGCAATATTTATCGGATACCTTTTTTTCGCATAGTATATAAGGTTATGATTTCATTTCTGACAGAAAACGTAAAGATGCCCGCACTGGACCGGAAGGCCGTAAAGGCATGGATTGCAGCCGTTGCAGCCACGTATCAGGGCCGCAAAGCCGGTAATCTGAATTACATATTCTGCGATGACAGGCGTATTCTTGAAGTGAACAACCAGTTTCTGGGACACGACTATTATACGGACATCATCACTTTCGACTACAGTGAACCGGCGGTTGTGAACGGTGACATGTACATCAGCCTTGATACAGTAAAGACCAATGCAGAGCTGTTCAGGCAGCCATACGAACGCGAACTGATGAGGGTTATCATACACGGAGTGCTGCACCTGTGCGGCATGAACGACAAGGGGCCGGGCCAGCGTGCCGTCATGGAGGCGGCGGAGAACCGGGCTCTTGAAATGTGGTACAACAAAAGCTTCTGACAATGAACAGAAAAATCATACTGCTGGCAGCGTTTTCAGCTGTCGCACCCTGCCTGATGGCGCAGGGTGGTTTTACGGATTCCGATGCCAGACTTCTGGACGAATGCCGTACGCTTTTTGCCCGGGGGGATTACAGCGCGGCAGGCAATGTCCTGGCACGCTGGGATAAGGGACGTCATGACCTTGACGCTACCCGTACGGAAGAGATTGACTTCATGCGTGCCGTCATTACGGCTGAAACTGATCTGAAAAAGGGCACTCCGGCACTGCAGGGCTTCCTTTTGAAGTATCCGAATTCCATTTACAGCAACCGTGTGATGGCGGAATCGGGGTCGGTGTTCTTTGCTGCACATGAATACAAGAATGCCATTCTGTGCTTTGACGAGACTGATCCCATGCTGCTTGATGATGATGACTGCGAACGTACGGTGCGCCACTATGCGATATCCCTGCTCCGGTGCGGCCGCATTGAGGAGGGGGCTCTGCAGCTGAACGTGCTGGACCTTATGAGTGATGACAGCGATGATCAGGACCTGCTCTTCTACCACGCGTTCACTGACTATCACAAGGGTGATCTGGCCAGTGCGAAGGAAGGTTTCAGCCGCTCGCTTGAAGGTGACCATGCCGATGAGTCCAGACTGTACCTTGCTGATATAGCTCTGAAGGAGAAGTCCGATGACGGCGTTCTGGACACCGCACAGGAATTTGTGACCGGGTCCGAAGACCAGGATCTTGAGATTGAGGCCGAACGCATAATGGGACAGTACTGCTACAATCATGGCGACTATGCCCGCGCAGCGGAACTGATGACCAGCTACATGCTTTCAGGAAAGAGCGCCGATGTGGAACATGACAATTACATTCTGGGAATGTCCTGCTACCGTACAGGTGACTGGGACGGTGCAATAAAGGCTTTGTCCGGAATTGCGCAGGGTGAAGGCGAACTGGCGCAGAACGCCGCCCTTCACCAGGGTCTGGCCGCACTTGAGAAAGGTGACATGGAAATGGCCCGGATGTCATTCGAAAGGTCAGCGTCACTGCCCGGCAGGTCCGATGCGGCTGAACAGGCTCTGTTCAACTACGCCATGGCGGTGCATGAGTCATCATATTCGCCGTTTGCCGAATCAGTGACAGTTTTCGAACGTTTCCTGAACGAATATCCCAATTCGAAATATACCGACAAGGTGAACAGCTATCTGGTTGACGCCTACCTGAGCACTCCAAGCTACGATGTGGCTCTGGCTTCGATTGACAAGCTGAGGAATCCCGGACAGAGCATTCTGGCCGCCAAGATGCAGCTGCTCTTCAGAAAGGCCATGGACAAGTTCGCAGCCGGTGAATATGCTGAAGTTCCGGGCCTGCTTACGGGAGTCATCGACCTGGACCGCTATGATCACAACACTGCAGTTGAAGCGTTTTTCTGGCGTGCCGAATCATATTACCGCAACGGCAGTTTCAGACAGGCTGAAACGGACTATTCAAGATACATTGCCCAGTTGTTGGGTACCAGGAAAGGATATTACGCACTGGCCTGTTACGGTCTGGGTTACATAAGATACAACAACCAGGTCTTCATGCAGGCTTATGAAAATTTTTCAAATGCCATAGAAAGCGCTGCGACATCAGGACTGACTGACGATGTCCTTGCTGACGCATGTCTGAGGGCTGGTGACTGCATGTTCTATATGCACCAGTACGGACAGGCGCGTGACTACTATTCAAGGTCATTGGACATAAGCCCTGAGACAGGTGACTACGCCCTGTATCAGACGGCTCTGGTTGACGGTCTGGAACATGATTATTATGGCAAGGTGGCCTGTCTGGACACTCTTGTCAGCGTTTATCCCCAGTCAGCATACATTCCCCATGCCCTGTATGAGGAGGGCCGCGCATACCAGCAGATGGACCGCCCTGAGCAGGCAGTCAGCCTGTTCCGCCGTATACTGGACACCTATCCCACCAGCGATCTGGCACGCAAGGCATCGGCTGAAATAGCACTCATCTATTATCAGACTGACCGTTATGATGAAGCCATATCGGCCTACAAGGATGTTGTGGCCATGTATCCGGGCAGCGATGAGGCTGCTACGGCCATGGTGGACCTGAAATCCATTTATGTGGGCAAGGGTGACATAAACAGTTATCTGGAATATGCCCAGTCCGTTCAGGGGGCATCTCCGATTGCAGTGAGTGAACGTGATTCGCTTACATATGCAGCTGCTGAAAGCCTGTACGGCAAGGGTGAGAATGATGCGGCCCTGTTCCGTTTCACCGAATATCTGGAACGTTTCCCGCAGGGTGCATTTGCGGTTAATGCCTGGTACTATCAGGGTATTCTGGCACAGCAGGCCGGCGAAAACGAACGCGCTCTGGACTGTTTCCTTCATGTCATGGCTTATGAAAACAGCCGTTTCTGTGAAGAGGCTCTGGACCGTGCCGCCACCCTGGCATGGCAGATTAAGGATTATGAGACGGCCATGGACACTTACATCAGGCTGGTGGAAAGGACCACGAATGTAGAACGCCAGAGCCGTGGACTTTACGGCATTGTGGCTTCAGCAGGTCAGATTGAGGAGTACGATGCCGTTCTCCAATACGCTGACCAGGCCCTGAACGCAAGACTGACATCGGAACAGAAGACTGAGGTTACTTACTGGAAAGCCAAGGCCCTGATAGCCGGCAAGCAGCCGGTGCAGGCCAGGCCTCTGCTGGAACAGCTGGCCGCTGATACGCGCTCCCAGTTCGGAGCGGAATCGGCCTATCTTCTCAGCCAGATCCTCTATGACAGCGGCGACGCCGATGCGGCCCAGAAGAACATAATGTCTTTCATACAGGAAGGTACGCCGCACATGTACTGGCTTGCGCGCAGTTTCATACTGCTCAGTGACATCTACAAGTCACAGGGCAAGGACATTGAGGCCCGCCAGTACCTGCTTTCATTGCAGCAGAACTATACTGAGAAGGACGATATTGCAGAAATGATTGCCAAACGACTTGAATGACAGCACTATGAAAAGATATTTTGAAATGGCCGTCCTGGCCGTGACACTTTCAGCTCCTGTATATGCGCAGGATAACGGACAGCTTGCTTCAAGGTCACTTACCATTGAGGGGACATACAATCCCACTGTCACGGAAGCAGGCAAGATTATGCCTGTTCCTGAAAAGATTCAGAATACTGAACGCAAGGTGTCAGTCAGCTACTTGAGGGATCCCAGCCCATATCCCGGTCTTGTGCGCAGGCCCATGTCCGTGCTGGCAGCGGGGTCCGATGATGTCACATACCCCGCATTTTCGGGTTTTACCAGTTTCAGTTACGGTCTTAGAAACATCCATGACGGACTGGCTGATGTCCAGTGGAGAATATCCGACAAGGACATACTGCGCCTGTACGGCAACCTTGACGCGTGGAATTCAAAACCTGACGGCAATTGGCAATCGCATATGTTTGACTGTGACGCGAATGCCGCATACACCCATCAGTTCAAGGGATTCAGTGCTGGATTCGACGCATCGGCAGGTCTGCGGCGCTACAATTACCGTCGCGGTGAGCTGATGGATTCGGCCGCATATGCCGGAAGCAAGCTCATGCAGCTGACCACTACCGGTGAAATCGGCGCTTTCGTCAAGTCCGATGAAGGCGGTTTCACAAGCTGGCATCTGGGCATACGCGGCCAGTGGCTGAACCGTGACGGCCTGAAGGTCAATGGTGTGACACGCAGCAACAAGGAGAGGCTGGTCCGGGTTTCCGGCGGCTTTACGACCCCGCTTGAAGAGGGTGTTCTGGGGCTGGAATACCGCCAGAAGTCTGCCGCCTATACATGGACCGCTCTGAACGGCGGTGAGTACAGGAACTACTCCGAATTCACCATATCGCCGTTCTGGTCATTCGAAAAGGATGAGCTGCAGGTTTCTGTAGGTCTTAACCTGGATCTTCGCACCTCACAGGACGGAATGTTCCCCGTATCGCCTAACATGGGACTTGTCTACAGTTTCGCGGACAACTGGAAACTGGTTGCAGGCATGAGGGGAGGAGTCGAGGACTATGATATGCGTCATCTGGCTGCCATTTCGCCGTACTGGTCTGAAGAAAAGCCCATACATGACGGTTATACTGTCTTTGACGGATCAGTCGGTGTAGTATATGAACCTGAAGGCTGGGCTTCAGTATCACTGGACGGCGGATTCCGCTTCACTCAGGATGAAGTGTTCCAGGTTGCAGCTGATTCAATGATCGTGACGTCGGTCATGAAACAGCAGGAGGCACGCGTGCTTTATCTGAAACTTGATGCCGACATGCATTTCTCAGACAAGGCCCTGCTTCGGTTTGATGCTGTCCTGGCCGATTATCTGGGCGCATACATGGGCTACAAGATGCAGCTCAAGCCGGCGTTTGATCTGAAGGCATACGGCAGGTTCAACATAACGAAGGGCGTTGATGCAGTCCTGTCATACAGGCTGATGCTGTTCAACAAGGTAGCGCACAAGTCAATGCCGGCAGTGAATGATCTGTCTCTTAGTGCAAACTATGAGTTCAGGAAAAATCTCAGCTTCAATATCTCACTCCAGCGTATTGTGGGCAGTGACTACTACTATTACGCAGGCTACCGCTCTCTCAAGCCGGCATTCCTGCTTGGAGCGACCTACCGCTTCTGAGAATAGAATTTGTTACTGAAGTTTCGCTGTGAAACTTCAGTTCCAGCCGCTCGCGGCTGGGTCCTCCCCTGAGGGGAGGATGTAGGTGGGGGTCATAAAAGGATATCATTTATTCAAGTTCCGCCTTGATGAAACCCGAACAACAGGACATGCGAAACTTGAATTTGTTATTAATTTATAATTAATAAGGTGAACGGACTGATTTTTTATGGTCCGTTCATTGTTTCATATCGGTTTTTTTGTTCTACTTTTGCCCGCTGTGAAAATTTTTGAGATAGACTATGCAGAAGAATCTTGTAATCGTTGAGTCTCCCGCCAAGGCGAAGACAATTGAAAAGTTCCTGGGATCGGACTACAGGGTGATGTCAAGTTACGGACACATCTGTGATCTGAAGAAGAAGGACTTGAGCATTGATATTGACACTTTTGAACCCATATATGAGATACCCGCTGACAAGAAGAAGGTGGTAAGCGAACTTAAGGAGGCTGCAAGGCAGGCTGAAATGGTCTGGCTGGCATCCGATGAGGACCGTGAGGGAGAGGCAATAAGCTGGCATCTGTTCGATACGCTTGAACTGAAGCCCGAAAACACAAAGCGTATAGTGTTCCACGAGATTACCAAGAACGCCATACTGCATGCAATAGAGACCCCGCGTGACATTGACACCAATCTGGTATATGCACAGCAGGCACGCCGTGTGTTGGACCGCATTGTGGGCTTCAAACTGTCCCCGATACTGTGGCGCAAGGTCAAGCCGTCACTTTCAGCCGGCCGTGTCCAGTCAGTTGCGGTACGCCTTATTGTCGAACGCGAGCGTGAGATCAGGGCTTTCACACCGGAGCCTTCTTTCAAGGTTGTCGCCACTTTCCGTCTCAAGCTTCAGGACGGTACGATGCAGGATGTGCGTGCCGACTACAGTGAGCGTTTCAAGACAAAGGAAGAGGCCAGGGCTTTCCTGGAGCAGTGCCGTGACGCCAGGTTCAGCGTAAGCGACATTTCAACGAAACCGCTCAAGAAGTTCCCGGCACCTCCGTTCACTACATCGACCATGCAGCAGGAGGCCACCCGCAAGTTCGGATTCACCGTAATGCAGACCATGATGCTTGCACAGCGTCTGTATGAATCAGGTAAGATTACCTACATGCGTACTGACAGCGTCAACCTTTCAACTCTCTGCATAGATTCATGCCGTAAGGTCATCACTGACACCATGGGTGACGAATACGTGAAGAGCCGTCAGTACACCCAGAAGGCAAAAGGCGCCCAGGAGGCCCATGAAGCCATTCGACCCACATATATGGAGAACCAGAGCATTGACGGCACAGCTCCTGAAAAGCGTCTGTACGAACTTATTTGGAAGCGCACCATTGCATCGCAGATGATGGACGCCACTCTTGAAAAGACAACTGTAACCATCACTTCACCGGGCATTGCCGGCGAATTCACCGTGTCAGGTGAGACTGTCAGGTTTGACGGTTTCCTCAAGGTTTACCGCGAGACACGTGACGACGACAGTCCTGAATCAGTCGAATCACAGGGCCTGCCCGCATTCTCAATGGGTGATATGCTGGAATTCAGCCAGATGGCTGCCTATGAACGCTTCACACAGCACCCGCAGCGCTACAATGAAGCCGCTCTGGTGCACAAGCTTGAAGAACTGGGTATAGGACGTCCTTCCACATACGCTCCGACAATAGGTACCATACAGCAGCGTGAATACGTTTCACGTGAGGACATTGCCGGCCACAGCCGCACATGCACAATGCTGCGCCTTGATAACGGCAGCGTTGTTGAAGAGACCGTGAATGAGACATTCGGCACGGAAAAGTCAAAGCTGCTTCCCACTGACATAGGAATCGTGGTCAATGATTTCCTCATGGACTATTTCCCTGAAATCATGAACTACAATTTCACCGCACAGGTTGAAAAGGAATTCGATGACATTGCTGAGGGTGACAAGATGTGGAAGGATGTCATAAGCGCCTTCTATGTCAAGTTCAGCCCGTCAGTTGACAATGTCATGACAATAAAGAACGAACATAAGGTGGGCGAACGCGTACTGGGTCTTGACCCTGCATCCGGCAAGCCCGTGTCAGTCAAGATAGGCCGATACGGTCCCATTGTCCAGATAGGCAGTGCCGATGACGAGGAGAAACCGCGTTTCGCACAGATGAAGAAAGGCCAGACACTGGAATCCATCACATTGGACCAGGCAATGGAACTGTTCCGTCTGCCGCGAGTCCTGGGTGAATATGAGGGCAGTGAGATATCGGTAGGCACAGGCCGTTTCGGACCCTATATACGCCAGGACAAGTTCTATGTGTCACTTTCAGGTGTGGCTGATCCTCTGACCGTCACCCTTGATGATGCCATCAGACTTATCACGGGCAAGCGTGAGGCCGAATCGAAGAAGGTGCTCAAGTCATTCCCCGAGAATCCTGATCTGGAAATCATGAACGGCCGGTACGGTGCATACATTGCATATCAGGGAAGCAACTACAAGATTCCCAAGAGCATGGATCCGGTGGCGCTCACTGAAGAGGAGTGTCAGGACATTATCCGCAAGCAGATTGAAAAGACCGGTTCTGCGCCCAAACGCAGGATATTCAAGGCCAAGAAATGACAAGGGTCTTCCTGATGGGCTTCATGGGGGCGGGCAAGACCACCCTTGGCAAGGCTCTGGCACGGGATCTGGGACTGTCGTTCCATGATCTTGACCAGTACATTGAAAACAGGTACATGAAGTCTGTCAGCCAGCTATTCGCTTTGTACGGCGAACAGGGCTTCCGTCGGATTGAAAGCCGCCTGCTGCATGAGGTGGGTGAATTTGAGGACGTGGTCGTGGCCTGCGGGGGATCGACTCCGCTGGCAGGTGACAACATGGATTACATGCTCGCCCAGGGTAAAACCGTTTATCTGCGCTGTGATTATGAGACAATTCTGCGCCGTCTGAAGATTGCACGTGCCAAACGTCCGCTCATTGCGGCAATGTCAGACAGCCAGTTGGAAGAATATATAAAGGCCGATGTGGCCCGCCGTGAACCCGTATATCTGCGTTCTGAATATGTCTGTCCCGGGGACCGCCTGGAGACGTGTGACCAGATTGCTGAAACGGTGGCTTTTGTTGAAGGGCTCATCGGACTTGAAAAGAAACAAACACTTTGATATGAAACAGTCAGTTGTAATAGTAAAGGTTGGAGGTAAGATAGTTGAGGAACCTGATACGCTTGCGCGTCTGCTTGAGGATTTCAAGTCCATACCCGGCTACAAGATTCTGGTGCATGGCGGTGGCCGGTCGGCGACTGCAATGGCTGCACGTCTGGGCATTGAGAGCCGTATGGTGGACGGACGCCGCATCACTGACCGTGACATGCTTGACGTGGTCACAATGGTATATGGCGGACTGGTGAACAAGAATATTGTAGCCAGCCTGCAGGCCCGCGGGCTGAACGCCATAGGACTGACAGGCGCTGACGGTAATGTCATGCTGTCCGACAAGCGTCCGGTCAAGGACATTGACTACGGCTTTGTGGGCGATGTCAGGCAGGTGAACGCACCGTTCCTTTCCAGTCTGCTGGAACAGGGCGTGGTGCCGGTTCTCTCGCCGCTGACTCATGACGGCAAGGGACAGATTCTGAATACCAATGCCGATACCATTGCCGGTGAAACCGCCAAGGCCCTGGCTCCATATTTCAAGGTGACACTGATATACTGTTTCGAGAAGCCCGGCGTGCTGATGGATGAGAATGATGACAACAGCGTCATTCCGTATCTTTCATACTACGATTTCCCGCGTCTGGTTGAGCAGGGTATAATAAGCGGAGGCATGATACCCAAGATCCAGAACGCTTTCGCTGCTCTCCAGGCCGGCGTGTCATCAGTCCTGATCACTCAGGCCCAGGCATTGGACAAGCTTACCGGCACAACTATCGCGCTTTAACAGTCAGCGTTTTCCATTTTTTTGAAATGGCGGTTCATCCAGATTATGAGCGGTACCGCCACTGCAATGCATATTGCCAGTTCAATCCATGCCAGCGTGCCTTCAGGGGTTTCGGTAACGCCCATGCGGGTTGTTATGACTGAAAAGCTGTTGTTGAGAATATGAATGCAGATGGGCACCAGCAGGCTGCCTGTCCTGCAGTATATCCAGCCCAGCAGAACGCCAGCGGGGAATGCAAACACTATCTGAACTGGATTGGCGTGTATGAGCGCGAATATAGCAGCCGATATCAGTATTCCGGCCCAGGTGCTGCCGGTGGCTTCTTCAAGATTGCGCAGTATGATACGGCGCATGATGATCTCTTCAGCAATGGGACCGCATATTGCAACTGACACTATGCCTATGGCGTTCCGGCACAATCCCTCCAGGTCTTCCTCAAGCAGATCGGGCAGGTCAAGCGGTGTGGCCAGCAGGTCAATCCCATACAGGACTGCAAATCCCAGAGGCAGTGAAAGCAGAAGCACTTTCCATTCCGGGAATGGCCTGACTGTATCCTGAATATTGTAATATCTGATTCCCCAGAACAGGAATATTTCAATGATCTGAGTGGCGAGCAGTCCTATAGCCAGGAGCATTGTTTCGTCCAGCGTCCTGTCAAGAACGCCCATGGAATTGACAGAACTGCCTATAGCCATAGGTATTGCTCCTAAAATCTGGATAGCCAACCAGATGAGAATGGTCAGCAGTGTCACTTTGATTTTTCTCATATTTCAGAATCCTTTATTATCTGCCTGACTTCATTGCGGTCCGATTCCAACTGTGCTGCAAGTTCGGCCGGTGACTGGAAACGGCGCTCCGGGCGTATGAAACTGACAAACTGCAGTGTCAGCTCCTTGAAATATATGTCACGGTCAAAGTCCAGCAGATGGGCTTCGATGGTACGGGCCTTGCCCTCGAATGTGGGGCGGTAGCCTATGTTCAGCATGGCCGGATGCGTTTCGCCGTCGACCGTTGCAAGTGCGCAGTATACGCCGTCGGCCGGAATCTGCATGAATTCGCAGTAGGGGCCCAGATTCGCAGTGGGGAAGCCCATTTTGCGACCGTTCTGCAGTCCGTGTATGACCTGGCCGCTTATGGTGTACCGGTAGCCCAGCATGCCGGCAGCGGTTCTGACATCGCCTTTGTCAAGAGCACGCCGTATGCGGGAACTGCTTATGGGTGACCCTTCATACAGCATGGCATCGGCCTTGATCACCTCCATGCCTATTTCTTGGCCAATCTTCACATAGTCGCTTACCGTAGTGCCGGGCTCATGTCCGAAATGATGGTCATACCCTACCAGCAGTGTGCTTACGCCCAACTTGTTTTTAAGGAAGTCCTGCATGAAACTGCGTGCGTTCATGCAGGCAAGTTCACTGGTGAAATGCAGGTGGAAACAAAGATCGATGCCGGTCTTCCCAAGCATGGCAATCTTGGTCTCCGGGGCCAGCAGCAGGCGCGGACGGTAGTCGGACTGCAGGATCTGGCGCGGATGTTCTGGAAAAGTAACCGCCATGCTGCGCAGTCCGCGTTCCTCCGCTATGTCACACAACTGCTGCAGCAGGTGCATATGACCGCGGTGAACCCCATCAAAGAATCCTATTGTAGCAGCGTATGATGCCTGGGTTTCAAACATGCCGCAAAGTTAATCAAAGAAAAATTTGCCGCAAAACTTTGCAGGTTCCGCTTATTACCGTACTTTTGCACTCGAAAGATGCCTTCGGGCTATTTCTCCGGGCTTTTAGCTCAGTTGGTTAGAGCAACAGACTCATAATCTGGAGGTCCTAGGTTCAAGCCCTAGATGGCCCACACTGAAAATCAAGCACTTACGCTAAAACGTGAGTGCTTTTTTCTTTATCTGCGTAAACAATGCGTAAACAAACTGTTTGAGTTTACGCAATTACGTCTCTGAAACTCTATAAGATTCTATTACGTCCGCAACAGTTGTTGCAATCTGCACCTAGTCAGATGACACACCGCTGCCTCCGCCCCAAATAATCTGTAACGAAACGTTCGGTGTGTTTGGATGTCGCATTCGTGGAAATTTCTTTCTCTGTTTATTTATTCAAAGATACACCACAAATAACAGTGGCAACCAGATTATTCCTCCTGCATGAATTTGTAGCAATTCTGACTAACAGGCATGTCCGACGCCTTGTTTGCATTGATGATTGTGTAGTTGTTGCACATGTGGAATTCACGTACAATATAACATGCTGGGATTCAGCACGATTGTTTTACAATTGTAGACAAAACGGTGTGTGTGAAATTCTTTCCTTTGCCAACAATTGCCTATCTTTGTTTGATTAAATTATGCACCAAACAACCAATTAGTCACTCTATTGCAAATGACAACTGTCTGGGATTGTAGCAAGATGAACAGAGTCGCATTGCTGATTGCGGCATTCTTATTGTTGGCCTTAGTTTCATGTGGACGGCATGGTACAGTTGGTGTTTCCAACAGGAAAGAATTAAAACTGAATCTTTCAAAGGCAGAAACCCTTATTGGAACTGATGACAGTCTGGCACTTGCAATGTTGTCTGACATTAATCCTAAAACAATAAAGAACCCGAAACTGTTCTCGCAATACGCATTGCTTTATTCCGAAGCGCTTTACAAGAATTTCATACCAGTTTCAAGCGACTCGCTCATAATGACTGCTGTCCGTTACTACTCTTCCGGCAATGACAAGGAAAAGCAGTTCCGTTCCTATTATATGCTGGGGTGCATATATAGCGACCTGGGTCTCACTACCGATGCCGCAGTGGCACTGGGACAGGCGGAACAACTGGTGAGTGAAATCAATGATGACTACAGACTAGGACTTCTCTATTCAAATTTGGGAAACATCTTTTTTGACTCCTTTGATTTTGAACGTGCGCTTCAATATTATCGCTTAGCTCATAGCCACTACGAAATAGCAGGGAAAAAATCACACAAACTGCATGCCTTCTACGATATTGGCCGATGTCTCATGGAAATGGACAAAATAGAAAGTGCGCATCAGTTGTTCAAGGAAGTTGAAGAACAATCTTCTGAATGTTCCGATAGGGAACTGGCTTACAGTTCTCTATGCAGCCAGATATCATCATCGTTGGAAATGTCAAACCTTGCTCAGGCATCAGAAGAGATTGACAGACTGCTTCAATTGTTCGGCTTCCCCGAATTTGATCCTTTCGCTTTGTCTTTATTGGCAAAACACAGCACTCTTATTGGACGTTATTCTGAATCGGACAGTCTGATACATTTGGGGTGGAAGTATGCTGCAACAGTTTCGGATTCAATATACATTTTTTTGAACGAATGCCTGCTAGAAAGACAGTCTGGCGATACAGAATCTGCATTGTTATTGTATGAAAAAGCAATATATCTGCAGCATCGCAATCTGTTTCTCTTACAAAACAAACCGGCGCTCGGCGCGATGAAGGATTACTATAAGGAGATTGCACAGATTGAAGCCCTGAAGGCATCCCGCAAACAGAGTGTGCTCATCCTTCTGTCTCTATCCTTTTTACTATTTGTAATAGCAACTGTCGTATTCTTGATGTACAGGAAAGCTAAATCTGATGCTCAGCTCAATGAGTTGGGGCTCGTTATTAAAGATTTGAAATTGAAGGAAGACACAAACAACGGAATCATCAATAAACTGAACGGACAAATTAATCTACTTTTCAGCCGCACATATTCGGATTTGGACCAGATATTTGCAGAACTTCTTGAAGCCGAGATGTCCCTTGAGGCCTATGAGAACCGTGCTGGCAAGAAGGATGGACAGTCTGGACACCCATCACCAGCTTGTCTATACAAGAAAATTCGTAATAGCTTTAATGAACTGACATCCGACAAATATCAGAAACAGTTGGATGACCTGATCAATGTCACATATGACGATATTATGAATCGGATATCCAGTGTAAATCTGAAGGAACGGGAACTGCTTATGTTGCGCCTTTCCTTTGCAGGCTTCTCTCCAAAAACCATAAGTCACATCATCAGAATTCCAGTCAAGACATTCTATCAGAGCAGAAGCAGAATAATCAAAAAAATACAGATAGTCCAACCTTACGAGGCTGAGAGCGTATGTAAATTGCTGTGTATCAAGTATGTAAGTGGTGATTCTACAGACGGGGGGGGGTAAATAACTGATTATCAATAAGTTGCAGTGTGTAGATATTCAATATTGCTATCATGTTGATTATCAATATGATACATTTGATTTTGTAGACAAATAGCACGTATTGATGTTCTGATATCACAAAAATACTTCATAATTTTACCGGAGCTAACGAACCATTTAAAAAAGTAAAATTATGAGAGCAAAAATCCTTTTCCTTTTGGCTTTACTGCCATTTATTCAGTCTAACAGTTCATTTGCTGAAGAAACAGAACCCAACCAGACACCAAAACCAATAGTTGTCAGATCATCGGGTCATACTCAACCGCGGTCATTGCTTCCAAACTGTTATTATTATGACGGGCGTGTATATATAGAATGTGGCATCGATGAAACATCTGTGAGCGGTACCGTAACCAGATCAAGTGACGGATATCAGTGGAGCAATTCAGCTAATGGCAACACACTCCAGATTGAGGTTCCGACTGAACCAGGTACATACACACTGAATTTTACCCTTTCATCAGGTTGTTCGTATGTAGGTGAATATGTACTGATAGGTAGCAATCTCTAACGAACATATTTCACTACCATCAGTTACAGTTATGAAAGGCATAAAAGTGATATGTCTTATGTGTGCAACCATCCTGTCCGGCTGCATCAGACAGTCACGCCTTGACTATGCCCTTGATTCAGCCGGCTC
>JAKSIS010000049.1 GCA_024398665.1 Bacteroidaceae bacterium
GTGGTAGGTGATGACGGTTGGGAAGGAATCCAGGTGGGCCATGGCCTGGGCATAGGAAAGGCATTTACCGAATTCCAGCAGTGGATAAAGAAACTGAAGAACCGGGGTATCATAATCTGTGTCTGCAGCAAGAACGATGAAGACAAGGCTAAGGAGCCTTTTGAGAAGAATCCTGAAATGGTGCTGAAACTTGATGACATTGCCGTTTTTGTTGCCAACTGGGACAACAAGGCTGATAACATAAGGACCATTCAGCAGATTCTGAACATAGGTTTTGATTCCATGGTATTCCTTGATGACAATCCTTTTGAAAGGAACATGGTGCGTGAGAATGTTCCGGGCGTGCTTGTGCCCGAACTGCCCGAGGATCCTGGCGATTATCTGGAGTTTCTGTACGCGCAGAACCTGTTTGAGACTGCTTCATATTCTGATGCTGATAAGGATAGGACAAAACAGTATCAGGTCGAGGCTCAGCGCGTTTCATCGGCCCGTTCGTTTACAAACGAGGCCGATTTCCTGAAGTCCCTGGACATGGTAAGCGTTGTAAAGGGCTTTGATGCTTTCAACACGCCGCGTGTGGCCCAGCTCAGCCAGCGCAGCAACCAGTTCAACCTGAGGACTGTGCGCTATACCGAAGACGATGTACGCAGGATGGGCGAATCAGACCAGTACGCGTGTTTCTCATTTACGCTTGAGGACAAGTTCGGAGACAACGGCCTTATTGCCGTGGTCATTCTCAAGAAGGAGGACAGTGAAACGCTGTTCGTGGATACCTGGCTCATGAGCTGCCGTGTGCTCAAACGCGGAATGGAGAATTTCACACTGAACACAATAGCAGCTTATGCCCGCGAAAACGGTTTCAAAAGGATTATTGGCGAATACCTGCCCACTGTCAAGAACGGTATGGTAAAGGAGCATTATCCTTCACTTGGTTTTTTGTCTGTTGAAGGGAGCAATACCGCCCAATATATGCTTGATGTGGACAGTTACAATGACAGAGAATGTTATATAAGTAAAAGATAATTATGGAGAAGAATCAGATTATGGCGGAAGTCCAGGAGATTTTCCGCGATGTGCTTGACAACGAAGACATTGTGCTCAGTAATGAAACCGTGGCCGATGACATTGAGGAGTGGGATTCACTGACTCACATCCAGCTGGTGGTGGCTGTTGAGAAGCACTTCAAGATAAAATTCACATCGAAGGAGATTCTGATGTGGAAGAACGTGGGTGAAATGATTGACTGCATAGCTGCAAAATAATAAGGAATGAAAGCCCGTCAGTCAAATTTTGAGATATTGCGTATAGTCTCCATGCTGGCAGTTGTGGCCGCCCATTATATAAGTTGGGGAACAAGTCAGTATGGCGGGCCGGTGAAAGTTTGTTTTCTTAATGGCGGTATAAATTCTTATGTATATCCGTTCCTTGAGTCATTCGCATCCATTGGTGTTCCTTGCTTTGTAATGATAACCGGGTATTTCATAAGCGGAAGCAGGGTACTCAGGTTTGACCGGATACTGAAGGTTTGGGTACAGACACTGTTCTACTCAGTAGCAATGGTCCTGGTTTCATCCATGTTTATTGATGTCTGTCCAAAGGATATTCTAATGTCGTTTGCACCCATAGGCTCCAATCAGTATTGGTTTGTTACAAAGTATGTTGCACTGATATTACTGGCACCGGTATTATTTGTCATAACAGATACTGTCAGCAAAAAAGGCATGCAGGCAATACTGGCCATTCTTGCATTCCTGACTGTAACCGTAACCTGCGGGATACCTTACGGCAATAAGTTTTTTGATGACAGTCCGTTTTCGGTTGCAGTTTTTGTGCTGTATTTCTTCATTGCAGCATACATCAGGAAATATGATGTCCCGGCTGTTGTTGTCAAATACAGTGCTTGGATATTCATGGCAGGAATAATGTGCCAGGGATTGGGTGGGGTAGGAATGAATCTGTACCTTAAGCCCGAAACCTATGTTTATGGAGGCTTTTCTACCGGATACAATGCCTTCACTGTTGTTCCTGCAACAGCACTGTTCATCTGGTTCAGAAATCACAGTTTCAAGAACAGCAGACTGACAGAACTGGCATGCCGCTTTGCACCATATACCTTTGCGGCATATCTCATTCATGACAACCGGTATTTCCGGCAAGTATTATGGAGAATCATATTCAATCCGGGTGAATGCTGGCAGTCCCCCAAGTGGACGCTCTATGCCGTTGCGGTTCCTGTTGTGATTGTGCTTGTTGCCGGGATTATTGATATGCTAAGGGAAAGACTTTTTTCTGTCTGTGGTGTTGACAGGCTTGTCAGAAAGATTGGAAATTATAATTTGAATATCGAATAGTAGAAGTACATATATATGTCGTTCTGTTCTATCAGTTTTTTGTTACTGTTTGTTACTGTCTTTGCCCTGTACTACTTTGTTGCAGGGGGCAGAAGGCAGTGGCAGAATATAGTGTTGTTGGCAGCAGGCTATTTCCTGTACGGCTATGCCGATTTAAAGTTTCTTCCATTGCTGTTTGGGATAACCGTTGTTTATTTCTTCCTGGGCAAATGGATGGGCAAGACCGCAAATGAAAGGACTTCCCGGCTGTTGAATGTTGCCGGAGTGGTGCTGGGAGTTGGCCTGCTTGTCTATTTCAAGTATCTGAACTTCTTCATCGTTTCATTTGCCCAGCTGTTCGGCAGTATGGGCCTGCAGGTCAATGTCCATACGCTCAATATCATCATGCCGCTGGGCATAAGCTTTTTCGTATTCCGACTTATAAGCTATGTGGTGGACATCCACCTGCAGAAGACCGAAGCTACTGATGATTTTCTGGCTTTTGCCACATACGTATCGTTCTTTCCATGTATCATGGCCGGCCCGATAGACCGTCCGGGCTTTATGAAGCAACTGCAGAAGGGACGGGACTTTGATTACGACAAGGTCGTTGACGGCTGCCGGCAGTTCCTTTGGGGCATGCTAAAGAAAGTTGCAGTTGCTGACAATATTGCCGGCTGCGTAAACAACGTGTGGGTAAATGACACTTTTCATGAACCGGGCGGATATCTGCTTGTCACAGCCCTGCTGTATTCGTTCCAGATGTACATGGATTTCTCAGGCTATTCTGACATGGCCATAGGCGTGGGCAAGACACTTGGACTGAAGGTAGCCAAGAACTTCAACTATCCGTTCTTTGCGGTCAATGTGGCCGATTACTGGCGCCGCTGGCACATGTCACTCACATCGTGGCTTACCGATTATGTCTTTATGCCCCTGAATGTGAAATTCCGCAACATGGGGCAGGCGGGCATGATTCTTGCCATAGTCATAAACCTGGTTCTGGTAGGAATGTGGCATGGCGACAATTGGACGTATGCCGTGTTCGGACTGTACCACGGCCTGCTTTTCATTCCGCTTATTCTGTCCGGCGCGTTCTTCAAGAAAGGGAAGATAAAGACCGGGCATCTGGGACTGCCCTGCCTTAAGGATGCAGGTCGCATACTGCTGACATTTCTGCTTGTTACCATAGGCCTTGTAATATTCCGTGCTGACAGCGTGGGGCGTGCATTCGAATACCTGGCCAGCATATTCACAAACGGGGTGTTCAGTTTCTCACTGGAACCCAAGCACTGGCAGTGCATTCTGTGCATATTTGCCGTCATGTGCGTGGAATGGAAGCAGAGGAACAGGGATCACGGACTGGAGCTTTCCGGCATACGCAGCAATGTCCTGAAGTATGCAATCTATCTTGCAATAGTCGGTTTCGTACTTGTTACGTCAACCGATGCGTCATCATTCATTTACGCCCAATTCTGATATGCCATGAAAAAGTTCATTCTTAAACTGCTTGTATTCGTCGCTCTTGTAGTGGTTATGCTTACACTGCTTGAACTGGGATTCCGCAACAAGCCAACGGGCTTCAAGACCAAATATGCCGGACTGGAGAAATATGCGCCCGAAGTTGAGATTCTTGTGCTGGGACATTCGCACAGTGCCGAGGGCTTTGACACGCGCATCACCCGCCGCCGCTCATACAACATGTCCATGGGGTTCCAGCACATATATTTTGATGACTGCGTTGCGGCCCAGTTCCTGGACCGTATGGATTCGCTGAAATGCGTCATAATAACACCGTCATATTTCCACATGTATTATGGCCTGGCTCCAATTGAAGATTTGAGCGGCGAGAATCTGTTCAATGCAGTGCATTTCCATCTGTACTGGAATGTGGACAGCCTGCCTTCCGGACCCATACCGTCATTATCGCCAAAGTACAATCTGGAAATTCTGAACAATCCCGTATCGTCATATGTCCAGATGTTCAAACACTACCTGCATAACGGCATCAGACCGACTGCGGCATGGGATGATCCATACGGTTACACAGGGCAGAGTTTCATAGCAGATGAGGATTTCCTGAATGCCGACGGCATTCACCGTGCCCGTGACCACCAGCCGCATTACAACGGCGCGGTGCCGGAATTCCAGCTGACCGAGAATTACTTCATATATGACCGTCTCATAAAGCGCTGCGCCGAAAAGGGCGTGGCAGCTGCATTGGTAATGTTCCCGTGCTGGCATAGTTATGTTGACAATCTGGACGATTTCCAACTGTCCGGGACAAGGAGAATGCTGCATGAACTGGAGCGTACGAATGCAAACTGCATACTGCTGGACCACATGACCGATGAACGGTTCGGTGTGGGCGATTTCCAGGACGCCATTCACTTGAATGTGTTCGGCGCTGAAAAAATGACACGGATAGTGGAAGATGAAATAGAGGATTTCCTGCATAAACAACAATAGAATATGACACTCAAAGTGACACCTATAGTGGTAGCCTTTACACAGAACTATTATGTTCCGGTAGCTACAATGCTGCGCTCGCTGCTTGATTCAAGCCGTGGCAGTTATCATGTAATATGCCTGCTGACAGAAGACCTGCCTGAGCGGATGCAGCGCAGCCTGGAACTGTTGGATGGCAGCCGTATGGAGTTCGAATACCGCAACCTGGGCGGAAGGCTCAAGGATGTTGAGGTTGATCCGCGTTATACTGAAGCCGCGCTTTTCCGCCTGCTGCTGCCAGACCTTCTGCCTGATTATGACAAGGTCGTGTATATTGACTGTGACGTTATAGTCCGCCAGGATGTGGCGGGGCTGTGTTCTGAAGTCAGCATAGGCGACAATTATGTGGGTGCGGTCTTCGAGGCTCCCATTGAGAATCAGGCCGAACGCATAGAAGCGCTGGGCTGCCTGCCGGCTGAATACTTCAATTCCGGATTCCTGCTCATGAACCTGAAACAGATGCGTGCCGAAGGGGTGGTGGCCAGGTTTATGGAGGCATCAAAAAGGGAAAAACTGGAATTCCCTGACCAGGACGTGCTGAACATGGTATGCCGTGGTCGCGTATTTCCGCTGAGTCCTGTCTATAACAGCATAAGGACTTTCCTGCTGCCGCATTACAAGTCCGATTTCCTGGCACATTACTCCATATTCCAGTGGAAGGATGTACAGGAAAAAGGTACAATTCATTATACCGGTGGCAAGCCATGGAACCTGTTCACGGTCAAGTTCGGCGAATGGTGGCGCACGTATGAAAGACTGCCACAACAGATTAAGGACGAATGGACTCCCGATGCCAAAGTCTACCGTCTGTGGAAAATATACAGGACCGGACCGGGACGCTGGTGCGTGGATACGCTGCAGTCGGTCTATCGCAGAATAAAGTATTGAAACACGCATATCTGATAATGGCTCATGGCCAGTGGGAACTGCTAGATATCCTGCTGCGCTGTATTGATGATGAACGCAATGACATCTTTGTCCACATTGATGCCAAGGTCAGTGCATTGCCCGTGTTGAACGTGGCAAAAGCCGGCCTGCATGTTCTGGAGAACAGGGTCGATGTGCGCTGGGGTGACTGGAGTGTGGTTGAAGCGGAATATGCCCTTTTTGCCTGTGCTGCGGCACACGGCAGGTATGCATATTATCACCTGCTGTCCGGTGCTGACCTGCCGTTGAAAAGCCAGGATTACATACACCGTTTCTGCAATGAGAATCAGGGACGGGAGTTCATAGGCTACACATTCACTTCAATTACTTCCGAAGTGGTGCGCAAGGCTCAACGCTGGCATCTGTTCCCACACCGCTTCAAAAGCAGGAATATTCTGATCAGGGCTCTCAGAGCGGGTTTCCTGAGACTGCAGGAACTGCTAGGAATAAAGCGCAACCGCAGCACTGATTTTAAAAAAGGCAGCCAGTGGGTAAGTGTGACCCATGATATGGCCTCTTATTTCCTGGAACACAGGGACTGGGCGGAGAAAACATTTACCCACACCTTCTGTGCCGATGAAATGGTTTTCCAGACCCTGTGCTGGATGTCACCCATGCGTGAGAATATCTGGTGTACAACCGATGATGGCCGCGGCTGCATGCGTGCCATAGGCTGGCGCGATGGCTGTCTGTATGACTGGGGGGCTGATGATTATGACGAACTTGCACAGTCCGATGCCCTGTTCGCCCGCAAGTTCAACTGCAGCGATATGGATTTCATTAGGCGTATAGCGGAACTGTCACGATGAAGGTAAGTGTCATAATGCCGGTGTACAATGCCGCCGCAACATTGCAGAACAGTCTGGACAGCATATCGGCACAGACGTTCAGGGACTTTGAAGTCGTTTTTGTTGATGACTGCAGCACGGATTTCAGCCTGTCATTGATGGAAAATTTCGCTGCAGGCAGCGGAATTGCCTGCAGCATTGTGCGCCAGGAACATAATGCCGGCGTGGCTGCAGCGCGCAACCGCGGTCTGGAAACAGCCACGGGAGAATACATTGCGTGGCTTGATGCCGATGACCGTATGGCTCCGGACACGCTGCAAAAGGCAGTAAAGGCTGCTGAAGAAAATAAAACTGACATTGTTGGATGGGACTGGACACTTGGCTTTGAAAGGAATGGCCGCCATATGCGTCAGGCCGATTACAATACACCGCTTGATGCCCTGAAGGCCCTGATGGGCGGTACAATGCGCTGGAACCTGTGGCTGTTCATGGTGCGCCGCCGGTTGCTGGCAGATAATGACATACATTTCATAGACGGAGCCGATATGGGCGAGGATATGATGCTGATGCTGCGCGCATTTGCAAGCGCCGGACGCGTATGCCGGATTCATGAGTCCCTGTATTCATACAATGCGGTGAATACAGCGTCCATCAGTCATCAGTTCAGCGAAAAGAGACGCAGCGAAGTCAGCTTGAATGTGACCGCAGCGGAACGGGCGTTGAAGATGTCTGAATATTCATTGGAACTGGCTGATTATTTCAACTACCTGAAACTGTACATAAAGATTCCGCTGCTTATGTCTGCCAATAGGAGTGATTATGAAATATGGTACAGTTGGTTTCCCGAATCGAACCGCTATGCCGCTACAAACAGGGCATTGCCATGGAGGACAAGGGCCGTACAGTGGATGGCATCGAAGAGAATGTGGCTTGGAGTGAAATTGTACTATATATTTGTGTATAAATTCTTGTATGGAGTGGTTTACAGATGAAAGCAGGTAAAATAATAGTGTCATTTCTGTTGGGCTGTCTGGTAAGCGGATATGTATTCCCGTTCAATTTCTCGTTCCTGCCGGCTTCGCTTAACACCAAGCAGATGATAGGTGTTTTGGGAATAATAGCCTTCGCGTTTTACAGCCTAAGGACCAAAACTTTCAACATTAGTAAGATGGTCATTGGTTCGGCCCTATTCGCACTTGCGTTTTCTGTATGGTGCTATTTCAGCATGGTGGCCAATGAGACCAATGATACTACATACGCCGAGTATTGGATTTCTTTTGCCGTATGGCTGGGCGGAGCATTCGGCGTGATATCGCTGATAAGACTGTACCACGGTTCGTGCAATCTGAAGCGGATAACAGATTATTTGGCCGGTGTGTGTTTTGTGCAGTGCTGGCTGGCACTGGCAATAGACCATTTCCCCGGTTTCCAGATGTTGATTGATACATACATACAGCAGGGACAGGAGTTTTTGCATGAGGTTGGCCGTATGTATGGTATAGGCTGTGCACTCGACCCGGCTGGCGTACGTTTTTCCGTAGTATTGGTCCTAATAGCTCACCAGATAGGAAACAATCTGCATGTTACGGATAGCAAGACCAGTATATGGACTTACCTGATTCTATATTCTGTAATTACTATTGTCGGTAATATGATTTCCCGTACAACCATAGTCGGTGCAGCAATGGGACTGGTGTATATGTTCATGCTATTGGGATTCCCCAAGAAAGGTATTGTCGATGCCCGCCAGCTGAAATTCTACAGCGCATTCCTGACCATTGTGGCAATTGCCGTAGCGGTATCAATAGTGCTGTACAGAACCAGTAATGATTTCCGGAATAACATACGTTTCGCATTCGAAGGCTTCTTCAATTTGTTCGAAACGGGTGAATTCCGTACCGGTTCCACTGACAAACTTAATGCCGTCATGTGGATATGGCCCACCGATTTCCGCAGCTGGGTCATTGGAACGGGCTTGTTTGGCGGTTGGGTGTATTCGACCGATATAGGCTACTGCCGTTTTACACTGTACTGCGGTCTGGTGGGACTTGCCATCTTTTCGGCCTTTTTCATTTACAATGGTCTGGTGGTGAACCGCAAGTTCAAGAATTTCATACTGGTTTCGCTGTTCATAATTTCCATGACCTTTGTAATATGGATAAAGGTGGCAACAGACCTGTTTTTCCTGAATGCCATTCTGTTCTGCATAGACGGAGATTATGATGATGACGGCAACGAAATAGACTGGTATGCTGCCGGAGCGGATGAGGCTGCAGTTGAACCTGACGAATCATGAAGCTGGTATATCTGATAGCAGGAACCTACCGCGCTGGCGGCATGGAGCGTGTACTGGCCGGAAAGGCAAACTGGCTGGTGGAACATTATGCAAATGACGTGCTGATAGTCACCACTGACCAGCGCGGCCGGCAGCCGTTCTTCCCGTTCGAAAGCCGGGTGCGTCATACCGACCTTGGCATAAACTACGAAGAGAACAACGGCGCTTCGTTCCTGAACAAGCTGCTGCGATATCCGTTCAAGCAGCTGCGCCACAGAAAACGTCTGACTGCACTGCTCAAGACCGAGAAAGCCGATGTGGTGGTGAGCATGTTCTGCAATGATGCACAGTTCCTGCCGCGCATCAAGGATGGTTCACGCAAGGTTCTGGAAATACATTTCAGCCGTTACAAACGCCTGCAGTACGGCAGGCAAGGCGTGTGGGCCCTGGCTGACCGCTGGCGCAGCCGCAATGACATGCGTGTGGTCAGGCGTTTTGACCGCTTTGTTGTACTGACTATGGAGGACCGCGGTTACTGGGAACAGACCGCGGCTTTGGACAATATTTGTGTGATACCGAACGCACGCACATTCGTTCTGCCAGCGGATGCCTGCAGCAGGGCCGCAAACCATACTGTTCTTGCCGTAGGGCGATACAATGTGCAGAAGGCGTTTGACCGTCTTATAAATGCATGGGCATTGCTGCAGCGCAGGGTCGGTGCCGGTACTGTCGGTTGGAAACTGCGTCTGGTTGGTGACGGCGAGCTGCGCGGCCAGCTGCAGGAACTTATTGATTCACTGGACCTGAACGGCAGCGTGATTTTGGGGCAGGCCGAAACTGATATGCCCCGCGTTTATGGCAGTGCCGGAATATATGCAATGACATCATTGTACGAAGGACTGCCCATGGTGCTGCTGGAAGCCCAGGCCGCCGGCCTGCCCATAGTGTCCATGACATGCAAGTGCGGTCCGCGCGATGTTGTGACTGACGGCACTGACGGCTTCCTGGTACCGGAAGGCGATATTGAAGCCATGGCAGACAGACTGCTGCTGCTTATGACCGATGACGCTCTGCGCAGCCGTATGGGGCACGCTGCCAGACTGAATTCGGACCGTTTTGATGAAAGTGCAATAATGGACAGATGGACAAGCCTGTTCAATGAACTGACAGTGAAGAGGGGTGAATGAAAGAAAGACCATAGTGGTGTCAGGCGTGAACCTGCGCAAGGGCGGCACGCTTACCATAATGCGCAGCTGTCTGGAGTACCTGAGCGGCAAGACGGGTGAATATAGGATTGTGGCACTGGTGCACAGGCGCGAACTGTTTGACAGTCCGGGCATTGACTATATTGAACTGCCGTGGTGCGTGCGCAGCTGGGCCCTGCGTCTGTGGGCCGAATACGTGACAATGCACAGGATAAGCCGGCAGATATCCCGTGAGGACGGCCGCAAGGTGTGGCTGTGGCTTTCCATGCACGACACCACACCCCGGGTCATTGCCGAACATCAGGAGGTATACTGCCACACATCGTTCCCGTTCATGAAGTGGCAGCTGCGTGATTTCAGAATGGATTTCAAAATACCTCTGTTCTCAATGTTCACGCGCTGGGCATACAGGATAAACGTTCACAGGAACGATTGTCTGATTGTGCAGCAGAACTGGTTCCGCGATGCCATGAGCGGCATGCTGGGAGTGCCAGTGGAGAAGTTCCGGGTCATTCCGCCCCAGCAGCCTTCCTTGGAAAGATATATGAATTCCGGTACCGGTGAAGTGTGTGACAGGCGGCTGTTCCTGTACGCATCGACTCCGGACTGCCACAAGAATTTCGAGACCCTTTGTGAGGCGGCCAGACTTCTGGAACTTGAAACCGGCCCCGGTGCGTTCCGGGTGCTGCTGACAATAAGCGGAACGGAAAACCGCTATGCCAGGTGGCTGAAATCAAAATGGGGCGGTGTAAGTTCAATAGACTTTCATGGCTTTATGACCAGGGACGAACTGTTTGCTGCGTACCGCAGGGCAGGGACCCTGGTATTCCCGTCAAGGGTGGAAACCTGGGGACTGCCAATAAGCGAATACCTGGCCGTGAATACGGACGGACTGGTGCTGGCGGCAGACCTTCCCTATGCCCATGAAACGTCACCGGATGCGGTGTTCTTTCCGGCCACCGATGCAGTGGCACTGAAGAATGAGATGCTGCGTATTCTTGAGAGTGAAACAACAGACTGACAATGAAAATATTACAGCTTGGAAAGTTCTACCCCATATTCGGCGGGGTTGAGAAAGTAATGTGGGATCTGACCCGCGGTATTTCGGCCAAAGGAGTCCAGTGTGACATGCTGTGCTGCGGATTGCGCAGGGAGGTGCGGCAGCGCGCATCGGGCAGCTTTTTCAGGAAGAACCATGTGATAACTTTCAATGAATGCGGCAAATGCACCGTGGTGCCTGCAGTGTTCAAGCTGGCGGCAACCATGATATCACCACGGCTGGTGCTGGAACTGAGGAAAGTCATGCGTGATTATGATGTGATTCATGTGCATCATCCGGACCCCATGGCTGCGGTCGCCCTGCGTTTGAGCGGTTACAAGGGCAAGGTTGTGCTGCACTGGCACAGCGACATACTCAAGCAGAAGACCCTGCTCAAACTGTATGGCCCACTGTTGAAATGGCTCATAAGACGTGCTGATTCCATTGTGGGCACGACTCCTGTTTATGTACAGAGCTCACCTTTTCTCAAGGATGTTCAGGATAAGGTTTCAACCATACCGATTGGCATTGATCCCGTGACTCCTGACACGAAGGGCACCGCACGCATAAAGGAACGTTACAAAGGACGCAAACTTATATATTCACTGGGCCGTCTGGTGGGCTACAAGGGCTACGAGTATCTGATTGAGGCAGCCCGCTATCTGCCCGATGACTACCATATCCTTATAGGAGGTGACGGGCCGGACAGGGAGAAACTTATGCTCAGGATTATGGAATGCGGAGTGGTGAACAAGGTCACGCTGCTGGGCTATATTGATTCACAGGACTTTGCCGCATATTATACGGCCTGCGATGTGTTTGCGCTGAGCAGCATATACAAGACCGAGGCCTTTGCCATTGTCCAGATTGAGGCCATGAGCTGCCACAAGCCTGTGGTCGCCACCGAGATTGAAGGTTCGGGCGTGTCATGGGTGAACCGCAACGGCTATTCGGGCATTAACGTGAAACCATGTGACGCCAGGGCGATTGCCGATGCCATCATGAAGATTACCGGCAACGGGGAAGAATACAGCGCGTACTGCTCAAGGGCATACAGCCGTTACTGCGAACTGTTCACATTCGATGTCATGACCGATTCGTGCATTGCACTCTACAGCAGTCTGGTATGAAACTGAATCTGAATTACCGCCTTAACAGGGTGGCCGGTGAATACATGCTTTTGGACACCACCCGGACAAGAATTGACATGAACCGCGTGTTCAGCATGAACGAACCGTCAGCCTGGCTGTGGCGTAGGATTGGCAGCCAGGAATTTGACGAACCCATGCTGGTTGACTGGATCTGCGCCGAGTACGATGTGAGCCGTGAACTGGCTGCGGCCGATGTGCACAACATGGTCTGCCTGTGGAAGGAATACGGAATGCTGCTGTGACTGACAGGGAACTGTTCTTCAGACTGCTTGTACCGGCTCTGTGGAAGACCGTGCCCGAACTTGACTGCACCCCTGCTCCTGAACAGTGGCAGGCTGTGTATGGCATGGCATGCAGGCAGACTGTCCAGGGCATTATGTACGATGTCATAAGGGACCTGCCGTCAGAAGCCGGAGTACCGCCGCGTCTGGCTGCCTCATGGATGGTCGAGTCCAACAGGATTGAGGAAATCTACAACAGGAATGTGGCGCTGGCTGCCGCCATGCAGAGCTTTTTTGACAGGAATGATGTCAGGGCAGTACAACTGAAAGGTTCTGTAGTTGCGCAGATGTATGACACTCCGTCACACAGGGTTATGGGTGACATAGACTGGTGGCTGCCGGGAACGGAGAACTGGGACAGGGCGCTTGAACTGATAAGGGGAAAGGGCTACACCGTTGAAACTGACAGCGACGGAGACATCCACTACCAGGCATATGGAGTCATTGTGGAACACCACAGGAAAGGCCTGAAGGCCGAAGGTCCCGAGGGAATGCTGCTGTTGCTGAATGAACACATACTGCATCATGTTTCGGTGTCAGGCATAGGCATGCGGCAGCTGTGTGACATGGCCATGGCTTACAGGTTCTTCTACGGAAAGTACAATGCCGATACCTATATGCGGCTGCTAAAGGAAAACGGCCTGGTCAGGTGGACCCGTCTGCTTGATGCCGTGCTTGTCCATTATCTGGCAACTCCGCGGGAAATGGTACCGGACCGGGACCGGATTGCCACCTTGCCCGATGCCGATGAAAAACGGCTTGTAAGGCTTGTCATGGATGACGGAAACTTCGGACTGCACAAAGCCAGACGCTATTCGGGATTCCTGCGCAGGACAAGTCTGTTGATGAAGTATTCGGGTGGATTCCTGATAAGGCGCTGGCTGGGCCTGGCGGCAGGCCGGAGCAGGAGACGCGGAACGGTTCAAGGATAATTTCTTTCTACATTATTGTCATTCGATGGGTTATTGCTATATTTGCAGTTTGAAAAAATATATCCAGATGAAACATTTCCAATCCATACTGCTTGCCGTTACCGCTGTGATGGCGGTGGCATCATGCCAGTCGTACAAGAAACTTGCTTATTTGCAGGATTTGAGTACCGATGAGACCTATATTGTCCAGGACCGTCCCGAATCAAAAATCAGCGTGGGTGACAAGCTGTCCATTACCGTAACATGCAGCAATCCCACACTTGCCGCACCTTTCAATGTGGCCAACGGCTTTGCCAAGCCTACACCTGACGTTGATTTATCGGAAGGCACAATCAACTGGAATGCCGAGGAGAACAAGGGCTATCTGGTTGACAAGAACGGCGACATAGACTTCCCGGTTTTGGGCAAGATAAATGTGGCAGGAACCACGCTGGTGGAACTGAAGAACGAAATTGAGCGCCTGCTGAAGGAGAAGCCCTACATCCAGGATCCGCTGGTGTTTGTGGAGTTCCTGAACTTCCAGGTCACATTCCTGGGCCAGGGGCCAAATGGAAACTATACATTCAAGTCAGGCAACGTGAATTTGCTGGAGGCTCTTGCCCAGGCAGGTGCGATTAGCGGCAATACCGCCCAGATTGACGAATTGTGGGTGATACGTACCACAGGCGGACAGAGAAAACTCTATACGGTCAACCTGAAGTCCAAGTCTCTGTATGATTCACCTGTGTTCTATCTGCAGCAGAATGATCTTATCTATGCAAAGCCAAAGAATAACATAACAAATACTGAAACTACCAACAGGATGACAGCCTGGACCACGGTGCTGTCTTCCGTTTCGACCCTTACCACGATGTGGCTCATATATCTGACTTATTTCAAGAGATAACTGAAAGTTTATGGAAAAGAAGAACACTGCAAACATACTGAAGAACAGGACTGACGGCAGCGTCAATCTTGTAGATTTGTTCTTTTATTTGCTCAGTTACTGGTACTGGTTTGTACTGGGCGTGCTGGTATGCGCCGGCTATGCGGGCTACAAGTATGCCACTTCGAATTTCGAATACGTGAGCAATGCCACCATTATAATAAAGAACCCGTCAAACACGCGTATGTCGACCAGGCTTGACGCCTATTCGAATCTGATAAACAGGACCAACGTTTCAAACGAGATTCTGCAGTTCCGTTCCAAACGCCTGATGACTGAGGTGGTGCGCCGGCTTGACGCCAACGTGAACTATGAGTATGAGGTGAAGCTGCGCCGTGTGGAACTGTACGGCAACACTCCGGTCAAGGCCATATTTTCACCTGAACTTGAGAATGTACCCATGTCATTCGTTGTGGAACCGCTTGACTCTGCTTCCATCAGGGTGCAGATGGGCGGAAATGCAAGGACGCTGAACCTGAATGACACCCTGCATGTGTCAGGCGGTACGGTGATATTCGCGCCTACATCGAACTTTTCAAGCCAGGAGTTCGTAGGGAAACCGATATACGTTTCAAAGAACGATGCCGTGCAGACAGCAAAGTCGTTCATAGCCAGACTGTCCATAAGGCAGCTGAATGACGATGCTTCGATTCTTACGTTCAGCATGCGAGACAGGAATGTGAACCGTGCATCGGATATTCTGAACACCCTGTTCGACGTATATAATGAGGATGCCATAAACGACAAGAACCAGGTTGTCATAAATACCGCAAAGTTCATAAGCGAGCGTATTGTGATAATAGGCGAGGAACTGAATGAGGTTGAAGGCGAACTGCAGCAGTTCAAGTC
>JAKSIS010000005.1 GCA_024398665.1 Bacteroidaceae bacterium
CGCTGGAGGCTATCTACAAGGAACTGCAGAAGAAACGCAAGCATGCCGACATAACTGACCTGAGTGTGGCAATCAATGATATAGTGAATGAGCATCTTGAGGTGGATGCCCAGCACATGGCGGTTGCGGAAGAAGGTCTCAGGTTTGACATCAGCGGCATTGACTTCGACCTGCTCAGACGTGAGTTTGCAAGGCGGGAAGACAAGAACCTTGTACTGCGGGACATTCAGGAACTGCTACAGGAACGGCTGGCTCGTTTGTTGGCTGAGAATCCTGCAAGAATAAACTTTTATGAGAAGTATCAGGAGATTATTCAAGCCTATAATCAGGAACAGAATCGTGCTACGATTGAAAAGACCTTCGAAGAACTGATGCACTTGTCTCAGTCGCTGAGTGAAGAAGAAAAGCGTTATGTGCGGGAGGGATTCAAAAGTGACGAGGAACTTTCGCTCTATGACCTGTTGCTGAAAGACAATCTTTCCAAGCCTGAGATTAAGAAACTGAAGGATGTTGCCATTGAACTGCTGGCCAAAATTAAAGAACAGCTGGCTGGTATGGATCATCCTTTTGACAAGCAGACAACACGTGCCGCCCTGATTATTACCATCCGCGATGTGCTGTGGCAAGAACTGCCAGAGAGTTATAGCGAAGAGAGCATCAACTATTATCGTGATACTATTTACAACTACGTAAGTCAAAGATATGGTGGCGTGGCATAATAAGCCTGGTATTATTAACTTGCTGGTAACTTGCCGGAATTATGACAAAGTTAAATCGCAAACTCAGGTTATGGACGCTATGCGGCTGTATGTTAATAAAATAAAGATTCCTTTCAATGCGAATTTTAACATGCCTGCAACTTGCCGGAAATGGATATGTTAAAAAACAAAGATATAATGGTAAGATTTTTAAGATTGACAGAAAAAATAATCGGATACGCTCTTGTGGCAGTTTGCTTCATTGTATCTGTTCTTGCCATAATTGGGCAGATTGATAAAGATACGGTGGCTGACAAGCAGGGATGGATAATGTTTCTTTATTTGACAGCCATCATAGTCGTCATATACAAGACAGCATCGTTCTTCTTTGCGTCATTCTATCAGGCAAGGATTGATCGGCGCAAGGAGGAAATGCATTCCATGGCCGTTGAACTGCCAAAGGAGATAGCTGTGCAAAATCAGAATAGGGTGGATACCGACAGCCTGATGGAGGTAATTGACTCAGTAAAACAGATTCCTGCTGCCAATACCGATGCTCTTATGGCAATGCTCAAGGACCGTCTGCCCGAAGTGGTTCAGGAACTAGTTGATAAGCAGGTTGCAGAGATTCGTCGGAATCTGGAAAAAGAGTACGAAGAGCGTATGAGGGAAATCCGTTTCCTTTCAGCTGGTATTTCTGATGTGATAGACAGACGTAACTACTGTCTTGACATAGAAAAGAAAATCAAGGAGCATCAGGAAGAGGAACGGAAGAACCGTCTGGCTTTGACATTAGAATACACTACGCTCGTGTTTTCACTGGCTGGTTCTTCTGTAGAAGATGTAGAGAAAGTATGTGATGTTGTTAAACTGTTTGTTGAAACAGGCCATGTTTCTGCAAACAAGGATTTGCTCATTCCGCTAAACAAGAAACTGCGTAATGCAGAGGTGAAACAGTTTGTCACCAATATAATGAAGTATAACCAGAAGGAGAATCTCGATGGTGATTCATTCCTTCAAACAACGTTTGGAGAATGGTTCAGCGGCAAGAAGGAGAACATTTCCAAGAACTACTCCGTGCTGCCGAAGGATTCCCTGGTGTCAAAGGAGGGTTTGGAGGCAGACCTAGAGCTGTTGCGTATCCATTATCTACCAACACGAGGGAACATAAATTGGCAATAATAGTAGCTATAACAAAAAAGTAATTTGATTGAATTAATAACATTTATCCACGCATGTTTGTTGCCATTTGTAGAGTTACACTTGCTGTTCGGATATAAAAAAAATAGATTTATGGGAAATATACAATGGAGTAACATCAAAAAAACTATCAAGATTTATTGTAAGAATGCTTTTGCAGAACAAAGTATTTCTATTTCAGAAATGGAAATAGATAAGGCAATAGACATTTTTTATAATCTTCTAAATAAAAAGATTCCTTATGCGATGCTTAATGGCATAGGACGTACAGTTCTACCAGCTTTGCAAGAGTCATGCTGTGATAATCCGGGCAGTTTATCTTCTTTCCTAGTAATTAAAGCGCAAGTTGACAGTATAATAAAGTTGCTTCTGATTTTTACGGGAAAGAAAACATATCAGGAAGTAACGGGTCAAGGTACAAAGCAATTATTTGTTTGGACAGGTATAATACCTTCATATACAATGCAATGTCCACATATTACATTAGCAGTTGCGGAAAGCTATAAAGGCAGAAGTGATGGTTTGTATTTGTTTGCCTATACTGATTATTGTAGGAATGAATTACATGAGTCTCCAGATATTGACACTAGTGTTGTGACATATGGACTAAAGCACATATTGGCATTTTATATTTTCATAATTATTAAGCTTAAATCAGATCTTTTGTCATCACATCCTGAATATGCGGAAAGATTGTTTACTCAAATTTCGGATGCAAAAGGAGAACTAATGTATTATGATTTTATAAACTACGGACAAGCTGCGAATGCAATCAAAAATAGATTTATTAATTCGTTTGTACTGGAAACGCTGTACTCTTCTAGTATACATAAGAATGAGCTAATTGAGAAGATGCTTGTTTTTTCAAAAAACAGTTTAAAACAAGCATCCGCAGAGCGTTTTTTAGATAAACTTAAGTCTAATAATCGAATTGTCATTACTCCTACTTTTGAAGTTAGTTTGTCTTCTGAAGAACGAAATAGACTCGAGGATGCGTATTCGAATTATTCAGAACGTATAACTAATTTTTACAATCAATTGGATGATTTTATCTCTATGTTTTCATTAACCTGCGACAAATCAACATTATTTGACTTGGTGAAAACATTTTTTGAAAATAACTTCAATACAGATCTCATAGAAATCTCAGATAATATTGAGATAGAGGAAGCAAACGAATTGCATGTTCTTATTGAAAAATTTAAAAAATACGGATGTATAGATACTAAGATTGCGAGTGCTATAATTTCCTTACTTCAAATATGCAAGAGTAATGATATCCTTGTTCGTCTTGGCATGAGTAAATTATTTTCTAAGATATCAAACCCAGACACCTTTGAGCAATATGCAAATTTACCAAATAGAAAGGTCTATGTGGATACGCAATTGATTTTGTATGGTTTATGCGTTAATATGGGCTTAAGCTCAAGTGACAACAAAAGATTTATATCTATGAAAAATCTTTTGAATACGGTATCTAACAAAGATAATATTCAGCTAATACTGAGTAGACATTATTTGTCTGAGGTTTCTTATCATCTAAGACAGGCATTGCTGCTAATACCATTTGCTGATAGATATGATATTTACAAAAAGGAAATATCTTCCAATGTGTTTTATAGATATTATTATGAGCTTCGAGATAAGAATTTGCTTCCAGAAAACATTATTAGCTTTGCAGATTTCCTTTATGAAACTTTTGGCTTTGAAGAGTCGGATGCTTATTCTACATCATTTAAAGAATCATCTACATCAGTACTTGAAGACATTATATTCAATGAGTTAGGCATCTCTATTGAGAGAATTCCAGCATATGGTGAGGAGCAAATCAATGTCGCGTCAAATGTTTTCACGAGTCTTTTTTTGGAAAACAAATCAAAGAGTGATTTGATTCTTAAGAATGATGCTATTATGGGAGTTCATCTATTTGCTGCTCCTCTTGAAGAAACCGAACCTTTCTTCTTAACCTGGGATTCTATGTTTAGTCCATTCAGAAAGAAATATATACAATCCTATAAGAGGACGAAGCACATATATTGGCATCTCTTCTCTCCGATGAAATTTGTCAACCATATGGATTTGCTTAATCTTCATGTTGATATTGATAGCTTATCAGATGATATGCTAACGATGATAGAAACAGATGAATACAAAAATCATACATCACGTATTATAGATAAGTTTAGCAAAATTCTTGATATTTCAGGCATAGATGCAACAAAAAGACGAAAGTATATAAACATGATAAATCAGGAAGTCTTTAATGAAGAAGACTTTCCTAATATCATTGAGGTCGAAAGCGATGAACTACAATCAGAGATTAAGAAAATTGCAGATATCTTTGATAAATTGTTAGATCATTATAAGGAGATTGGTGTCAAATCTATAACAACTTATACTAAGCATGTTTTGAACGAAAATTTTTTCCAATCATTAGTTGGCATTGTTAAGGAAACTGCATCCAAATTTTCAGACGATATGATGATGGACACAGTTTACGAGAGAATAGATATAATATCAAAAGAGATGTTTAGGGATGAGATACCTGATTAGAATTAGAATCGATTCATGATTTTTGAAAAACATATATTTGCCCCATAGAAGGAACAAAAGTGAATAGAAAGGAGCATCGCACGGATGCTTATTGATGGTTATTGATTCCGAACGTCCATGATGCTTATGACGTTCCATATTTGTACCATAAAAATTAGAACGTGCTGATTTTCAGCGGCGTTTAAATTTGAGGAGGTGAAATGACCATCAGGGACAGACCCTGTCCAACGGGGCCAGCCCCTGATGATGATGGTTTACGCGTGTACCAGCGTGCCTATGGGTTCGCCGTCCATGACCTTCTTCAGGTTGCCCACCACGTCCATGTTGAATACGTAGATCGGGAGACCGTTTTCCTTGCACATGGTGGTGGCGGTCAGGTCCATAACCTTCAGATTGCGGTTGTAGATTTCATCGAATGTGATTTCATCGAACTTGGTGGCGGTGGGGTCCTTTTCAGGATCGGCGGTGTAGACGCCGTCAACGCGGGTGCCCTTGAGCATGACATCGGCCTCGATTTCAATGCCGCGCAGCGACGAACCGGTGTCAGTCGTGAAGTACGGGTTGCCGGTGCCGCCCACCAGGATGGCCACCTTGCCCTGCTCCATGGCATCGACGGCCTTCCACTTTGTGTAGAATTCGCCGATGGGTTCCATGCGGATTGCGGTAAGCACTATGTTGGGACAGCCGGCTGCGGTGAGTGCCGAACTGAGTCCCAGGCCGTTGATGGTGGTGGCCAGCATGCCCATCTGGTCGCCCTTGACGCGGTCAAAGCCCTTGCCGGCGCCCTTCAGGCCGCGGAAAATGTTGCCGCCGCCTATTACTATGCCTATCTGCACGCCCATGTCATGGACTTCCTTGATCTGCTGTGCATACTCGGCCAGACGCTTCTCGTCAATGCCGTATTTCTGTTCTCCCATCAGGCTCTCGCCGCTCAGTTTGAGAAGAATTCTCCTGAATCTTGCCATATCGTTGATTTTGAATGTGCGAATGTAGTCATTTTTCGTCAGGCACGTATGCCACCTGCTTGAATTCATACGTCCTGAGGCCATCGTCCTGCACGTCAAGCACCAGACAGCCGTCAGTCTGGACATGGTCAATACGCGCCAGGAACTGTCCGCCGGAATCACGGAACCTGTGGTATCCGGTGCTGCGGTACAGCCGTGCGTGATAGCGTTCGTGCACAGCACTGTGACTGGAATTCATATTTGAGATGAAACGCGCCAGTATGTCATCCAGCAACGCGTCACGGTCAAAGTCGCGGCCTGCAATGTTCTTCAGCGAAACGGGATTGGGCGCATCGGACTTGAAGACAGTCTGGTTCACGTCAATCCCCACACCTATTATACTGTCCAGGATGCGGTTGCCCTGCAGGGTGTTTTCAATGAGTATTCCGGCCAGCTTGCAGTCATTCCAGTAAATGTCGTTGGGCCATTTGACCGTGAATCCGTCACCTGCCAGGTCCGATACGCAGTCCGCAACAGCCAGCGCTATGGATTCCGATATGAAGAACTGCTCCTGCACTTTCACATCACCGGGATGCGCCAGGATGCTGAACAGCAGGTTCATGCCGGGTTCCGATTCCCACGTGTTGCCTCTCTGCCCGCGGCCTGCGGTCTGGAATTCAGTCACAGCCAGTTCATATTCGCAGCCGGGAGTGCCGCCGTCCAGCGACCTTAGCCAGCTGTTGGTGGAAACTATGGTCTCAAACCTGTGGATCCTTATCTTGTCCATTACTGCAAAGGCGGATAAAACGCGTCCTCAATATGTTCAGTAGTATATGTGCCGTTCTCAAAGACAACCGTGAAAATGTCAAAGCGGACATCCATGTCAAGCGCATGGTGGCGGATATATGCATCGGCAGCGCTGACTGTACGCATTATCTTGCGCACATCAACGGCATCCTGCGGATTTCCGAATCGGCGGCCGCACCGGGTCTTGACTTCAAGGAAGACAAGCGTGTCATCCCTGCGTGCCACCATATCCAGTTCCTTGTGACCGCTGCGCCAGTTGCGGTCCAGCACCGTGTAGCCGTGCTCCACCATGTAACGGGCAGCTATTTCTTCGCCCTCCCTGCCAAGAATGTTGTGTTTTGCCATGACATTTCAGTATTGCAGGACAAAAATAATGAGAAAAAACGTGGCTGTCAACGAAAATGTGACGGCTGAAAGACTTTCAGCGTCTGCGCCTGAAGAATTCCACGACAATTTCCGATGCTTCAGCGGCCAGGATGCCGGCTGTGACCCTGGTTTTGGGATGCAGGGCCGATGGTGCGAAAAGGGTGTAGCCGCGCTTGTCGTCGCTGGCACCGTACACAAGGCGGCCCAGCTGGGACCAGCCTATGGCACCGGCGCACATCACGCATGGTTCAAGCGTGACATAAAGCGTGCACTGGTCAAGGTACTTGCCGCCCAGGAATGCCGCTGCTGCGGTGATGGCCTGCATTTCCGCATGGGCGGTGACATCAACAAGCGTTTCTGTGAGATTGTGTGCGCGGGCTATGACACGGTCCTGACATACCACTACCGCACCCACCGGCACTTCGCCCTGGGCAGCTGCGGCACGGGCCTCGTCCAAGGCCATTTTCATGAACCTGACATCGGACTCTTCCATCATTCAGCGGCGCATTTCCTGTTCGTCGAACAGCATGGGATAGTCCTGGTCCAGTTTCCTGATTATGAAGGTAATGAGAGTTTCACGCATCCAGCGGCTGCGGTTGGCTATCCTGTATTTTTTGAGATAGCTTTCAATGATGCGCTTTTCCTCGTCACTGGCAAGGAATGTGATGCGGTTCTTTCGGACTGGTGTCTCCTTCTTCTTCATAATTGTGTACGAAGATATGCAAATATTTCGACTTTACACCGGCATGTCCGGGAAAAACGGACAGTCTCACTGCATCTTGCGGTACTTGTCTTCGTCTTCATCCTCCAGCATGCTCAGGTAGCTGGTGTAACGGGAAAGGGCAATGCTCCCCTGGCTGACGGCGCGCAGAACAGCGCAGTCCGGTTCGCGCACATGGGTGCAGTTGCCGTAGCGGCAGTCCTTAGAACAGTTGAATATTTCCGGAAAATAGTGGCTTATCTCCCCGCTCTCCATGTTGAAAACGCCAAAGCCCTTGATTCCGGGAGTGTCAATTATCCAACCGCCCTCAGGCAGCTGGAACATTTCAGAGAACGTGGTGGTGTGCATTCCCGTGTCGTGCTTTTCCGATATGTCACCGGTACGCTGGCACAGCGACGGCAGCAGGCTGTTGACCATGGTGCTCTTGCCCACGCCCGAATTGCCTGAAATAAGTGTGACCTTGTCCTTGAGAGCGGTGCGGACGGCATCCATGCCCGTGCCGTCAAGGGCGGCGCACTGCAGGCAGCGGTAGCCTATGCTGCGGTAAAGGCCGCACAGCGAGTCCGTTTCCCTTCTCTCTTCAGGTGTAAGGATATCGGTCTTGTTGAAAACCAGCACCACCGGCACGCGGTATGCCCAGGCCGATGCCAGGAAACGGTCAATGAAGGTGGTCGATGTGGCGGGATGGCTAACAGTGACAACAAGCAGGCACTGGTCCAGGTTGCAGGCCAGGATATGGGACTGCTTGGAAAGGTTTGAGGAACGGCGGACTATGTAGTTCCGGCGTTCCCCTATGCCTGTGATGTAGGCGGGCACGTCATCCTGCGCCCGGGCTATTTCGACATAGTCGCCCACGGCTACAGGGTTGGTGCTCTTTATGCCCTTTATGCGGAACGTACCTTTGATACGGCACTCCACCGTGTCGCCGTCATCAGTACGGACCAGATAGCTGCTGCCTGTACTTTTTATTACAAGTCCGCGCATTCAATCAGATGGTCATGATCTCCTTTTCCTTCTCTGCGAAAAGTTCATCGGCCTTCTTGATGTACTTGTCATGAAGCTTCTGGAGCTTGTCTTCAGCATCTTTTTCAGCATCTTCAGGTAAGCCGTCCTTCTGGGCTTTCTTCAGTTCGTCCAGTGTTTCACGACGTGCGTTGCGTATGGAAATTTTCGTACTTTCGTTAGCCTTTCCGCTTTGCTTGACAAGGTCACGGCGGCGTTCCTCGGTCAGGGGCGGTATGGCCAGGCGGATTATTTCACCGTTGTTGCTGGGCATGATGCCTACCGATGAATCGATGATGGCCTTCTCAATGACCTTGAGCATGTTCTTGTCCCAGGGGCGTATGGCAATGGTGCGGGCGTCAGGAGTCGACAGGGCTGCCACATTGTTCAGGGCAACCATCGAACCGTAAGAATTGACACGGATATCGTCAAGAATACGGACATTGGCCTTGCCGGCACGGATATGGGCGAATTCATCTTCAAGATGCATGATGGCCATTTCCATCTGCTCTTCGGAATCACCCAGACATTTGTTTACATCGAACATATTTCTACAGTATTTTGTTTGGTTCACTCCAAAGATAGCGCATTTTCAAATCATACGACGTAAAAATTTTAAAAATCGACTTATAATTACTATTTTTGCGCGCTACGTATTAAGACCTGATGCTGACCGGTTATTCTGACATCCTTGAATCCCTTAAGCCCATAACGCTTGAAGAGATGGAATCCATACGGCTCATGAACCGTACGGACAGCAAGTATCTGGCCAATGAACATCAGCTTTCATCGCTTCTCGAGATGGCACGCGGCGAATACATGGTGCAGTGCATTGACGGCATCCGTGCCGGCGAATACGGCACAGTCTACTTTGATGACGCGGACAACACCATGTACCTGAACCACCACAACGGCCGCCTGACCCGGCAGAAGGTACGCGTACGCTCATACATTGACAGCAATCTGGACTTCTTTGAAATAAAGCTGAAGAACAACCACGGCCGCACGAAGAAGAAGCGCATCAGACTGACCAGCCGTGACAGCTATCTGGAGGACGGAGCGGCGCAGTTCCTCAGGGACAACGCCATGCTGGACATTCCCATGGAAGCCCTGTCAGAGAAAATACAGAACCATTTCCAAAGGATAACGCTGGTCAACAACGCCAGGACAGAACGTCTGACCATTGACCGCGAACTGTCATTCCACAACTTCCAGTCTGGCATTGACCGCAAGATGGACAACCTGGTGGTGATTGAAGTCAAGCGTGACGGCAACACCTATTCCCCTATCATGGATATCCTGCGCCAGCTGCGCATACATCCCAGCGGGTTCAGCAAATACTGCATAGGAATGGCGCTCACCACACCCGGTATCAAGCGCAACATGTTCAATATGAGAATTAGAAACATAGAAAAACTGACAGCAATATGATTTTAGCAAACCTTTTCACCGCACTTGCAGGAGGCATAGGCCAGATGGTGGCCGCAGCCGAGGATGCCGATCTTTTCGGAGAGGAGATTGAGACCCTTCTCGCAAGCGGCGGTACTCCTTTCTGGCCCGTGTGGTCAAGTGTCTGGGAAATGCTCATACGTTTCCTGATTAACATTGTGACCATAGGGATAATAGTCCACGCATTCTACTACCCCAAGGCAAAGCGCAGGGACTACTATTTCACATTCTCGCTGATAGGAGTCAGCATTTTCCTGCTCATCTACCTTATGGGCGGTGTAAAGCTGAAGATAGGTTTCGCACTTGGTCTGTTCGCCATTTTCGGCATCATAAAATACCGCACGGAACAGGTTCCCATCCGTGAAATGACCTACATGTTCGTCATCATAGCCGTGGCCGCCATAAACGGTCTGGCAACCAGCGTCAGTTACTTTGAACTGCTGGGCACCAACATTATCTTCATTGCCGCCCTTGCAATATGCGAGAACACCAGGTGGATGAAGCATGTGCCCACCAAACTCATAAAGTATGACAATGTGAAACTGGTTGCGCACGGCAGGGAGGATGAACTCAAGGCCGATATAGAGAAGCGTCTGGGCCTGAAAGTCATACGCATTGAGGTTGGGAACGTTGATTTCCTCAAGGATTCAGCCATCATCAAGATCTACTACGAACCCGTAATGGACGAATTCGGCACCATTGACAATGTCATGAAGGCCGGCAGGAAGATATGATTATGAAGAAAGTCAGTCTGCTGATAAAGGCAATCTGCTGTTTTGCTGCCATGTGGGCAGCCGCACCGCTCTCAGCGCAGGACGGCGGCATGGGCCTGTGGAGCAGCATCGGACTTGAAAAGGACCTTCCAAAGGGCATGAACGCCGGCATTGAGGCCGAATACAGGCTGCGTGACGGGCTTTCAGCCACTGACCGCTGGAGCATAGGCGCTTCACTGAGCAAGCGTCTGTACCGCAATGCCGCCAAGACATTCAACGTCAGGGCTGAACTGGGATACAAGTTCATAAACGCAGTCCGTCCGGAAGAGACAAAGTTCAAGAGTGACGGCTTCTCAATTGAAGACGTCTTATATGACTACAATATCCTCTCTGAATACTGGCAGAACAGACACAGGCTTTCAGCTACGCTGTCAGCATCATATGAGCTGGGACGTTTCAAGTTCTCAGTCAAGGAAAGGTACCAGTACACTTATGAAAGCGAAAGTGAGTGCGGCAGGGAGAAGCACCGCTTTGAGCTTGATGAGGAGAAACTGGAGAACCAGGGAATTGTCGAAGCACGTGAGATGCCTGTGGAAAAGGACATTAAGACCAATGCCGCAGATTCCAAGCAGGTGCTTCGCAGCAGATTGCAGGCCAGTTACAACATACCGCACTGGAAATATGACCCGTTCGTGTCATATGAACTGTTCAACGGTCTGGACAGCGGCTTTGACTTGCGCAAGATGCGTGTCAACGCCGGTGTTGACTTCTCCTTCAACAAGAAGCATTACTTCAAACTGTCATACCTGTGGCAGGACAATTCCGATGATGACGAACCCGCAGGGGCAGCCGTCTGTATAGGGTACACATTCAGTTTCTAAATATTTTAATTTTCTGCATATGAGAAAAATTCTACTCGTCATTCTGGCAGTTTTCCTTTCCGCTCCGGTTTTCAGCCAGGAGATCATAATTGGAAAGGCTGACGGCTCTTCGCAGTCTCTTGATCTTAGCAACCTGAAGAAGATCACCTTCCTGGAAGGCTATCTTGTTGCAGACTACGCTGACGGATCATCAGCTACAAAGTACCTGCTGTCTGAAATCTCAAGACTGCTCTTCTCGAACAGCACCCAGGTGGAACCGGTCGAAATGATGGACGGACGCATTGCCTATCAGGCAGAAACCGGAAGCGCATGCATCATAGGTTCTGAAGGGCTGGTCCTGTCAGTCTACAACATAAGCGGCAGGATGGTAATGCAGGAGAGTATCACTTCATCAGTCCAGACAGTCGCTCTCGATGACCTGAAAAGCGGAATCTATCTGCTGCGTCTGGGCGACAGGACCATCAAGATAGTAAGGTGATGCGCAGGACTGCACTATCAGTTCTGGCGGCAGCCATGACCATGACTGCTGCAGCACAGGACAAGTACGTCATATTCAACGGAAATGACGGCACACATGAATATGCCATGTTTTCTGACATTGACAGCGCCGCGTTCCTGCAGGGCAACACAGTGGCGTCATTCTATCTTAAGAACGGCCGCAACGCCAGGTATGCCGTCAGTTCACTTGAAAGCATAGGTTTTGAAGCATCGGCAGGCGCTGCCACAGCGTACGCATCGGATTTCAGCAGCTACATGTCTGCTGCTCCGGTATCTGCAAACGTAACCGAACCTGCCAGACCCACTGTCGAAACTGACCCTGCATTCGGTGACTACATTGAGAACTTCTCCCAGAAGGTGACCCTTACATTCATCTATTCGGGCAACAGCGTCACTGTCACCGGTTCCAAACCGGCCGAAGTCACCGTTGAAAAGAACGGCGCGCACGTTACCGTCAAGTCCACCAAGAAGGGCATGACCTACCGTCTTCAGGGCAGCACAAGTGACGGTTCGTTCACCGTTGCCAACATGAATGCCACCCAGTCCGATGACAACAACAAGAAGTTCGCCATAGAACTGTACGGCATAAACATGACCAACCCGAAGGGTCCGGCCATCAACGTGCAGTCAGGAAAAACAGTCTATGTGAAACTGACCAGCGGCAAGACCAACACGCTGAAGGACGGCGCCACATACAGTGTTGTGGCAGGTGAAAGCCGCAAGGGCACCCTGTTCAGTGAAGGACAGCTCATATTCAGCGGTGACGGCACCCTGAACGTGACTTCACTTGGAGGCCACGGCATATGCAGCGACGACTACGTGCGCCTGCGCCAGAACACAGGCACCATAAGCATAACCGCCCTCAAGGACGGCATCGCCACAAATGACAAGTTCATAATGTACGGCGGCAAGGTCACCGTCAACGCACAGGACGATGGAATCAGCGTAAGCCGCGGTCCGCTTGAAATATACGGCGGCAACCTCACTGTCAGCTGTACCGATGAGGGTCTTGTATCGGAATACCTCAAGCCTGACACCACCTGTGTCACCATTGCAGGCGGCAGTCTCAACATCACCACTACCGGAGCCAAAGGCCACGCCGTCTACTCTACCGGAAAGTTGAGCTTCCGCGGCGGCGCTCTCAGCGCAACGGTCAGGGGCGATGCTTCGAAGTGCATCAATGCAGCCGGTGACATCACCATGAGCAAGGCCTGGGCCATGCTGGCAACCAGCGGCATTCCCCAGTACGATGAAGAGGAACTGGACTATTCGTCAGCAGCAGCCATACGTGCCAAAAAGAACTTGAGCATAACCGGATCGACTGTTGCCATACACAGCACAGCTGACGGCAGCAAGGGCATCAACGCCAGCGGCAGCGTGAGCATTGAAGGCAGTACCGTGACCATTCTGACTGACGGTGACAACTACAAGGACATTCAGAACGTCCGTTCCCGCGCCATTGACGCCGCCAGCCTGACAATAGGCGGCGCCACATTATTGAATATAGACGCGGCCATGACCGCCATCAACACTGAAGAAGGGCTGACCGTTGCCGGAGGACACACGTACGCCTACACCGCCAGTCCAAGTGCCAAGTGCCTGAATGTGAAAGGCACCATGTCACAGACAGACGGTATGATTCTGTACGGCGTCAAGGACTAAAAAAGAGGAAAAAGTTTGCTGATAATGGCAAAACCGCATATCTTTGCACCCGCTTAACGGCAAAATGAGGGAGATCCGCTAGCTCAGCAGGTAGAGCACATCCCTTTTAAGGATGGGGTCTCGGGTTCGAACCCCGAGCGGATCACACCGGAAAAGAATAACCGGAATCATCTGAAAGCTTGCTTTCAAGGGATTCCGGTTATTCTTTTCCGGTGCAATGATGGCCCCTGGCAGGGCCAGGGGTCATCATTGCGCCTGGAACGCGAAGCGTTGCAGGTGTGATGATAACTCTGCGCCTGGAACGCGGGATAAAGGCGCCTGAAACGCGAAGCGTTGCAGGTGTGATGATAACTCTGCGCCTGAAACGCGAAGCGTTGCAGGTGTGATGATAACGTCTCAGTGGAAAATCAGTGGGGGAAGTCATCTGCTGAACCTGGCAAACAGTTGCCAATATTGCAGCCAGATTGCCTGTAGATTCGATAATGTGCAGTATTGGCAGGCAAATCGGCTGAAAACGGCAAATTGCATGCCAATAATGCAAACAAATGCCGTTTTAAGGCTTCCAGATGCATTATTGGCAAGCACACGGATATCACGAATATCACACGTATATGAATGTAGAACTGTTGATTGGACAGATAGAATTAATTTCCTATACAGATCAGTTTCCAGATCCAACAGAATCTTTTCGCCAAGCTGGGTGGCGTGAACCTGCTCTCAGAGCGTTCTAACCAGGATGATTGCCACCGACACCGCTGGAATAAAGGGGTCAGCGGCAATGATATGCCCTACACGAAGCAGAAACCATATGTTTGCATCCCACTTTGGCGAAAGCCACGAAAGCGCGTCCAAAAAGTTTTACGCACCTACTATATTTCCACTGAGCCATGATAACTCTGCGCCTGGAACGCGAAGCGTTGCAGGTGTGATGATAACTCTGCGCCTGGAACGCGAAACAATATCAGATAGAAAACCACCTAAAAAAGGTGATGTCATTCTATTGGAGGTGAAGGATGAAAACGGTCCGACGGTTCACCGGACCTATCTGGAGGATTTGCCAATATCGTTTGACAAGCCATATGCCGGCGCAGAATCATCTGAAAGATATGCCGTTCGTGCTGTGGGAATATTGTAGCCATCAGCCAGGCCGAACGAACAATACTCTGCGCCCAGTTGGTGTATTGCGCCCAGTATCTCGTTTTCTCTGGCTGCTGACGGCTTCTTGAAACCGTTGATATAATTCCTCAGGAGTGTCGCGTTGACGCCTATTCTCTTTGAAAATTCAGCCACGTTGATCTCCTTGTGGGTGAGAAAGAACTCCTGGATCTTCGAAGGAACGGCATCATCATATTCGAAACTTTCAAAAGAGACATCTTCGTCAAGCGCTCTCCAATGGAAGCCGGTGAATCCAACGGTATAATCAAGCCTCTGCTCTTCCGTGGCATTCATCAAAGCAGGGTACCACAGGATTGATTGTTTCAACTTCCTTCCGGACTCATCTTCGGCGTAGATGAATTCCGAATCGAACGATACGTTGCAAAGTTTTGTCATCATTTCTCAAAGTGTTCCATCCACCTTTTGATAATTATATCTCTGTTATCTGAAATAACCGCCTCAATCTTCCTCTGGTCATTGGACTTTATCCCCTGCTTTTCACGAAGAACGAACACATCACCGACCAAATCGTAAACCGCATACCCGTCTTTACCCTCAACATGAACTGGCTCATGTTCTCTGCTGTAAAAGAAGAACGAATAACCGAAGAATCTGAAGATTTCTGGCATAGCTTATTTTTTACGCGTCAAATATAGGAATTGTTTTTAATACCTTAAAGGTATAAAACCGGTTATTTTACAGATCAGCAGCCGAAAAGCGAAAGCCGTGAATCAGACAGGGTCTGTCCCCATGTGCCAGGGACTGTCCCCATGTGCTAGGGACTGTCCCCATGTTCCAGGGACTGTCCCCATTGAAAAGTGGTATTGCCGTAGCGGTCCACAAGGCCGCCTCTGGTCCTTCCGTCCACGGTCTTTTCCACCCACCCCACACCGTGGTTGAAATTGAACGCGTAGCTGTAGGCCGGTCTTATTATCTCCTTGCCCTTGAGATTGATGTAGCCCCACAGGGAATCGCGCCTGACAACTGCCATGCCCTCAACGAAATTCCAGGCATCCCGGTATTTTGGCTTTACGACCTGCTTTCCTTTTGTGTCAATGTAGCCCCACAGGCTGTCAATGCATACGGCGGCACGGTCCTGAGAAAAGTCCCAGCCGTCATCGAAACTGTAACCGGTTATGGGTGTTCCGTCAAGTCCGATGTAACCCCACTTGCCGTATTCGCGCACTGCGGCGCGGTCGCAGGAGAAACTGTGCGCCTCAAGATACTTGAGCGGTATGACTTCATTGCCTTCCTTGTCTATGAAACCCCAGAAGAAGCTTTTGCGGACCATGGCACGGCCGCACGAGAACGCTTCAATCTCATCGTACTGGGGTTCTATCACTATATTGCCGCTGCGGTCGGCAAAGCCGTACATGCCGTCACGCAGCACCGGAGCCAGCCCCTCTGAGAAACGGCCGGCGAAAATGCAGCTGTCACGGGCGAACAGTTCGCAACCTTCACGGTCCACGAATCCGTAGCGGTTGGCGTCATCGACTATGTACGCAAGGCCGTCATGGAACTGCCCCGCTCTGCGGTAACGCGGCCCGATGACTGTGTCTCCGCGGGCATTGATGTAGCCCCAGGGGCCGTCAGCATGGAAAGCCGCCATACCTTCACTGAAATCCGCCACATAATCATATACAAGAGGTATCACCACCTGGCCGGAATGGTCTATGAAACCCCAGATGAAATCCCTGCTGACCCGTGCCAGATCGTCATAGAACGGCGAAGCGACGTCATATTCGTATCCTACGAACAAATCCGCATCACGGTCAAGGTAACCGTAGCGGTTCCCGTCAGTCACAAAGGCCGCACCTTCCATGAACAGGCCGAATTCATGGCAGCTGTCAAGCGCTGCAGCCAGCTGCGGTGTGATACGTACCAGCCAGGGGTCATCGGACTCATACTGCCGCGATGAACGGCACGATGCGGCAGTCAGGAGAATGACTGTTGAAAGTATGATTCCGGCTCTTTTCATGATGCAAAGATACAATTTCAAGGGACAGTCCCCACCAGGCGCACATCAGTCCTGTTCCTCAAGTTCGAAAAGGTCGTTTACCGACACCCCGAATATGCGGGCCATTTTCAGTGCCAGGACCGTAGATGGGTTGAATTTGCCCTGCTCAATTGCTGCTATGGTCTGGCGGGTCACGCCTGTGCGGTCCGCCAGATCCTGTTGCGTCATGTTGTTGCGTGCACGCTCCACGCGAATGCTATTCTTCATTGTCCAGGGCTTTATTGTCGTTATGCAAAGATATCTTGAAAATCAGTATGTAGTACACCATGAAAGCTGTCCAAGTGGTCAGTGGTGCCATCAGGCTTATAATGCGGCCGGTTGGCGGCAACAGGAATCTGACAACTATGCCAAGAATACTCAGTATGAAATACAGTATTACCGTTTTCAACAGAGCATTCCAGCGTATGCCGTCTATGCGTTCGTCATCGGACTTTTCCTTTGAAAAGGCAGCAACGGTCAGGGCGGCAGGACAGAGAAGTGAAGATATCAGGACTGATACTATGAATGGTTTTGAATGTTCCAACACGTCTGCCGGTGAAGAACCTGATACCGTACTGAACGTGAAACACAATGGAATCACAAACATCACTGCAAATACGGCAAATCCTACCATCTGCCATCTGTGAGGCAGCAGATATGATTTTGTCGCAGTTACAGGAACGGCGCCTTCAGAATCGGACTTTGAAAGTTTTCTGTCCTGTATCCAAAGCGACAGTTTCAGGCAGATGACATACACCAGCGGGAAAAAGCCGATATTGGAAAGTCTGACAAACGGTTGCATATCGAACGCGCCAGAGAGCGTCGGCTTATATTGTATGAGCAATGATAAGAGTAATGATTCAAGCACACTCAATATGTTGATTATTATCCATACGATGATTGCTGTCAACAGGGACCTGCGCCGCATGGCTGAAATCATTTCATCTTCCCTGCGTTCCATTGACAGAGCCATCAGTATTCCTGACAACGGTATAAGAAGAAACTCCAGCAGAAACTGCAGATCTCTGGAAATGTTAAGCAACACATCACCGCTAAGGTGGGTGATACGTGCAACGTGTGATACGTCTGAAAACAGGGCAATCAGGAAGAATATGACAAACATGAATGCTCCGTTTATCTGCCATTTGTGCGGCAACAGTCTGGTCTGTTTCATTTGCTTTGAAATATTGGTTTCGCTGCAAATGTAATGTATTATTTACATCCTGCAATGGATTGTAAACATTTTGTTGACTTTTATTGCAGATTCAAACAAAAAAAAGTGCCACACAAAGGTGGCACCTTTAATAATTATGACGATTGTCAGTCGTAGTCAACCTGAAGTGTCAGACTGTTCTTGCTGTCATCGGCCATGATGTATACCACACAGCGGACTGTGGTCTTGCTGCCGTTCTTCTCAACCTGGCTGCCATAATACCACTGCCACTGCTTGAATCCGTTCATTGATGCAATCAGGGCGTCATCAATGGTTTTAATGTCTTCAGTACGGCCTGAACTTGAGAAATAATGGATTATTTGAGCCAGGTTACATCGACCTGCTTGGTGAATGCCACGTCAGGAACTGTGGTAGTGACAGCGACGGCCTTAAGCTGAACTTTGTCGTCCTTTGCCATATACATTACAATGCCTCCGTCATATGCGAATGACAGCTTGCTGTATTCAAAGGAACCTATTTGCTGATAGCCCACCCAACGGAAGTTCTCCAGCATGTCCTTTGTGCCTACGTAAAGGTCAAGTTCCTTGCCTAAAACGGTAATTTTTCCGTCCTTCTTGAAGCCTACCTCCTCGAAATACTTGGGATTAAGGGTGTATTCGGCCCGTTCGTTGTTTATCGAGTTGCCGGCCCATTCATCATCCTCCCATGTGCCACCGTTCACCTGATCACCGTAATAGGTGTATCCGAAATCGTTTCCTGCCTTGTCACGGCCGGAAATGTAGATATAGTACGAAAGGCCGATGGTGGGTTCACCCGATCCGCCGCCTTCAGAACCTTCATAGTCACCCTGGCCGCCATAGATTTCGGTCTCATATATATAGTCCATTCTCTTGTTCCTGTCGCCGTTCGATGTGAATATACAGTATTCTTTCTCATCATCGTACTCCGTCAGTTCGAACTTGATGCTGTACGGACCGTCCAGCAGTTTCTCGGTATCGGGCAACTTGCCGCCGCCACCGCCGTTACCGCCGTTGTCATCATCGTCACTGTCCTTTGAGCAGGAACAGAATGCTGCGCCCACTAGAAGGGCCGCCATGGCTGTGTAAAAAAGTTTCTTCTTCATACTGAAATTGAATTATTGGTTGGGGCAAAGATAACCAATGTATTGTAATTCTCTATTTATGAGTGACTTTTTTACCGTGGAAAATCTTGAAGACCACGGGGACGACAATCAGGGTGAGGAGCGTTGACAGAGTCATGCCGCCTATGATGACCCAGCCTATGCCGTTGCGCAGTTCAGCGCTGGAGCCCGATGCGACAGCAACCGGAATCATGCCGATGACCGTTGACAGAGCCGTCATAAGGATAGGACGCGTACGCATCTTCACGGCCGAAATGAGGGCGTTGTCCATGCTCTGCCCCGCAGCAAGCTGTTCGTTCGCGAAGTCCACCAGCAGGATGGCGTTTTTGGCCACAAGGCCTATGAGCATGACCAGACCCAGCATGGCGTAAATGTTCAGTGATGTTCCGGACATGGCCAGAGCCAGGATGGCACCCAGGATGGAGAACGGAATGGAGAACATCACGACAAGCGGATCAACCCAGTTGTTGTAGAGCAGGACCATTGCAAGGTACATGAGTATGAGCGAAAGCATCAGGGCCACGCCCATGACGCTCATTGAGTCCATCATGGATTTCATGTCGCCCACAGTCTCAAGTGAGACGCCCATCTGACGGGCCTTTGCATCGACCTTTTCAAGGAACTGGCTGGAAACGGCACCGGCTGAAATGCCCACCACATTTGACCCTATGGTAACTGACGGATTGCGGTTGTAGCGCTCCAGGCGGTTGGGACCTGTACCAAGACGGACATCGGCGAACTGGTCCAGGGAAATGCGGTTGCCCTGAGCGTTTACAAAAGTCAGGCTTGAAACGTCGTCGATGTTCTCACGGTAGAACTTGTCAGCACGTATGTTGATGTCATATTCGTAGTCATTCTGCACGTACTTCATTGATGTGTTGCCCTGGAAGGCCATCTGCATTGTAAGGCCTACGTTGTCAAGCGTGAGTCCAAGGGCCGACATCTTTTCACGGTCAACGGTGACCTGCACTTCAGGCATGCCGCTGCCAGTGGATATCTGCTGCTGGACGGTGCCGGGTATTGAACGCATCACATCAAGGGCATATTCGGCGAACAGGGCCACTGAATCGGCCTGGCTGCCGTTAATCACATATTCGACAGCTGAATTGTTGCCGGAACCGTGCAGCGATGCGGCAAACATCTTCACCTTGGCGTCAACCAGATGGTCAGTCAGTTCGCGGCGCAGATGGCTTATGTACCTTATCACGTTCTCGTCACGTTCTGACGGCGGAACCATCTTCACGGTGATTTCTGACAGGTACGGGGTGCCCTGCGTGCTTTCGTTCTGGCTGCCGGTCAGACCAATCATGGTGACCACCTCAGTGATCTCATCCTGTTCAAGAAGCCATGATTCGGCCTTGGAGACCATCTTTGAAGACTCTTCAATGGATATGTCCTTGGGCATTTCAATGAGCACTGAGAATTCGCTCTGGTCAACGTCAGGCATGAACTGGAATCCTATGAATCCCATGGGGAACAGACTGAATATGGCAACAGTCACGGCAATCACGACAATTCCTATCCAGCGCTTGTGCCCCAGTGACCAGCCCAGAATGTCAGCTACCCAGTCACCGAATCTCCTTATGCCGTTCTCAAAGCCCTGGAGCATGCGTCCCGAGAACTTGTCAGTGTCAAGCCGGTCAAGTTTCGAGAAACGTGAAGTAAGCAGCGGAACCAGTGTGAGTGCGGCCAGCAGGGAGAACAGTATGGAGAACACTATCACGCCGCAGAACTGGCGCAGGATGTCTGACACCAGACTGTTGGTGAGTGCAATGGGAAGGAATACAATCACCAGGACCAGTGTCACGGTGATGACTGTGAATCCTATTTCATCCATAGCGTCCTTGGTGGCCTGGACAGGGTTCTTGCCCATCTCCAGATGGCGGTATACGTTCTCTATGACCACAATGGCGTCATCAACCAGCACACCTATCACCACTGACAGTCCCAGCAGGGACATAAGGTTCAGCGTGAAGTTGAACAGTTTCATGCCGATGAAGGCGCCTATGAGTGACAGCGGAACGACCAGCATGACCATAAGGGCGTTGCGCCAGTTGTGCAGGAACAGCAGAATGACTATGGTCACCAGCAGTATGGCAAGCAGCAGGTCAATGAGCACGGACCTGATCGATTCACGTGTAAAGTCCGATGTGTCCGACACAATCTCCATCTGCAGATTGACGTCGCTGTAGTACTCTTCAAGTCCCCTGATGCTTTCGCGCACGTTGTCGCTCAGGTCAATGGCATTGGCATCGGCCTGTTTGAATATGTCAAGCAGCACGGCGTCCCGGCCGTTCACGCGGGCCAGTTTGATGGGGTCCTTGGCACTTTCCGTAATCTCGGCAATGTCCGACAGACGTATCTGAGTGCCGGTTGGCAGGGTCATGACCACAAGCGAACGTATCTCGTCAATGGTCTCCAGCTTGCCGGACAGACGTATTGACGTGTTGGTCCTTTCGTTTCTCAGACTGCCGGTCGGGAAATCAAGGTTGGCGGCACGCAGCACGCCCAGCACCTGAACCGGAGTCATGCCCAGGGCACGCATCTGCTCCATGTCAAGGTTGACCTGGATTTCCTTGGGCAGTTCGCCCACTGACGTGACCTTTGCCATACCCGGAACACGGAGGAGTTCCGGAACCAGACGGTGCTCCACCAGGTCGCTGAATTCAGTAGTCTCCAGGTCCGATGTCACTGACATGGTGATGATTGACTTGTCGTCGACAGTGATCTTGTTGATCATGGGGGACAGGACGGAACTGGGCAGTTCGGCCTTCTTGGAGCTGATCTTGTTCTGGGCATCGGTCATGGCCTTGTCAATGTCAGTACCGTAGGTGAATGACACGAACACCATTGACATGCTTTCAAACGAATAGGAACGCATGGATTCCACGCCCTGCAGTGATGAGAGCGCGTCTTCAAGCTTGCGGGTGAGTGAGTTCTCGACCTCGGACGGCGATGCACCGGGATATACCACCTGCACGTTCATTGAAGGCGGCGTGAACTTGGGCATGAGCTCGGCCTGGAGCGACGAATACCCCAGGAAGCCCAGTATGGCTATGACCATGAACAGCACTATGACTGTTATAGGTCTTCTTACTGACAGATCTGATATTTTCATGGCCGCTTATTTTACTATTGTGACTTCAGTTCCGTCTGCAACGTTCATGATGCCTGCGGTGATGAGTTCGTCACCGGCGCTTATGCCGTCAAGGATTTCTACATTTTCACCAACCATCTCACCAAGGACAACCTGACGCTTTACGGCCTTGCCGTCCTTGACTACATACACGTTTGCAGACTTGGCGCTGCCTACAATGGCCTTACGGGGGACAAGCACGCCGTTACGGCCTGTACCGGCATTGAACTGTACCTTCAGATACATGCCTATGCGCAGTTCATCGTCACTGTCAACATATATTTCCACGGGATAGTTCATTCCGCGGTCAGTCTTTATACCTATGTAGTTTATGTGTCCAGTGAAGGTCCTGCCCTGAAGGGAACTGTTGGTAAGACTGACCTCCTGTCCTTCGGCAAGCATCTTCACCCTTGATTCAGGCACGCCGACAGTCACTTTCAGCCTGCCGTCATCCACAATGTCAAACAGCGGGGCGTTGGGGGCTATGAGCGAACCCAGTTCGACATAACGCATGTTGACGGTACCGTCCATCGGGGATTTGACAACTGCGTCCTCAAGCATTTTGCGGGCACGGTCCAGACGGCTCTTGGCAGCTTTCAGCTGTGTTTTCAGGCCATCCAGCTGCTGGTCGGTGACACCGCCCACAGCATTCGAACGGGTCATGCGGTCAACGTTCTGCTTCATGTCGTCATATGCGGCCTGGGCGGCTTCATAGTCAGAAAGGAGCAGGTCGCTGTCAACTTCAAGAAGCTTGTCACCCTTTCTTACATGTTTGCCGTTGTCCGCATATATTGCAATCACACGGCCCTGTGTACCTGATACGAAATTCAGTTCGCTCACAGCGGCAGCAGTGCCGTTGGCAGTAAAGTCCAGACTGTATTCATCGGCACTTACCTTTACTGTCGAAACCGGGACTGCGCCTTCAGCACTGGCAGTTTCCTCCGTTTCAGCCACCATTTTCCTTTTGTTGGAAGCCAGTACGGCTACAATTCCTCCTACAACGGCTACCGTTATCACTATACCTGTTATCTTTTTCATATTGGAAATTTGCTTATTGGTTGATTTCTCCGATGCTGCCATCGGCCTTTTTGAGTTCGATGTATGCGCTCATGCAGTTTGTGAGAGCGTTGACGTAGTTCATCTGGGCCTCGATGAGTGAGGACGATGCGTTCAGCACGTCTGACAGTGACGAGATGCCCTCACCGAAATTGAATTCGGTGACATTGAACACCTCCTGGGCCAGATCCTTGTTCCTTCGCTGTGATTCAATTGTGCGCATCTGCTGTTCAAGCTGCATCCTGGCATTGCTGTGGGCCATGGTCAGTGACTGTTCCAGCATATAGCGGTCATTGTCGGCCTTCATTATTTCAATCTTGGCCTTGTTGATCTTTGCGTTCTTGGACATGCCGGTGAACACAGGGAATTTCAGGTTCAGCGACACCATTGAAACCGGGAAGCTGTGGTATGAATCACCGCTGAAATCGTTGCCTGTATAGTTCATGGAATAATTGCCCGCTAGCACAAGTGCCGGGAGCGTTTCGTACACGGCTGACTTGTACTGGAGACTTGCCAGATTCTTCTGCTGTTCAAGGATTCTGTAGGCAGGAAGTGCCGTGACGTCAAAAACGGGACTGATGGCATCCTGTATCTGCTGTTCCATACGGTCAATGTCAATTTCCGGTATTCCAATCTCTTCAGTCATAGGATAGCCCATCTGCAGTTTGAGCAGGTTCTTCTGGACTTCAAGGGCCTGAAGCATGGAACTCTTCTGCGTTTCAAGATTGGTTCTGGCTACAGTTATGCGGTCCACATCAATCTGCCTGACCAGCCCTATCTCCCTGTTCACCTGCATCATGTTCAGCGTAGTGTCCATGAGCGCTATGCTCTCATCGAACTGTGTGGCGGCATACTGCAGCACCTGAACATTATAATAGAAGGTGGCGGTCTGGGCTATTATGTCGCTCATGCCGGCCTCAACGCCTATTGCAGCCATTTCACTTGTGGCCTGAGTGACTTTCAGCGCATTGAAGAGCGAAAAGTTGATTATCTGCTGGGTAATTGAAGCTCCCCAGTTGGCTGACATGTCAAGGCTCATTGTCATTGCAATGTAGTCAGGCATTCCGGCTGGCGCCATGGATCCCATCATGGGAGTGATGAAATTTGGCATCGTCACCAGCGGCTTGTCAATGTTGTAGGTGAAACCCGCGCTCGCATTGATCTGCGGCAGCAGCGAACCTATCAGTTCACGCTTTGACTGGGCGGCAGTCTCCAGGCCCAGCTTGTCCTTCTGCAGACTCCGGTTGTGTTCGACCGCATAGTCGAAACACTGTTTCAGAGTGAACGTTTCCATGGCGGCCGTCTCCACTCCAGGAATGGCTGCCAGAAACAGAAGAACGCTCAAAAAGTGCTTTTTCTTCATTTCTTATTTGTTTATCAGTGCGTTAATGTTGAAATCTATAACCTGCTGGAAATAGTAATCGGCTGAATACGTGTTCTTCATCATAATCTCCTTCTGGAAGAATGAGAAAATCGATACCGATATGTATTTCGCAAAAAGTCCGGCGTCAATGGTCTTGCGGTACACCCCGCTTTTTTTGCCCTCCTCAATGTTCCGGGCAATCTTCTCTTCGAAATAGCTGGAACCGGCAGCATGGTCCATGGATGCCTTCTGCGGATACATCTCCATGAGGTCACGCATGAAGGCGTGGGACATTTCCCTGAAATGGCGGCGCAGAGTGCTTACACCCATTTCAAAACGATTTTCAACCGGAATGCTTTCATCATCCATGCATTCAAGACTTTCGCGGAAATTGCGCGACACCTGTTCAAGACACTCCTCAATCATACTGTCCTTTGACGCGAACCTGTTGTAAAGGGTCTTCTTTGTGACACCTATCTTCTGTGCCACGGTCTCCATTGAAAGCCCCAGACCCTCCTCCTTGAAAAGACGTATTATGTCAGCAAGGTACTTGTCTCTGTTCATAAATGTGCAATTTTTCTCCAAAATTACACATTTTTCATTTATTCGGTGTAATTAATGTAGAAAAAGGCCATGAAGAAGACAGTGAATACGCTTAAAGATACACTCACTTTACAAGTTTCAGATAGTTGCAGGAGAGCATTTCGCCGTTTTCACCGCGCAGATGCATTCCACCGCCCTGGCAGTAACGCCACGCGTCACAACGCGCACAGGCATCGGACTTCATCCAGCGGCGGGAGCGGAACTGCTGGAAACGGTTTTCCCACACGTCCCAGAAATTGTCCGTATGCACATTGCCCTGATTGTAGTCGCTGCGTATGCTCAGGCAGCCCGAAATGCTTCCGTCACTGCGTATGGAACCCACGCTGATTCCGGCAATGCAGTTGTAGTAGTGGCCGCGAACCAGGCCTTCGTATTCGCCCAGAAAACCTTCACAGGCAAAATCAAGTCCTATGCGGCCGTCCCTGCGTGTGCCCGCTATGAAATCCATGAGCTGGCGGAACTGACCGTCAGAAAGGAACAGGTCCGGTTCAGTCACGGCACGGCCCATTGGAGCCACAGTGAAAATGCGCCAGCGCTTCACGCCACGGCTTATGAGATAGTCCCTGAACTCTGCAATGCGGTCAAAGTTGCGACGGTTCACGCAGGTTATCAGATCCCAGGTCAGACTGTCGCCCAACGCTGTCAGAAGGTCAATGGCCGCATCGGCCCGCTTGAAACTGAGCTGGCTGCCGCGCATCCAGTTGTGGGCGTCCTCAAAGCCGTCAAAGCTCATTGCAAGGGAATCCAGTCCAGCTGCCATGAGACTGTCAAGCACAGGCCCGGAAAGCAACATGCCGTTTGTGACCATTCCCCACAGATAACCGCGCCGCTTTATTTCAGCACCTACGTCCGCTATGTCCCTGCGCACCAGGGGTTCGCCGCCGGTAGTGATTACAAGAATCTTTCCCGGATCCACCTGAAGCGGACGGCTGTCCAGCACACCAAGCAGGTCTTCAACCGGCGGATCTTCAAGAAGAGCGGTCTTGCGGCAGTCGCTTCCGCAATGCCGGCAGTCCAGATTGCAGCGCAGCGTACATTCCCAGAAAAGCTGGGTAAGCGTATGCTCAAGCACATGGGTACGGTATGCCGCACGATTCACCTCAAGTGCCAGCCGCCTGGGGAAAGGAATACTGCATTTCATGACTCAGGGTCTGTATTCAACAGGGACGGTCTGCACTTTGTTGTAGAAGGCGGCCACGTCATGTGTCCCGTACACTTCAGGGACTGTAAACAGTTCCGGAATATTGAACGACTTCATGGTGGTACGGTACAGGTCGGGATCCTTCTGCGGCAGTACGAATGCCTTGCCGGCTTTGCCGTCAGCGTCAATGTGCACTATGTACGGTCTTCCGTACACGCCGTCATCACGTTTCGATGCGAACACCACCCAGCGGCTGTTTGAACTCCAGCTGTGGTAAGTGTCAGCGCCGTATGAATTGGCATTGTCCATCCTGTCAACGGCACCGGTCCTGAGGTTTATCAGCCAGTTGTCACATTCGGGATGCCATATGGGGAATGTTCCGTACGATGCCACACTTGCCATGAGCCATTTGCCGTCAGGCGAGCACTTCAGATGGCTGAACGACAGGTTCTCACCGGCAGGAATGACTGTGACCACCTTTTCGCCCATTCTTCCGGTTTCAGGGTCAAACTGTACAGCTGCAATGTCATAGTGCATGAACTTTGTGCTGTCAGGCTGCTCATAATGCCGGGCACGGCAGAAGAAGATTGTGCGGCCGTCAGCTGAAAAGCACGGAAATGTCTCCTGATATTCCGTTCCCTTGACAGCCGGGCTGTCAGTCACAGTCAGGTTGTCAAAGTCCAGCACTACCAGGTCGCTGCCTGAATCATACACCTCCATGCGCCTGTCTATGCGCGAATGTATAGCAAACTTTATGTCAGCTGCCGTAAACACGCCGTAGTGGCCGTCAGGCGAAATGTCGCCGTACACCGTATTGCCGGTGCTTTCAGTCTTCGTATTGAGTTTGACAAGCCTGCCCTCACGGTTCAGAACCGTACCGCCGTTTGCACCGCGCAGATGCATGAATGACGTTCCTGCGCCGTTTGACGTATGACAGTTCATGCAGCAGTTCCCGGCATTCCGGTTCTCACCAGTCAGTCTGGTTGAGAAACTCTCCATGTCGCGTTCCACAACCTGGATTCCGCTCCAGACCTCATATGCGGGTTCAATGAGCCTGTAGCTGAGATAGCGGTCAATGGAATCAGTGGAGACCGTCCATTCAAGCGATCTGACGCCGGCATGCCCGCGGCCGACACACCTGTAGGTGATATCGACCTTCAGCGTACCGCCCTTTTCCGTTTCAAGCATATGTTTCCATTTCCCTGCAGGGAACTTGAACAGCGGACCGCGGCTTTTGAATGCATATTCCCCCGCACTGCCTTTCACATTAACTGCAATGCGGGCGGTTCCGTCTATTCTGAAATTGAGCGGAGCAATGTTGCATGGTATGGTTATGCCGTCATATTCGGGGAACATTGAACAGCTTTCAGCGCTTTCCCTGCTGCAGCCGGCCAGCGCAGTGACTGCGGCAAACGCCAGTATGGTCAGTATCTTCTTCATTCCTTGTTCAGTTTGGTTGAAATAATGTAGTACCAGTACGTGTCACGGTATTCGTACAAATCACCCACACGGCCGTTTGCCCTCTCCTTGTCCTGCAGGAAATGGCTGAAATTCAGTCTGACTTCCTCAGAAATATGATAGTAGTCCGCCATTTCCCGTATATCCTCAAGAGTATGTCCGTTAACCAGAAGCGCCTCCTGATAAGCCTTGGGAATGGGATAGATGCGGTCCAGGCGGTCCAGCCAGTACTTTTCATAAAGCCCCATGAAGGTGCTTCCGCGCTTGTCCAAAAGCAGCAAGCACAGCAGATAGTCCACCGCGGTCCTGTTTTCCGGATTAAGGTCCGAAATGGTTCTGAGCGCCTTTTCCGTATCGGCCTGCGGATACATGCGGTCCACGCGAGCCACCTTGGCCCTGAGTTTCAGATAACGCTGCGGTATGCTGTCCTTCACGACACAGGCCTTAAGGTCCGATGCCCAGTCACGGTGGTAACGCGTTTTACACAATATGTCAAGATATTTCTTTGCAACGTCATAGTCACCTGTAATGACGGCTATTTCAGACAGGTACCTGAGCATGCGCGTGGAACAGCTGCCTGGCATTATTGTCTGGCCCAGCAGTGCACAGTCCGTTGCCTGTGAAATGTCCCCCATTTCCATAAGTCCGTCAATATAGAAGAATATGGGCAGGTAACCGTTCTCCTTGCCCATGGGCAGGAACAGGCCTGGAGACCCTGCCTGACGGAGTGTGAAAAGTTCGTCACCAAGCCTGTCCTCACGGGCATAGGACAGGTTGCCATAGTAGCGGAACACACGGCCGCCGGTCTTGTCAGCTATGGCCATGTGCCTGACATCGGACCATTCGCCCCTGTATGCGTGGGTTCCTATCCCGACGGTCGTTTCCATGGTCCGGTCATTCATGGAAAATACAGATCCTGCCACTGCTATGACAGACAACGCGTAGCCGGGCCAGCACACCGGACAGACAAGCGCCAGAACCGTTGCGGCCAGGATTGAAACCGGGACAGCCATACGCAGCAGTGTGCCGGGAACGATGTAATCCAGCGGAACAGGCCATGAGAATGTCTGGTGCAGGGTCAGGTTGTATGTGCGCCCAAGCAGCAGCATTATGGCAAGACCCGCAACGGATGGGAGTATGGCTTTTGTAAAGTCTTTTCCGTATGCAAACATAGCGACAGCCGCAATGAGCAGCGCACTTGCTCCGTTCAGCACGAAAAGAAGCGGAATGATGAGTACAAGCAGGTATGCAGTCCACTCCCTGCTGAGAAGAGGCAGCAGGAGCACTGCAGCCCAGACCGTCATGGTCAGCCCTACTGGAGCTGAAACCGGCCAGTTCAGGTAAACCATACATGCCGCCTGTGCAGCCACCGGAAGCAGCGCCCACACGGCCGGTGAACATTCCGCCCCAAGACCCTTGAAGAGTCTGCGCAGACCGTCCCAAAGCAGCATAAGAAGTATTATGAGACAGGCTATTCCAAGGTTTTCCGAATACAGGAACTGGGTAAGCCAGTCTCCTGCAAGCGAAGACAGTACGGCAGGGTTGGAAACATACCATGACCAGCGTTCGGGACTAAGGAAGAATATGCCTGCCTGTTCCTTGAATCCCAGTCTGTACGGAGCCAGTTCAATGAATGCATATGCCAGTGCGGCAAAGCATGCCAGCACCAGCGCAGCATCGGCTATTTTGGATTTTCTCATCATCGGACTTTCTTTTTATGGTTGCAAACTTAACGAAAAAACGGGGTTATTCAGGGTTTTTCCATACTTTTGTATTCCAATACGTATACGCGCGCATGGCAGGCAGACTTTATCTGGTACCCACACCCGTGGGAAATCTCGAGGACATAACCCTGAGGGCACTCCGCATTCTCAGGGAAGTGGACCTGATTCTGTGTGAGGACACCAGGACCAGCGGCATACTGCTAAACCATTTCGAGATAAGAAAGCCGCTGCTCTCACACCACAAGTTCAACGAGCATGAAACGTCGGCCGGCATGGCACGCCGCATCATGGCCGGCGAATCAGTGGCGCTCATCAGCGACGCCGGCACGCCCGGCATATCGGACCCGGGGTTCATGCTTGTTCGCGAATGCGCGGCGCTGGGCGTCGATGTGGAATGCCTGCCCGGACCCACCGCGTTCGTTCCGGCCCTGATAGATTCGGGGCTGCCCTGTGACAGGTTCCTGTTTGAAGGTTTCCTGCCCCAGAAGAAAGGCCGGCTGACCAGAATCAGCGCCCTGAAGGACGAACCGCGCACCATAATCTTCTACGAATCGCCGTACCGCCTTGTCAAGGCGCTGCAGCAGTTTGCCGATGCATTCGGGCCCGAACGTCCGGTCGCCGTATGCCGTGAGATTTCAAAAGTGCATGAGGAGTGCGTACGCGGCACTCTGGCTGAAGTGCTGGCGCATTTCCAGCAGACCGAACCCAAGGGTGAAATTGTAATTGTACTTGGCGGAGCGCCGGGAAAGGGCCGTAAGGAGGAGGAAGAGGAATGAAGGAGGAATTTCAGGTAATACACGAAAACAAGGCCGAAACCGCCGTTCTGGTGGGTATCATAACCCAGAATCAGGACGAGCGCAAGACCACCGAATATCTTGACGAACTTGAGTTTCTGGCCCGTACGGCCGGAGTGAGCGTAATGCGCCGTTTCACGCAGAAGATACCCCAGGCCCTGAGCGCCACATACGTGGGCAAGGGCAAACTTGAGGAGATGCGTGAATACATTGACCGCATGGAGGACATGGAGAACCCTGTGGGCATGGCCATTTTCGATGACGAACTCACCGCAAAGCAGATATCGGCCATAGAACAGGCTCTGGGCGTGAAGGTGCTTGACCGCACGTCGCTCATTCTGGACATTTTCGCCATGCGCGCACAGACGGCGCATGCCAAGACCCAGGTGGAGCTGGCACAGTACCGTTACCTGCTGCCCCGGCTGCAGCGCATGTGGACGCACCTGGAACGTCAGGGAGGCGGTTCCGGCGCCGGTGGCGGAAAAGGTTCGGTAGGCCTGCGCGGCCCCGGTGAGACCCAGCTGGAAATGGACCGCCGCATCATCACCCAGCGCATAAGCTGGCTCAAGCAGCAGCTCTCCGACATAGACCGCCAGAAAGCCACCATGCGCCAGAACCGCGGCCGACTGATACGCGTTGCGCTGGTAGGTTACACCAACGTGGGCAAATCGACCCTGATGAACCTGCTCGCCAAAAGTGACGTGTTTGCTGAAAACAAGCTGTTCGCCACCCTTGACACCACGGTGCGCAAGGTGGTGGTGGGCAACCTGCCGTTCCTGCTGTCTGACACCGTAGGATTCATCCGCAAGCTGCCCACAGACCTGATTGAATCGTTCAAATCGACCTTGGACGAGGTCCGTGAGGCCGATCTGCTCATACACGTTGTTGATATATCGCACCCTGACTTTGAGGACCAGATGAAGACGGTTGACAAGACTCTGGCTGACCTTGGTGCCGGCGACAAGCCCATGATTGTGCTCTTCAACAAGACCGATGCATACACCTGGACTGAAAAGGAGTCCGATGACCTTACGCCCATGACGCGTGAGAACATCACCATGGACGAACTGAAACGCACATGGATGGGCCGTCTGAGCGGCGAATGCCTGTTCGTATCGGCCTTGAAGAAGACGGGGCTGGAAGAAATGAGAAAGACGCTGTATGACAGGGTAAAGCAGCTGCACGTACAAAAATACCCGTACAATGATTTCCTGTACCCCGATATGGATACGATCAACGGGGACAGTCTCTGTTGAATCAATGAATTCACACTTTCAGGAGGTTCCACTTGCAGAATTCCGGTCACTTGCAAGTCTGCCAAAGTCAATCTGAGCGGCAGTTCAAAAGTGTCCCACAAGGACAATCCTGCCTGAACGAAGGGAACCTGTCCCCTGTTCGGACTTTTTCACTATCTTTGGAAGCGAAACGTAAACATCAGTCCGGACAGGGGGCATGGATATAAGTTCACCATCAGGCATGACGGCTGCCATCAGGCACTATGGCATACTGCCGTTCTTCAAAAGTTCCGTAGAGGGTTGGTCTGTGCAGGACATGACCAGACCCGGGTTCTGGTTCGATGACGATGATGCCGGTCTTGGCCCTTGGGACTGGAAAATCGATGTCGTGCTGCAGGGTGACATTGCATACGGCAAGTTCATAGGCGGCAAGGCGGCATTCGCAACCGTGGAGTGGTACGCCCACCTCATGAACTGGCGCCGCAGCCTCCCACGCTACCGCATGGCAGTCGGTGAGAGCTGGAAAGCAGGCAGCAATTCCGACAGACTCATGCAGGCCCTTGCTCCGGCCGTATATAGGGCAATAGTCCAGGGCGGTGCCATGGAAGCCAGCCAATTGCGTATGGCCTGTACACAGGCCGTTACCCCAGCCCTGCTGGAAACTCTTGGCGAAAAATACGGGCATCTGCTGGTTCCAAGTGTAAAAAAGAGCATCTGCGACAGCGTGATGCAGTTCCTGCAGATGGGCACATGGTCACTGGTCGGTGCCATTGAACGGGTCTATCGCGGTCGCGACAAAATCTATAGCGGATGGCAGCACGCCATCAACACCACACCCGAAGACCTGTTCTGTGAAGAGCCGGCAATTGTCAGGCCCACAGAAACAGGCTGCACGCCCGGACAGTCACGCGAGATAATAATACGTCACATCCAGGACATGTTCCCCGATTCCGAACGCGAAACACTTTTGAAACTGATATGAAAAGACAGATGAATGATAGATTTAAAGAACCAGCTGACCATCTTGCCGGCACCGGGCGGGTCACGCTTGTCAACACACTGCTCACGGCCATTGCCATAGCTGTTCTTTCCGGCTGCAATGCCAGCACTTTCAAACTTAGCGGAACCGTGGAACCGGATTCCGGACTGACTGAAGTATACATATCCGTTGGCATTGAAGGTGAGGCTGACCGGTTCATGCCGGAAGAGAAACTGCCTGTCATTAACGGGAAATTCACATACAGCAGCGAAATCAAAGAGATTGTCAAAGCCAGCATCAGGAAGGACCCCTACTCCAACACATCGGTCTTTCTGGTACCGGGCGAAACGCTTGAACTGACATATTCCGGGAATGGATACTCTTATGGCGGCAGCAGAATATACCGCGAGTACCACGATGCAGACAATGCCATTACCCCATCACGCAATGCCATGGATGACTACGTGGACAAGTTCTACTCGGAACAGGCCCGGATCCGGCCGGATGAAGTTTTGGCCCGCAAGGACACAATGACCAGACTGAGCGAGGAGTATTTTGAAACCATGACCCGGTACATCAGGGACAACTGTGATAAGGAAGGTGTCATTCTATATTTCTCACAGACATATCCCATTGACAGTTTAGCCTGTTTCATGGGAGAAAGAGTCAGACAGGGCCGTGTGGGCAAGTATGTGGACAGACTTGTCAGGCGCACGAATGAACAGAGGGCTCAAATCAGGCAGAACCGGATTGATGAACAGAAGAAACTCGATGCCGGGATTGGCACAAAAGCCAAGGATTTCACCCTGGATGACCTTGGCGGCAAGCCGTTGTCCCTTTCATCGCTTAAGGGCAAATACGTCATTCTTGATTTCTGGGGTTCTTGGTGCGGCTGGTGCATCAGGGGATTCCCGAAAATGAAAGAGTACTATGAGAAGTACAATGACAAGATGGAGATTCTGGGAATTGACTGCAATGATTCGCCTGAGGCATGGCACGCTGCCGTTGAAAAATACGGACTGCCATGGCTCCATGTATATAACCCTGACAGCAGCAGTCTGACAGAAGACTACGGGATTACGGGTTTCCCCACCAAAATAATCATCGGTCCAGAGGGAGACATTGTCAAGGTCATTGCAGGCGAAGACCCGGCTTTCTACTCCTTTCTGGACGAATTGCTTTAATAAATCACTTTCAATCTACCAATTTCCAGTTTCGCACAGTATTTCATAAGATTCCGGCACGAGTCCGCTCCTTACGCCAGTAAGCACAGGCAGGCAAACCAACCAGTACGTGAGATAATTATCAGAAAAACCCATAACAGGCTTCAATCATATGTCACGGTTGCATGAAAAGAAGAGGCTTGCGTCTCTTTTTTTTATATTTTTGCGCGTGTTATGTAATTTGAGTCAAATTAGAACAATTCAGATATGGGTACAGAATTCAAGTACGCTCCAATGTTTCAGCTCGGCAAGGACGAGACTGAGTATTATCTGCTTACAAAGGACTATGTCAGCGTAAGCGAGTTTGAAGGCAAACAGATTCTCAAGGTTCAGCCCGAGGCGCTGACCATGATGGCTAACGCAGCCTTCCGTGACGTGAGTTTCCTGCTGCGACGCTCACACAACCTGCAGGTCGCCAGGATTCTGCGTGACCCCGAGGCCAGTGAAAATGACAAGTACGTAGCTCTGACTTTCCTGCGCAACGCCGAGGTTGCCGCCAAGGGCAAGCTGCCGCTGTGCCAGGATACCGGCACAGCAATCATCCACGGCGAGAAGGGCCAGCAGGTATGGACCGGCTTCTGTGACGAAGAGGCTCTGGCAAAGGGCGTCTTCAAGACTTACACTGAAGAGAACCTGCGCTACAGCCAGAACGCTCCGCTGGACATGTACAATGAAGTGAACACCAAGTGCAACCTGCCCGCACAGATTGACCTTGAGGCTACTGAAGGCATGGAATACCGTTTCCTCATGGTAACGAAGGGCGGCGGATCAGCCAACAAGTCATACCTGTACCAGGAGACCAAGGCACGCATCCAGAACCCCGGCACACTGATTCCCTTCCTTGTCGAGAAGATGAAGAGCCTGGGCACAGCTGCATGTCCTCCCTACCACATTGCATTCGTGATAGGCGGCACAAGCGCTGAAAAGAACCTGCTCACCGTCAAGCTGGCATCGACCCACTACTACGACAGCCTGCCCACCACCGGTGACGAGACCGGCCGCGCCTTCCGTGACGTTGAACTGGAAGAACAGCTCCTCAAGGAAGCCTACAAGATAGGACTCGGTGCACAGTTTGGAGGCAAGTACCTGGCTCATGACGTACGCGTGATACGTCTGCCTCGCCACGGTGCAAGCTGCCCCATCGGACTTGGAGTAAGCTGCAGCGCTGACCGCAACATCAAGGCCAAGATCAACAAGGACGGCATATGGATTGAAAAGATGGACGACAAACCGTACGAGCTGATTCCAGAAGAACTGCGTCAGGCAGGTGAGGGCGATGCCGTAAAGGTTGATCTGAACCGCCCCATGAGCGAGGTCTGCAAGCAGCTCTCACAGTACCCCGTCAGCACCCGTCTGTCACTGAACGGCACCATCATTGTAGGCCGTGACATAGCCCACGCCAAGATCAAGGCACGCCTTGATGCCGGTCAGGGCATGCCCCAGTACCTCAAGGAGCACCCCATCTATTATGCAGGTCCCGCCAAGACTCCCGCTGGAATGGCATGCGGCTCCATGGGCCCGACAACAGCCGGCCGCATGGACCCGTATGTTGACGAATTCCAGGCAGGCGGCGGCTCCATGATCATGCTTGCCAAGGGCAACCGTTCACAGGCCGTGACCGATGCCTGCAAGAAGCACGGCGGCTTCTACCTGGGTTCAATAGGCGGCCCCGCTGCCATCCTGGCACAGAACAACATCAAGTCAATCGAATGCGTGGAATATCCCGAACTGGGTATGGAAGCCATCTGGAAGATTGAAGTCGAAGACTTCCCCGCATTCATTCTTGTTGATGATAAAGGAAATGATTTTTTCAAACAGCTCAAACCCTGTGAAGGCTGCAGCATTTTGAAGTGACATGTATTTCAAGGACATAGTCGGACAGGAGGATGTGATAGGGCGTCTGGTACAGGACGCCCGCAAGGGCATTGTGCCCCACGCCCTGCTGCTGGCCGGTCCTGAAGGCACCGGAAAACTGCAGACAGCAATAGCGTTCGCACGCTATCTGCTGTGTGCGCATCCCGGCGGCGAAGATGCATGCGGCCAGTGCCCGTCATGCGTCAAGATGGACAAGCTGGTACACCCTGACCTGCATTTTGTCTTCCCCGTCATAAACAGGGGCTCATCGGAAAACCCCACCAGGTCCGATGACGAAATAGCCAAATGGCGCCAGGCAGTCCTGGAGAAGCGCTATTTCAGTTATGAGGAATGGCTGCGGGAACTGGGACCCGACAACAAGCAGGCGCAGATATGCACAAAGGAAAGTGAATCAGTCAATGCCAAACTGGCGCTGAAGTCTGTTGAAGGCGGCTACAAGATCATGATAATATGGCATCCGGAAAAGATGCATCCCAACTGCGCCAACGCCCTGCTCAAACTTCTTGAAGAACCGCCTGCCATGACAGTTTTCATGCTTGTCAGTGACGCGCCTGAAAACATCCTTGAAACGATAGTGAGCCGTACCCAGCGCATAGATTTCAAACGTCTGCCCGAAAAGGCGGTGGCGGAAAGGCTTACAGGCCCCGGCTACGGACTTGATTCAGCCCAGGCGCAGCAGATAGCCCACCTCAGTGCCGGCAGCTGGCTGAAAGCCATGACCGCACTGCGCATCAATGAGGAAAGTGAAACGTTTCTGGATTACTTCATCCAGCTCATGCGGCTGTCATACGGACGCAGAATCCGTGATCTCAAGGACTGGTCCGATGCCATGGCCGCAGGCAACCGCGAATGGCAGAAACGCTTTCTCGCATACTGCCAGCGCATGATACGTGAAAACTTTATCTGCAATTTCCATATTCCGCAGCTCAATTACATGACGGAAAGGGAAGCGCAGTTCTCAGTAAGGTTCGCCCCTTACGTGAATGAGAACAACATCATGGGACTGACGGACCTGCTGTCCGCAGCCCAGCGTGACATAGAACAGAACGTTAATTCAAAGATGGTCTTCTTTGACCTTTCACTCAAGACCATCATGCTTATGAAACAGTGATATGGACGATTTCATACTTGGTGACGGCAGCGGTACCATAAGCTGCAAGGGTTGCGGCAGAAGCATGGGCCAGCTGCATTCCTTTGACTATCTGGCCGACATACCCGGAGCCGCCGGTGAGGGCGGTTATGTTGAAGTCCAGTTCAAGAACACCCGCAAGGGGTTCTTCCTGAATTCAAACAACCTGCCTCTGGAGAAGGGCGACATTGTTGCCGTCGAAGCATCTCCCGGCCATGACATAGGAACAGTCACCATGACCGGACGTCTGGTGGCCCTCCAGATGAAGAAGGCCAACCTGCGCCCCGACGTTGAGATAAAGCGCGTATACCGCAAGGCCCGTGAAGTGGACATGGAGAAATATGCCGAGGCCAAAGCCCGCGAACATGACACCATGATACGCTCGCGCCAGATTGCCAAGGACCTCGGACTTGAAATGAAGATAGGTGACGTTGAATTTCAGGGTGACGGCGGAAAGGCCATATTCTACTACATTGCTGACGGCCGCGTTGATTTCCGCCAGCTTATCAAGGATCTTGCCGCAGCCTTCCACGTGCGCATCGAAATGAAACAGATAGGTGCCCGTCAGGAAGCCGGACGCATAGGCGGAATAGGGCCCTGCGGACGTGAGCTGTGCTGCACCACATGGATGACCAGTTTCGTGTCAGTGTCCACCGGCGCCGCCCGTTATCAGGACCTTTCGACCAATCCCCAGAAACTGGCAGGCCAGTGCGCCAAGCTGAAATGCTGCCTGAACTATGAAGTTGACACCTATGTGGAATGCCAGAAACGTTTTCCGTCACGCGACATTCCGCTTGAGACGCTTGACAACACATATTATTTCTTCAAGGCCGATATACTGAACGGACAGCTGTCCTATTCGACTGACAAGGCATTTGCCGCCAATCTGGAGACCATCACCCCTGAACGCGCGCTTGAAGTGATTGCCATGAACCGCAAGGGAGAGAAGCCTGCGAACCTTGATGAGAATGCGGTCCGTACCGATTCACGTATCAGCAATGACATTCTCGATGAAGGTGACCTGTCACGCTTCGACAAGAAGAAAAAGAAGAAAAAGAACCGCGGCCACGGACATCGTGACGGCCAGAATGACCAGCAGGGACAGCAGCAGAATCAGCAGGAACAGAAACAGGGACAGCAGGAGGAGAGACAGGAGCGCCATGGCCAGCAGCAGAACCAAAACCGTCAGGGAATGCAGCAGAACCGTCACGGCAGGCAGCAGAACCGTCAGGGAAGACCGCAGAACCGTCAGGACCGTCAGGAAAAACCCGAATCAGGCGAAGGTGCTCAGTAACTGTTGCCCCGTTCACAGTCTATCCTGAGAAAGACTGAAATCAACAGGGTGAACCCCCATAGGGACGATCCGCCATAGCTGAAGAAAGGCAGGGGTATGCCTATTACCGGCGTTATGCCCAGCACCATACCTATGTTGATGAACAGGTGGAACAGCAGAATGCTCACCACCGAATAGCCGTATACCCGTCCGAACACTGATGTCTGCCGTTCCGAAAGGCTTATAAGGCGCAGAAGCAGCGCCATGTACAGCAGCAGTACGGACACAGACCCCAGAAAGCCCTTCTCTTCACCAACCGTACAGAAGATGAAGTCAGTGTCCTGTTCCGGAACGTATTTCAGTTTGGTCTGCGTGCCCTTCATGAACCCCTTGCCGGCAAAGCCTCCTGACCCGATGGCAATCATTGACTGGTGCACATTGTACCCTGCCCCGTGAATGTCCTCCTCGAGTCCCAGAATGACATTGATTCTGGTACGCTGATGGTCAGCCAGGATATCATTGAAGACATAGTCAACTGAGAACAGATAGCATATTGAACACAGGCTGAAGGCAATGACAAGCCAGTATCGGCGTACAAGATTCTTCATTGCATGGAATGCAAGATAAATGCATGAAGCCACGCCAAGAGCAATCTGCAGATATGTCACTTTGAAGGGGATCACCGTAAGGGACAGGGAGAGTCCCAGCAGCATTCCGCCGGTACTTATGGCAAGAACTGCAAGCCCCACTTTACGGTTATTCTGTATTATTCCGGCAAGGACCGCAGTAATCAGATTAATTATGGTCAGCACCAGCCATGTCCCCACATCAAAAGGCTGGCCGTGGAACGGCACGGCTCCGTATTTTATGCCCAGTATGAAAAAGACAACGGCGCAGAAGCCCACCAGCAGCACATTTCCGGTCATACCCTCACGGAACAGGACCAGGAAAAAGGCCATATAGACAAGTGCCGATCCCGTTTCCTTCTGTCCCACAATCAGCACCATCGGGAACAGGAAGAAAAGAGCCGCCTTCAGGGAATCCTTCATGCGGTCCGCATGGAACTCAAAGCGGTCAATGTACTTGGCAAGGGCCAGCGCCGTGGCAAATTTCGCGAATTCGGCAGGCTGCAGACTGACAGGCCCCATCACAAGCCACGACCGGGAACCCTTTGTGTCCGGGGCAATGAAAATGGTCACTACAAGCAGGGCCATCAGCGCCATATATATGAAATACGCATATGTGTTCATGAAACTCTGGGTGACGGACAGGACAATGGCCCCCACCACCAGTGCGCATGAAATCCACACCAGCTGCTTGCCGGGGCGGCTGGCAAAGGAGAACAGGTCCGGATTGTTGGCATCAGCACTGGCACCGCATATGCTGAACCATCCGCACACCATGATTGCAAGAACCAGCAGAACCGTCAGCCAGTCCAGTTTCCCTATTACATCAACGCTCCTCCGTACCATAGTTGATTTTCCTCATCGAGAAGTCTTCAGCCTTCATGCTGCTTTCCTTGCTCAGCGTTCCGGTTATGTACTGTTCCATCATCAGGGCCCCTATGGGCACTCCGTAAACCGCGCCGAAACCGCCGTTCTCAACATACACGGCAATTGCTATCTGCGGATTCTCCATCGGTGCAAAACCCATGAAGACCGAATGGTCATGTCCCTTGTTCTGTGCCGTTCCTGTCTTTCCGCAAACCTGATATGCTGCGGTATTGGCGGCACGGCAGGTTCCGTCAAGGACTGACTGGCGCATGCCCTGGACAACAATCTCATAATTCCTGCGGTCCACACCCACATAATGGCGTTCAAGATATGACGAATCTATCTGCCCGTTCTCTATCTCCCTTACCACATGAGGCTTCACATAGTAGCCGCGGTTTGCAATAGTTGCACCCAGATTGGCTATCTGCAGTGGGGTGAGAGTGACTTCGCCCTGTCCTATGGAATTGCTTATGGTTGTCAGACCTGTCCAGTGTCCGTTGTAGTGCCGGTCATAGTAGTCCGAATTGGGAATCATGCCGCGTGATTCGCCGGGCAGGTCAACGCCCAGAGTATAACCGAATCCCATATCCACCATATAATCCTTCCATACGGTCAGCGCCTTCTGCGGAGTCCCGTATCGGTCAGCACCTATCATCCTGTAATAGCCCCAGCAGAAATAGCCGTTGCATGATGTCGCTATGGCCGGAATAAGCTTGAGAGGTGACGAATGCGAATGGCAGCCTACTCTGAGACCGGCATGTACGAAACCTCCGGTACATGGGAACAGTGTTTCAGTGTTTATTATTCCTTCCTGCAGGAATGTCAGGGCCTGCGCGGTCTTGAATGTCGACCCCGGCGGATAAGTGCCCTGTATGGTGCGGTTAAGCAGCGGTTTGTCGTTCTGTGCGGCCAGACGCTGGTAGTTCTCGCCGCGGTGACGTCCCATAAGCTGCGACGGTCCGAATGAAGGCGATGACACCAGGCACAGTATTTCACCCGTTGACGGCTCAATGGCGACAATGCTGCCAATCTTGTTCTGCATGAGCTTTTCACCCAGCATCTGCAGGTCTATGTCAATACTCAGTTTCAGATTGCTGCCCGACACCGGAGCCACATCATATTCACCGTTGCGGTAACTGCCCTGTATGCGGCCGTAGGCATCCTTGAGCATGACTTCAGTCCCCTTTTCCCCGCGCAGGATCTTTTCATAGTACTTCTCCACCCCCTGCTTGCCTATGAAGTCACCCTGGACATAATAGTCATCGTTTGAGATATCGGATTTGGAAACTTCACCTATGTCACCCAGCAGGTGCGCTCCGGCCTCATAATAGTACTTGCGGAACGAACGGTTCTCTATGTCGAACCCGCTGAACATGTAAAGGTTCTCCCTGAAGTCCGATATTTCAGCAATCGAGAGCTGTGAAAGAAACACCTGGCGCGTGTACGGCGAATAGCCGGGATTCTTGCGGCGGTTCCTGATATCGGCCATGCGCTCCTGAAAATATTCGGGCGTAATGTCAAGAGCCGTACAAAGGGCAAGCGTGTCAAGGTCCTTGACGTTGCGCATGACCACCACCACGTCATATGACGGCTGGTTGCCTACAATCATCCTTCCCTTGCGGTCATACAGCACGCCGCGCATGGGGTATACGGTACGGTTGTACAGAGCGTTGTTGTCAGCGGAATCACGGTACTGGCGGTCAATGACCTGGATGGAGAACAGACGTACGGTATAGACCAGCACCACGGCCAGAACCATGGCGCCTATCACGTATTTCCTGTTGTCATACCTGTGGTTCTTCACTTCACCGGGTGTCTGCTGCGGTCCGACTTGCTGAACGATATGTCAACCACAAGCATTATGACAAATGTAAGCAGTGAACTGAGCACCACTTTCGCCACAAGGACAAACCAGTCCTCCAGCGGAATGCTGCGCAAAAGGAAATATGTCATATGGTGGATGACTGTCGCTACAAAGATATATCCGGCAAAAGCCCCCTGCCCCATGCTGATACGGCCCGGACGGATAACGTCACGGCGGTCATGTGTCACGAACAGGTTTATGAGCGGCGGCTGGACAAGCCCCAGAAGAGTGGCCGATGCCGCATGCATGCCCGGAGTGCCGGTTGACAGGTCTATGGCCAGCCCCAGGAAGAAACTCCACAGAAGAACGGAACTCCTTGACATTGAAGTGTCCGAACGGACTATCAGCCATATGTAGAAAAGCGGCGTGACATATCCGAACAGATTTATCCTGTTCAGGAAAAGCACCTGCAGCAGAGCAAGTCCCAGCAGCGCCCCAAGCCGTTTCAGAAATGACACCGTATCCATATTGCCGTCATTTTGGAATGCTTTCCTTCAGTTCTTCAAGTTCAGGATCAGGACGGCGGGCATACACATACACCCAGCCCAGATTGCCCATATCAGCAGCAAGCAGCACGCTGACCTTAAGCCAGTAGCCGTTGGCTGAAGGCTCCACTGCGTCAACGTATCCCACGGGAATGCCTTCGGGAAAGACCGATGAATAGCCGCTTGTAACTATCGTGTCACCGGCCTTGACATCGGAATGGTATGGAATGTCAGTCAGCACGGCATGATAGGGATCACCGCCCTTCCATTCCAGAAATCCGAAACTGCCACCGCCCTTAACCTTGCAGCTTATGCTGCTCTTGCCGTTCAGCACGGGCAGCACTATGGAATTGTGCCTGCCGGACAACATGACAACGCCTACGACCCCTGTGGAGCCGTAGACGCCCATACCCTTTCCGACACCGTCAGTGCTGCCTCGGTTTATGGTAATGTAATTGTCATCCTTGCGGACCGAATTGTCAATCACGCGTGCCGCCATGACAGTCCCGCCGCCAAGCGAAGCGGCCTGGAATGCCACTGCGCTGTCAGCAAGTTCCAGAAGACGGCCATGAAGCCTGGAGTTCTCCGCCACCAGCATTTCGTTCTCCTTCTTCAGACTGAAATAGCTTTCCATACCGGCCCTCCAGTCAAACATGGTGCCCGATATGCTGTTGGCCGATGTCATGAAAGCCAGCTTCTGCCGGTCGTTGAAACCGAACAGCAGCACAAGTGACACCGCTTCCAGAAGTATGAACAGGAAAACGTGGCTGTGCCTGACAATGAAATCCAGCAGAGAACGCACGGCCCGGAATCCTTTATCTCATAAGGAATGAGAAACGGTCAACGTTCTTGAGTGCCACGCCTGTGCCCTTGGCCACGCTGAGCAGAGGCTCATTGGCCACATGGAATTCAATTCCAATCTTGTCAGCCAGACGCCTGCTTATGCCGCGCAGCATGGAACCGCCGCCTGAAAGGTAGATACCGTTCCTCAGTATGTCAGCATACAGTTCGGGAGGAGTGGCCTCAAGCGCGTTCAGCACAGCGCTCTCAATCTTGGAGATGGAGCGGTCAAGACAGTGCGCTATCTCCTGATAGCATACCGGAATCGACATGGGGAGAGCGGTGATCTTGTTCGGACCGTTCACAATGTAGTCTTCCGGAGCTTCGTCTCCAAGTTCGGTAAGTGCAGCACCGACATTGATCTTGATGCGTTCAGCCATGCGCTCACTGACCTTGACATTGTGCTGACGGCCCATATAGTCCTGGATATCGGCTGTAAAGTCGTCACCTGCCACCTTGACTGACTGGTTCGACACCAGACCGCCCAGCGATATGACGGCAATTTCAGTGGTTCCGCCGCCTATGTCGACTATCATGTTGCCCTCCGGGGCAAGCACGTCTATACCTATTCCGATGGCTGCCGCCATGGGCTCGAAAAGCATGTACACTTCACGTCCGCCCGCATGTTCGGCGCTGTCGCGTACGGCACGCAGTTCGACTTCAGTGCTGCCTGAGGGTACGCCTATCACCATCTTCAGTGAGGGCGAGAAAAGCCTGTGGCCTATGTCAACCATGCCTATCAGACCGCGCATCATCTGTTCGCAGGCATCGAAATCGGCTATCACGCCGTTCCTCAAAGGCCTGATGACGCGGATGTCCTTGTTTGTCTTTTCGTACATCATCTTGGCCTTGTTTCCTACTGCGACCATCTTGTCGGTCTTGTTGTCCATGGCAACAATGGACGGCTCGTTCACAACAATACGGTCATTGAGCGTAATGATGGTATTGGCGGTGCCAAGGTCCATCGAAAGCTCCTGTGTCAATGAAAAGAGTCCCATTATTCAAGTGTTTTTGTTAAATCAGTGTTTGAAATGGCGGAAACCGGTAATGACCATTGTCATGTCATGCTGCTGGCAATAGTCCACAGACTCCTGGTCACGGACCGAACCGCCCGGATGGATAACGTTCTTCACACCGGCCTTGTCTGCAAGTTCGACACAGTCGGGGAAGGGGAAGAAAGCGTCACTTGCCATGGCTGCACCCTCAAGGGTAAAGCCGAAACCGTGAGCCTTTTCAACAGCCTGCTTCAGGGCGTCAACCCTTGAAGTCTGGCCTACGCCGCTGGCCAGCAGCTGCTTGCCGCGTGCGAACACAATGGAATTGCTCTTGCTGTTCTTGACCAGTTTGTTGGCGAACAGCATGTCTTCAATCTCATCCTGGCTGGGCTGGCGTGATGTGACCAGCTTGAGGTCTTCAGGAGTTTCGGACTTGGTATCCTTCTCCTGTACCAACACGCCGTTAAGTGCGCTGCGTACAAGGGTGCGCGGCAGTTCCTGCTCCTTGCGGATAAGGATTATGCGGTTCTTCTTCTGGCCCAGAATCTCAAGGGCGTCACAGTCATAGTCAGGAGCAATGATGACCTCAAAGAAAATCTTGTTTATCTCCTGGGCCGTCTCCCTGTCAACGGGTGCGTTCGCAACGAGCACGCCGCCGAATGCCGATACGGGATCGCCTGCCAGAGCGTCCTTCCAGGCCTGGAGCAGTGTGGGGCGTGATGCCACGCCGCATGCGTTGTTGTGCTTGAGTATGGCGAACGTGGTTTCATCAAATTCGTCAATCAGGTCAATTGCGGCATTGATGTCAAGCAGATTGTTGTAGGAGATCTCCTTGCCGTGAACCTGGTCGAACATGGCTTCCAGATTGCCGCGGAATTCACCTTTCTGATGGGGGTTCTCACCGTAGCGCATGGGAGTGCGGCCTTCAAGGGCCAGACGGAAGTGGTCGTCATCTGAATCTTTTGCAAACCAGTTGTAGATGCAGCTGTCATAGTACGATGACACCGCAAAGGCCTCCTTGGCAAACCAGCGGCGTTCCTCAAGAGTGGTCTGTGCACCGCGTTCATTCAGTATGTCAAGCAGCGGCTTGTACTGGTCCTTGCTGGCGACAATGACAGAATCCTTGAAGTTCTTGGCACCGGCACGGATAAGCGAGATTCCGCCTATGTCAATCTTCTCGATGATGTCGGCATCGGCAGCGCCTGACTTTACGGTAGCTTCAAACGGATAGAGGTCCACTATGACAAGGTCAATTTCAGGAATGTCGTAGCTGACCATCTGGGCCATGTCATTCTCCTCTTCGCGACGGGCCAGAATGCCGCCGAATATCTTGGGATGCAGGGTCTTCACGCGGCCGCCCAGAATTGACGGATAACCGGTAAGTTCCTCAACAGGCTGGCAGGGTACGCCCAGTGATTCTATGAAGCGCTGGGTTCCGCCGGTTGAAATCAGTTTGACACCTTCCTCATGGAGTTTGCTGATGATCTCATCCAGTCCGTCCTTGTGGAAAACTGATATGAGAGCCGATGAAATTCTCTTGGTTTCTGACATTTTATGTATGGTTTTGGTTCTTTCAATCAATTCGCGAAATTATCAATTTTTGCCCGCCACAGCAAGCCGCCCACACCATTTATATAATAAAGTTTTCAACAGCCTGAAACAGGACGGCAATGAAGCACAATGTGAAACAAAATCACTATATTAGCGCCCGATATTCCACAATCGGACACTAAGAATTAAAAAAAATTTACTGACCATATGGATAGAAGAGATTTCTTGAAGACGCTTGCCGCCGCCGGCGCAATGCTTACAGTGAAGAACAACGGAGTTATGGACGTCATGGCCTCAACAGTGCCCTCAAACGGTGCAGCGGCCGCTGACTCCAAATATGCAGACCTGGCCGCCGTCATGAACGGCGAACCGGTCCCCATGCTTCAGGCCGCCCTCAAGGAACTGGGCGGGATTGAACGTTTTGTAAAGAAAGGCAACAAAGTTGTCATCAAGCCGAACATAGGCTGGGACCGCACGCCTGAACTTGCAGGAAACACCAACCCTGAAATCGTAGCTGAACTGATACGTCTCTCACTCGCCGCCGGTGCAAGTGAAGTCAAGGTGTTTGACCACACCTGTGACCGCCAGCAGAACTGCTATCCGCACAGCGGAATTGAAGATGCCGTAAAGAAGGCCGGCGGCATAATGGTTCCCGCAGACCAGCAGTCCGAATACGTTCAGGTCGATGTCCCCAAGGGCAAGTCGCTCAAGAAGGCCATGGTACACAAGGCTATCGTGGACTGTGACGTATGGTTCAACGTTCCCATCCTGAAGAATCACGGCGGCGCTCTCATGACCGCTGCCATGAAGAACCACATGGGCATTGTCTGGGACCGCCGCGCAATCCATTCCGGCGGCCTGCACCAGTGCATCGCTGACATCTGCACTTACAAGCCTGCAGCCCTCCACATTGTTGACGCATACCGCACTCTGGCCACTAACGGCCCCCAGGGACGCAGTGCAGCAGACGTAGTGCTGACAAAGGCCCTGTTCGCATCGACTGACATTGTCGCAGTGGACACCGCAGCCGGCAAGTTCTTCACCCAGGTGAACAAGAACATCAACTTTGACGACATCGAACATATACCCGATGCACAGGCACTTGGTCTGGGTACCATGAACCTTGACAAACTGAACGTAAAGCGCATCAAGCTTTAAGGACATGCTCAAGAAAATAAGAGTCATCCTGGCCATTGCGGTCATAGGCATACTCACATTCGGATTCATTGACCTGGGCGGTCTTCTGCAGAACCCCGTGCTGCAGAAGATACAGTTCGGCCCGGCCCTGCTGTCGCTCAGCCTGGTCACGCTGGCATGCCTCATTGCCGCCACCCTGCTGCTGGGCCGCGTGTACTGTTCCGTAGTATGCCCTCTGGGAATATTCCAGGACTTCTTCAACTGGCTGTCAAAGAAATCTGACAAAAAGAAGAAATACGGCTACAAGGAGGAAAACCGATGGCTGCGTTACGGCGTACTGGCTGCGCTGATAATAGCCTGGCTGCTGGGATTCACCTTTCTGGTTGGCCTAGTCGAACCTTACAGCGCATACGGCCGCATGGCGGACGAACTGCTCAAGCCGCTGTACATTCTTGGGAACAATCTGTTCGCGTGGATTTCGGAAAAGACCGGCAGCTACCGTTTCTTCAAGGTTGTGCTGTCCCTGAAGTCTGTCACATCACTGGTTGTGGCAATCCTTACGCTGCTTGTGATAGGACACATATCCTACCATCACGGCCGCACCTGGTGCAACACCATCTGCCCTGTAGGCACCATATTGGGATTCTTCTCACGTTTCTCACTGCTCCGTATCCGTATTGACACGGACAAGTGCAACCACTGCCAGGCCTGCGGACGCAAGTGCAAGGCATTCTGCATAGACTCGAAGAACCAGAAAATAGACTATTCGCGCTGTGTGGGATGCTTTGACTGTATAGATGCGTGCAAGCAGAATGCACTGACCTACGGCCTGCCTCGAAAGCCTGCCGCCCCCGTCAAGGAGGATTGCGTGGACGAATCCAAGCGGCAGTTCCTCAAGTCCGGTCTTGTACTTGCCGCACTGGCACCGCAGGCTCTTGAAGCCAAGGTTACAGGAAAGAAGGACACGCGTGTGGCCATGTCACCTCCGGGATCACAGAGCCACAGGAATCTTCTGCAGCACTGCACCGCCTGCCACCTGTGCGTAAGCAAATGTCCGTCACATGTGCTCAAACCCGCCGGAATGGAATACGGGATTGGTGGTATCATGCAGCCGGTCATGAAGTTTGACCAGGGCTACTGCAACTATGACTGCACCATTTGCAGCCAGGTCTGCCCCAACGGCGCCATCAGGCCGCTCAGCGTTGAGCAGAAACATCAGACACAGCCCGGCCGCGTGGTGTTCGATGTCACAAAGTGCATAGTCAATATCCAGCACACCAGCTGCGGCGCATGCGCTGAACACTGCCCCGTCCAGGCCATCCACATGGTGCCGTTCCAGGGCGGTCTTACAATTCCTGAAACGACTCCTGAAATGTGCGTAGGCTGCGGCGGCTGCGAATTCATCTGCCCCGCCCACGCAGTCCGCATTGAAGGCAATACGGAGCACCTTACAGCCAAGCTCCCGGAACAGGAACAGAACATACAGACTGAAGGATTCGATTTCGGATTCTGACACAGTCATGCTGAAAAAAAAACGGGCCCGTCATTGCGGACCCGCTTTCTTTTTCGGATTGGAAGGAATCAGTCCTTCTTTGCCTTAGCCTCAATTGCCTTGTTCATTTCATCAAGCTTCTCATCGGTGAGAGGATACTTGTAGATAAGGTAGCCTACAACAACGAGAAGAATTGCGGGAATGATTGTTGTGAACCACAGGATTGCGTTCTGTACGGTCGGATTGTAATCGGCAATGTGAGTGTAGTAGGCATTCACAGGTGCGCTGATGAATGATGCCAGGAACACTACGATGAATACGCCCAGAACCAGCTGGAGGCACTTGTTGGCCTTGAACTCCTGCCACATTTCACCAAAGGTGACGGGCTTTTCAGGAGTGGTGGTGATGTTTTCCTTGCTGCCCAGGAAACACAGACAGAGAAGAATGAATCCCACGATTGCGAAAATGCATGTTACGGTAAACCAAGCCTTAGGATCAGTGGGAAGAGCTGACTCTTCACTTGCCAGATTGAAGCCGATGGCACCCATGACCCACGGAGTGATGAAACCTGCAAGTGAGAAGCCGGCCTTGAAGGCGACACCTGCAAGAGCGTTTACGGTAGCGGCAGGTCTGTTGCCGGTACGGTATTCGGCCTCAGTGATGACTTCAGGAACCAGAGCCCACATGAGTGAACCAACAAGCAGTCCTACGCCGGTCATGATCTTTGCAGCCTGGACAAGTGTCATGTTGTTCTGGACATCAAAGAACTTGCCTATCACGAACAGTGCGACAAAACCTATCAGACCTACTGAAAGAAGCAGATAATACAGTCCCTTCTTGCCGAACCATTTCTTAAGGATGGGCAGAGAAGGCAGGATGATGAATGCGGGAATTGTGCCTATTGCCATGAATACAGCCTGGTTCCAGTCAACTGCAATACCTACAACCATTGCAAGTCCGATGGGGAAACCGGCCTGAACGATGATCTGACCTATGTTGGCGCAGACCATACGTGTGGAAGTGAGGATAAGCACCTCGTCATTGTCACGGGTCATGCTGGCCATGATTGAGCCGTAAGGTATGTTCACGACTGAATAGATCATGCTGAGCAGGGTGTAGCTGACTGTAGCGTATATGATCTTTCCGGTCATGCCCCATGTAGCGGCAGCAGGAAGCATGAGCAGGCATGCTGCAACTGTAAGAGGAATACCGCCATAAAGCAGATATGTGCGGTACTTGCCCAGTTTGGGATTGTGGTTGTCAATGTATTTTCCCACTACGGGGCTCCAGAAACAGTCAAGGAGTCGGACTGCAAGAATAAGACCGCCTACGAATTTGGGGTCAATCTTCAATACTGTAGTCAGGTACAGCATGAGGAAACATGCGACCGTCTGGAAAATAAGGTTCTGGGCAAGGTCACCGGAACCGAAACCGATTCTCTGCCCCCAACTCAGCTTGTAATAGCCGTTGTTTACTTCGTTAGCCATAATTAGTAATTATAGATTAATAATGTGATAAGTTTCTGAACCGCAAACATACAAAAAAAACACTAAATGCCTCCACTCACATGACATTTACTGATTTCATTCACCCGTTTCACAGTACTTTGCAGCCCGCTGTACGGTGTCGTCAAGCGTCTGAATGATGCGGTAGTATCCGTTAAGGCCCCATACATTGCGGGCAATCATTGCCTTGAGCTGGACCTTGAAAATGTCCAGACAATGCTTGTACTGGTCCTCCCTGTATTCCACTTTCAGGTCCTTTGCCTTGGCAAGGAACATGTCCATGACGTCCTTTCCGCATTCGAACTGCGCATTGAAGCTTTCAAAGTCAGGGTACCTGCGCTGCAGCTGGCGGCGGTTCTTCTCAGTGTACTGGAATGCGGTCTGGAGTGTCACGTTCTTTGCTGTAACGTCACGGTAGTACTGGTTCGTGCGTGTGGTGTCCAGCGGTACGAATATGTCAGGCATGATTCCGCCACCGCCATAGACGGTCCTGTGGCTGACCATTGTGCTGTATTTCAGGGAATCGGGGAAATGAATGCTGTCAGCATTGGTCAGTTCACCATGGTGAAGACGCTCCAGTATGTCCTCACCGTAATCCACATCCTTGCCGTAGGGTTTCTGTATGCATCGGCCTACAGGTGTGAAATACTTGGCAACAGTAAGGCGTATAAGCGAACCGTCATGGAATTCGACAGGACGCTGGACAAGCCCCTTGCCGAACGAACGGCGTCCGATGATTGTGGCACGGTCCCAGTCCTGGAGCGCTCCTGACACTATTTCACTTGCGCTTGCCGAATATTCGTCAATCAGGACCACCAGCCTGCCGTCACGGAAACGGCCGCGGCCGTCAGCCAGATAACCGCTCTTGGGCGAACGGCGTCCTTCAGTGTAGACCACCAGCTGGTCACGTTTCAGGAATTCGTTGGCTATGCCTACGGCAGCCATAAGCAGACCGCCTCCGTTGCCCTGAAGGTCAAGGACAAGCGATGTCGCTCCACGGGACTGCAGGTCTGAAAGCTTCTCTTCAAATTCGTCAACCGTAGTCGCACCGAAGCTGGACACCTTTATGTAACCTGTAGTGGGGTTCATCATGTACCATGCATCGACCGTGTTCACCGGAATATTGTCACGGACCACATTGAATTCAATCACATCCCTGACGCCGCGGCGCACTACGCCAAGTTTCACATGCGTTCCCTTGGGCCCGCGCAGACGCTTCATGATATTCTCCTGTGACATCCTGACACCTGCAATGGCGGTGTCGTTGACACTGACTATGCGGTCACCGGCCATTATGCCGGCCTTTTCCGACGGACCGTCAGCAATGGGCTGTATTATGAGAAGCGTGTCTTCAATCATGTTGAACTGCACCCCTATTCCGTCAAACGAACCGGTCAGAGTCTCATTGGACTTGTCATTCTCTTCAGGAGTCAGATATGTGGAGTGCGGATCCAGGTCCTTGAGCATTCCTATGATGGCGTTCTCGACCAGACTGGATTCATCGGTCTCATCGACATATAGGCTGGAGATGGCGCTCTCCGCCACCAGCAGTTTCTGCAGCTGGTCTCCCACAGTCTGGCGCTGCTGCTGTACGGCACGCTGCGGCTGGTTCTGGGGTATGACACGCAGGCCCTGCGCACAGACTGGAACGGACAGTAAGGACAGGCACAATATGGCAGTTGCTGTTTTTTTCATTTCATGCAGTCTAAAAAGGTTTCTATGACAAAGCCGCTCACATCGCGGCCGTAATGCATAAGTTCACGGACCAGGCTGCTGCTTATGTGCTGGGTGTCAGCACGGGCAACCAGCAGTACGGTCTCGACATCCTCTATGGCACGGTTGGCATCGGCCAGAGAGCGTTCCGCCTCATAGTCAGCCACGGTCCTCACACCGCGCAGTATGGCGTCACAGCCGTTTTCCCGTACGGCATCGACAGTCAGTCCGTCATAGGATATGACACTGACGCGGCTGTCGCCGGCATAGTGCCGGGCAATGGCGTCAAGACGCTGTCCGACACTGAACATGGGGTTCTTTCCGCTGTTCGTACCTATGGCAATGACCACATTGCCGGCAATTTTCAGGGCACGTTCCACAAGGTCGGCGTGTCCGGTCGTGAACGGGTCAAATGACCCTGGAAATAACAGTTTCATAATCAGAATTTTTCACCTTCATCGTCATGGACAATGTCCTCTTCTACAACAAGGTTGTCTATGATGAAGTTCTGGCGTTCCATTGTATTCTTGCCCATATAGAAGGACAGCAGGTCGCTGACAGCATCGGTCTTCTGGAGCGTGACACGTTCAAGGCGCATGTCAGGTCCGATGAAGTTCTTGAATTCGTCAGGCGAAATCTCGCCGAGTCCCTTGAAGCGGGTTATTTCAGGATTGGGTGAGAGCTTTTCTATGGCCACGCGGCGCTCTTCATCGGAATAGCAGTAGATTGTCTCGAATTCACCCTTCTCAGTCACCACTCCATCGACCTGGCCCTGTGCGGTCTTGCGCTTGCGGCGTTTGTTGCGCACGCGGAACAGCGGGGTCTGGAGTATGTACACATGACCCTTCCTGACAAGTTCGGGGAAGAACTGCAGGAAGAAGGTTATCATGAGCAGGCGTATGTGCATGCCGTCCACATCGGCATCGGTAGCCACAATTATCTTGTTGTAGCGCAGGTCGTCAAGCCCCTCTTCAATGTTGAGGGCGGCCTGCAGCAGATTGAACTCCTCATTCTCATAAACCACCTTCTTGGTCAGTCCGTAGCAGTTCAGCGGCTTGCCGCGCAGGGAGAATACGGCCTGGGTGTTCACGTCACGGCTCTTGGTGATGGACCCGCTTGCCGAATCGCCCTCAGTGATGAATATGCAGCTGTCCTCCTGGCGGTCACCGCGTGCGTCACTGAGGTGTATGCGGCAGTCAGCCAGCTTGCGGTTGTGCAGATTGGCCTTCTTGGCGCGTTCACGGGCCTGCTTTGTGATACCGGCTATTTCCTTGCGTTCCTTTTCCGATTCCAGTATCTTCTTCAGTATCACGTCAGCCACATCGGACTCCTTGTGGAGCATGTCATCGACTTCCTTCTTTATGAAGTCACCCACGAACTTGTTCAGGGACTGGCCGCCGTCAGGGGTCATGGTTGTGGACCCCAGCTTGATCTTGGTCTGGCTTTCGAAAACCGGTTCCTCAACGTTCAGGGCAATGGCGGCCACAAGGCCGTTGCGTATGTCGCCCAGTTCGAACGGCTTGCCGTAGAATTCCTTGATTGTACGTGCAATATGCTCCTTGAACGCGCTCTGGTGCGTACCACCCTGTGATGTGTACTGGCCGTTCACGAACGAATAGTATTCCTCACCATACTGGCCGGTGTGGGTGAACGCTATCTCAATGTCAGTGCCCTTAAGGTGGACAATGGGGTACAGGCTCTGGGAACTCATGCGTTCCGAAAGCAGGTCCTCCAGACCGCTGCGCGACATGAAACGCTGGCCGTTGTACATGATGGTCAGGCCGGTGTTCAGGTAGGTGTAGTTGCGCAGCATGGTCTCGATGATGGCCGGACGGAACTGGTAGCCCACGAACTTGGTGCCGTCAGGTTCGAACACTATTCCGGTCCCGTGTTCTTCAGCGCTGGGGACCGTGACATCGGACTTGAGACGGCCGCACTGGAATTCAAGCGTGCGTTTCTGGCCGTCGCGGCAGCTGGTGACCATGAAATAGCTGCTCAAGGCGTTCACGGCCTTGAGTCCGACGCCGTTCAGGCCGACGCTCTTCTTGAACGCCTTGCTGTCGAACTTGCCGCCGGTGTTCAGCATGCTGACCACTTCAACAAGTTTGCCCAGAGGTATTCCGCGGCCGTAGTCACGTACTGAAACGCGGCCGGTGTCAGTCAGGTCTATTTCGATGCGCTTGCCGGTGTTCATCCGGAATTCATCAACGCTGTTGTCGATGATTTCCTTCAGCAGCACGTATATGCCGTCATCGGCCTGTGACCCGTCACCCAGTTTTCCAATGTACATGCCGGGACGGGTACGGATATGCTCCATATCGTCCATGTGGCGTATGTTGTCCTCATTGTACTGTGTCTGGGGGACCTCCTGGTCGAACATTTCTTCAATTTCTGCCATATGTCAATATCAAATTTCCCTATAAAAAACCGCACGCCGCTTGATTATTTCCGTGCCCTCAATGTAGGACCAGTGGCTCTGCATTTTGGTGTTGGTGTCAAGTTCGGGGTTGCTTTCAGCCTGCATGAAACCCATTCCAAGTGCCGCTGACATTATCCTGGCCACCGGAACTGCGTTTATTCCGCGGTTCTGGTAATCCGGACGGACAGCCATGAAGAGCATTTCCAGAGTATCGGAATGCTTCCAGCGGAAAGCCTTCAGCAGGTGCCACCATCCCAGCGGGAACAGGTGCCCGCCAGCCTTGCGCAGAGCATGGGCCACTGACGGAATGGTGAAACCGGCAGCCACCAGATTGTCCTCACTGTCCTGCACCATGCATACCAGCCTCTTGTCAATGAGCGGCAGATAGCGGCGCACGAAATCGTCAATCTGCTTTTCTGAAAAGGCCGAATAACCGTACAGCGGCGAAAACGATTCGTTCACCAGGTGGAATATGTCATGGGCGTACCTTACAGCCAGCCTGGACTTTGCAGCTGAAAGGTCAGTCACATGAAGTCCGTTGCGACTGAGAACGATATCGGACAGCCGGGAAATCTTTTCCGGAATCCCACAGTGCGGTATAAGCCATTCGCTCCAAGTTGCAGATTCTGTCAGCCCAAGCCGGCGCATATGTTCAGGATAGTACGGCCAGTTGTAGATGGTGGCCATGGTGCCCATGCGGTCAAAGCCCCATGTGAGCATGCCTTCGGGGTCAAAGTCTGTGAATCCGAACGGGCCCTCCAGGCGGTTCATGCCGCGCCGGAGCCCCCACTGCGCCACCGTGTCCAGCAGCGCGCGGCTCACCTCAATGTCATCCTCAAAGTCTATCCATCCGAACCTGACAGTCTTCACGCCCCATGTCTCATTGGCCTTTGCGTTTATGATGGCGGCCACGCGTCCCACAGTCCTGCCGCCGCGTACGGCCAGGAAGGTCTGCGCCTGACAGAATTCAAGTGCGGAATTGCGTGACGGGGTGAACAGGTCCATGACATCGGAATCCAGTTCGGGCACATTGTATGTGCAGCCTTTGTAGAGCCTGCGGCCAAAGCGCGCGAACTCACGCAGCTGCCTTCGCGACTGGACCGGTACAACCGTTATTTTAGAATCCGATGCGGACATTTTCCCCACTTGAAGCAAATTTCAGCGAAGATAACATTTTCCGCCGCAAAATCAGGTCTCGCGCACGCGCGACTTTTCAACAGGTAAGATGTACGCTGCCACAGTGCCGCAGGACATGTCCCGCCGCGGTATCAGCGGCAGTACCGCCAGAAATGCCGGAATATACGTTTGGTGATGTATTCGCTACCCAGGTCATGGGTGAATCCGGGCAGATACAGCTGTTCGAAATCCTTACCGGCCTTGACCAGTTCGGCCACCACCTGCAGGGTCGATGCAGGATCAACATTGTCATCAATCTCGCCGTTTATGAGCAACAGCTTTCCCTGAAGCCTGTAAGCGTTGTCAACGTTTGAATTCTCACTGTACCATGGGCCTACAGGCCATCCCATCCACTGTTCGTTCCACCATATCTTGTCCATGCGGTTGTCATGACAGCCGGCCAAAGCAACCGCCACCTTGTAGAAATCACCGAAGAACAGCAGTGCGGAGAGCGCGTTCTGCCCGCCGGCCGAATAGCCGTACACGCCCATGTTGTCCAGGTTCATGTAAGGATATTTCTTCTGCGCAGCCTTAAGCCACAGTTCGCGGTCCGGGAATCCGGCATCCTTGAGATTGCGGTATGCCACATCCTGGAAAGCCTTTGAACGGTTGTCTGTACCCATTCCGTCAATGGTGACCACAATGAATCCCATCTCGACCAGACGCGTGAAACGGTCCGTAGGCCTGAAATTCTTTTCTACATATGAATCATGCGGGCCTGCATAGATGTACTCCACCACCGGATAGCTCTTCTCCGGGTCAAAACCTGACGGGCGGTATATGTTGCCCCATATGTCAGTCTTTCCGTCACGGCCCTTCGCCACGAAAACTTCAGGCATGGTGTAGCCCGACTGCAGCAGGCGTGAAGCATCGGACTCCTGCAGCTTGAGAATACGCTTTCCTGTCACGGCGTTGCGCACGGCGCTCACATGCGGCATGTCAGGCCGCGACCAGACGTCAACGAAAGCGGTATGGGAGGGGTTGAAGCTGACACTGTGGTTCCCGTTGTCAGGCGTCAGGTCAGTCAGTTTTCCGCTGGCCATATCCAGACGCAGCAGGTGCTTGTTGTAGGGATCTTCACCGCGGTTCGTGGGGTAGCCGCTGGCATAGAACAGCAGCACGCCGTTCTCTTCATCGACATGCTGCATTTCACGCACGTTCCACTGGCCGGCTGTCAGCTGCTGCAGACTGCCGGAGGCCGGATCAATCAGGTACAGGTGGCGCCACCCGTCACGTTCCGACACCCACATGAGCCTGCCGTCCTTCATCCAGCGGCGGTACATGTCATTCCAGTATATGAACGTTTCCGATGTCTCCTCATACGCGGTACGCACAGTCCCGTCCGCATCAACGGCAAGAATCTGATACAGCTGGTGTCCGCGCCTGTTGTATTCGAAGGTGAAGAACCTGGAATCCTGCGACCAGTGCAGGCGTCCCAGATCATACTGGTTGTCAAAGTTCTGTACGGACAGCGCAATCCGGCACATGTTTTCCGCATCGAAGAGCGCCGGAGTGGCCTGCGGAAGATCATCGCCGGGCTTGTCATAGTCCAGCCAGCGGTATGTGGGCTGGACCTGGTCCGACGGCCTTGATGTGCGCAGCAGAATCTGACGCTGTTCATGGGTCTGCTTCTTGAGAGCCGCTATGCGGCGCGAATCCGGTGACCAGAGGAACTGTATGTAAGGTTCCTTCTCATTGCCGTCAAAACTCAGCTGGGTCAGCTTGCCATCCCGCCGCAGCCATATGTTGTTGTCGCGGATAAGACATTCCATATTGCCGTCCGGTGAATTGGAACCGCTCCTGCGGCCGCCGTACATGCCGCCTGGCAGTCCGCCGCCAAACCCCTGAGGCGCACCGCCGGCAGGTCCCCGGCCCACCGCATTCAGGCTGTCACGCGGGACCGCTGTCCTGGCAGCGGACCTTACATCGACCTTGTAGCACTCCTCCCCGTCGGGCCCCTGTGTAGAGTAGAAGAATACGTCATCACCGCGCCACTGCGGCGTAACGGCACCGTAAAGCACCCTGTTCCAGTAACCGGACACGCCGGCTGTTTTCTGCCAGGCTTCTTCAAACTGTTCGTCAACTGACTGCGCCGCCACGGCAAAAGGTGCCAGCAGCAGGAATGGGAGGATTATCCGTTTCATATCAGCGTATTTCATTTTCCACGTACCGCGCGAACCTGGTACTTGCTTTCAGGGTTCATAGAACCGATGACATGGAGCTGTTTCATTTCAATGTCGGACTGGAACTCGTCAACAGTGCCTACAGACCATTTGTTAACGCCGAGAGACACGCAGCTGTCACTTGTTCTGGAACTTGCGCTCGAAGTCATGTATAAGCCCTGATCCTCATGATTGTAGTCCGTGAATGGCAGGAAAATGCTGTTGCCCTCATAACCCGGCACGCAACTTGTCACCAGAAGACCGCCCACGCCGTTCATCAGGGTATCGGCCCAGGCGCACTTCTCCTCCAGTTCATGACATTCATATTTGGTGGGAAGGCGCCAGTCACCGCCCAAGTTCACATGTGCGGCATCGTCCTCGGGGGCAAGCACATAATCCTTGTCAAACTTGTCATACCACCAGTATCCCTTTTCTTTGTCAACTGATGCGTGACGGTAATTGTACAGAGTGTAATACGGCTTTGTGGCAGTCTCGCCCCAGGCAAAGAAATCGCCGGTCCCTTCGGGCGAATCCGCGCCCACGTTGAAACTTGCCCACAGTACGCTCAGTCCCAGATCAACTGCATCAGGAATGGCGGCATGTCCGGTCTTGGCACGCATGCGTTCTGAATCGGCCTGCTTTCTGGCCGCTGTTTCCTGCGCGTCCAGCTCCTGAACCGGACGGACCGGTCCGCCGCTGGCCTGCCGGAAGAACCGGTCTCCCATCACTACCTCCAGGGTCGATGTACGGTAACTGAAATTGCTACGCCGGTTTATGTTCCATTCGCCCATATCACCGAACACGCTTTCCGTGTAAGGCATGTATATGCACCTGCCCTCGAAGCCCGGAACCCGGCTGGCAACGATCCAGCCCATGACACCGTCTTCATCGATCTGGGTCCGGGTGCAGTTTCTGACCAGTTCGTCCAATTCAACTGCAGTTGGCATTCTCCAGCCGTCGCCCAGCAGCACGTGGGCCGCATCGTCTTCGGCATCAAGCTGCTCCTTAAAGTCAGGGGTACCATCGGAATACTTTTCTCCAAAATAGTATTTGGTGTGACGGCCGTTGGAGTAGTGTCTGTAGTTCTCCCATGTATAAGGTCTTGGCTTGACCGATGTCTCACCCCAGGCAAACATGGCGCCCTGGTCCTGTGGCGTGGCGGCACCAAGGTTGGCCGATGCCCACTTCACGCTCAGTCCAAGATCGACAGCCTCAGGTACCGGCATGGTCACCGTAACGGGAACAGTGACGCTTCGGCCTTCATAGCGGGCTGTCAGCGTGCAGCTGCCTGTCTTGAGTGCAATGACATATCCTTCCTTAAGAACCTGAAGCATGGTGGGGTCCGATGCCTCCCAATCAATCTTGTCCGGCATTATGCTGCGGCCCGACGGTTCCATGAGCAGACTGACGGGCCTTATTTCGCCGTAAGCCATATCGGTCAGATTCCCGTCAATTTCCACCTGCGCGAACTGTTCATCAGTCAGACGGTGTACGGGACGTATGTTAAGCCCGTAATAACGTTCAGTCCCGGAAGTGTAACTGCTCCTGGTCTCGAACCATTTACGCTCATCGACAAACCTGACGGCTCTTGTGTTCTCTCCTGAGGAACTCCACAGCACGAATTCATAATCCACACCCATGGGCTCGTTGCCGGAATACTGGCCGCTGAGAGGCAGGTATATGCTGCGTCCCTCATAGCCGGGAACCATGCTGGTGACAACCGCACACGTTATGCCGCCGGCCGTAACCGTATCGGATATGCGGCAGTTCTCCTTCAGCTCCTCAATCTCGTTCTCGGTAGGGATATGCCAGTCGCTGCCCAGAAGCACCGTGGCGGCATCGTCCTCGGGCAGCAGACGCGTCAGATTATCAGCCGGCAGATACTGGTGCGCATAGCCGTCTGTCACATACTTGTCCATGCCGCTTGTCTGGCCCGGGAAACTGCAGTAGCGGTAGTTGCCCCATGAGAAGAACTCCTTGGGTTCAATCTCGGCCCAGGCATAATAGTTTCCGTAGGCCGATGAATCCTTAGCGCCAAGGTTGCGTGTGGCCCACAGGACTGACAGTCCCAGATCCACATAGCTGTACCCGTTTTCGGTCACCGTGACCGTGCACCGTGCACTTTGTCCGTATGCGCTTGCCGTGACCGTGCAGGATCCGGGAGTATGCGCCACCAGAAGGCCGTCAGCGCTCACGCTCACGACCTTTTCATCGGACGTTGTCCATGTGCAGGTGCTGTTCACATTACGTTTTCCGCCTGCCATTGTGGCCTTCAGGCGGGCTGATGTGTGCTGCTCCATTGCCAGCTTCTTCCTGTCAAGTGACACCTTGGTCACCTGTTTTCCGGTCAGAGGCCTGACCAGACGGACCGACTGTTCGGAATAGCGGTTCTCGCTGTGCCATTCTATGGTGCCACGCTGGAAGTTGAATCCGTATGCGGCTGAATTTCCCGGCTGCACACCCGGAGTCGATGACCAGTACGAGGCATATCGTGAGACCTCCTTCAGCTGTCCGTTCTCAAGCCAGCCGGCTGCCGGAATGAATATGCTGCGGTCAGTGAAGCCCTTGACCTTGCTTGTGAAAAGATAGCCCTGAACATCATCAACCGTTGTCCACTTGCGCGAACACAGGTCCAGCAGTTCGTCCCATTCGGCCTTGCTGGCCATGCGGCCTTCAGTATCGGAGCTGAAAGCCTGCACTGCATCGGTCCATGTGTAATAGTCACCTTGCGGCCTTTCAACGCTTATACCGGAATTCCCAGTTGACCACAGGACCGAAAGTCCCAGATCAACATATTCAATCTCCTTTGCACCGGCTGCAGCTGCTGCCAGCAGGCACACGCCCAATACTGCTGTTTTCACCATCTGCTGAACTGGATGTTGGGGAAACGTTCTCTGAGTGAAGCCTGTTCTTCCGCGCTCAGTTCATTGGTTATTACAAGATGGTCTATGTCCTTTTTCTCAAGCCACTCGGGCAGGTTTACCTTGCCTACAAATGTCAGTTTCAGGGTCTTTATGTGAGCGGCGTGTCTCAACACGTCAGGAACGCGGTCAACGCGCAGGTTCAGGTCTCCCGTACGGTCCTTGGCGTACATTTTCTCCAGCATCTCCTGCTCTGTCTCGCTGACCCTGACAAACCAGCCTATCTTCGGGGTCGATGTCCAGTTGTCCTCATCGAAACTGATGCCCACTATTCCGGCGCACAGCTCCATCTGCATTTCGCTCAGGACCTGTCCGGAACCTTCAGCATCAAGAATCACGTACTTGAACTGAGTGGTAACCTGCTCGGGAAGCATCTCATGAGTTATTCTGACTTTTTCAGGCAGGCGTCCGTTCCTGTCATAGGGGAAGAACTTGAGGAACCAGCCGTCCAGTTCGGTCGATTCGTCAAAGCCGCAGGCGGCACCGCGCATTTCGCCGGGACGGTACTTCTTCACTATGCTCTGCCAGAACCGGGTGTCAGGCTTTCCCTTCGATGCCTTTACGAATTCTGTCAGGATGGGCTCAAGGTCATCGACCCACCAGTCAAGACCGTAGCGGCGGAATTCCTTCACACGATCCAGAATGGACTGCCAGTCCTGAGGTGTTCCGGTAAGGGTCACGCTGGGGATTCCGCAGCCCATATATATGACAATGTACTGGAAATAGGATTCCATGGTCTTCATCAGGACAACCTGTGATGCCATCAGTTCGTTGGGGCCTGTAGTTGAGAACGGCTGCGCCATGAGCTGGGCTATCCCGTCCTTTGTGTTGTCCGCAATCTGATGATAGAAACCGTCCACAATGCCGTTCCAGTCAGCATCGCCCGTAAGCAGGTCCTCGGCTGTCTCGACCAGCAGGTCAATCTTGCCTTCGTGGTCCACGAACAGGTGGCGCATCTCCTCGGGGTTGCGGCTCACATGGTTGGCGAAACCCTGTGAAATGAGCGACCATATCACATCGGGACTGAGCACCACCGGCCTGTGGTCAGCGAACGCATCGGTCATGCCCTTGAAGAAGGGGTTCTTTCCGTAGTTGCCAAGCCGTTCCTTGGAAAAGCTCGATGCCACAATCCGCGGTTCGGCAACCATATTGTCGTCAGCCAGTATGCTCGTCATAATTCTACGGCCGTCAGTGATCTTGTCTTCAGCTCCTGACGGTTCCGGAAGGTCACGGTCAACTGTGAAGGTTATAAGACCCTTCTCCTTCCTGATAATGTCTTTTTTCTTCGAGGCCGATGCACCCGCTGTAATCAGCGTCAGCGCGGCAAGCAGAAACATAATTCTTTTCATATCATCAAATTTTTGATGCAAAAGTGGTGCAATTGACGACGGATTGCAAGAAAACAGCGTTGCAAAACCGTTGCAATTTTGACCAATAGGGACTGTCCCTGTTTGCCAGGGACTGTCCCCGTTTGCCAGGGACTGTCCCCGTTTGCCAGGGACTGTCCCCGTTGATCACTTGCCCCAGAAATACTGGGCCATGTTGTACAGGGCACGGCGCCAGGTCAGGAACTCGTGGGCGGTTTCAGGTGAAACGTAACCCATGGCATCGATGCCTGCAGCGCGCAGGTCCTCGGCCTGCTGCATTATGCGGTCACCGCCTTCCTTGCTGCCGCAGCTTACGAAAATCTTCTTCACCTGTTTGGGGTCCTTGATGTCAGCAGGCGTGTATGAACCGCCGCTCAGCAGACCGTAGTAGCCGAACACCTCGGGGCGGGCCAGAGTGACAACCTGGGTGGTGAAGCCGCCCATTGACAGGCCGGCCATGGCGCGGTTGTCCTTGTTTGCAAGGGTGCGGAAATGTGAATCGATGTACGGGATCAGTTCGTCACACAGCACACGCTCATAAGGTGAATAGTCAAATGTTGCTATCTGACCGAACTTGGCGTGGTTGATCATGCCGTAGGTGGTGACCACAATGAACGGCTTTATCTTGCCGTCAGCAATCAGGTTGTCCATGATAAGGTCTGCGTGACCCTGGGTGAACCATGCGGTCTCGTCCTCACCGTAGCCGTGGTGCAGGTACAGGACGGGGTACTTCACTTTCTTCTTGTCAGTGTAGTATGTGGGCGGGGTATAGACAAACGCGCGCTTCAGGCTGCCAGTCTCCTTGCACCAGAACTTTATTTCGTGGACCTCGCCGTGCGGAACGTCGCGCTGGGCATAGATATCGGAATCGTTATATTTATAAGTAGGTATTTCAATTCCGCTCTCCCACCTGCTTGAACCGTAGTAGTTGTTGGTGCCGGGATCATTGAAAGTACCGCCGTCTATGGTCAGGTGGTAGTAGTGGAAGCCCTCGTCCATGGGGCCCGCCGTGGTGCCGGTCCAGTATCCGTCAGCACCCTTCACAAGGCGTGTGCCGCCCTGTCCGCCCAGTCCCAGACTGACCGATACCGACTGTGCATTGGGAGCCTGGATGCGGAAACGGGCGTAACCCTGCGAATTGACCATGGGGTACTCCTGTCCGGGCTGGTTCTTTGACGAAGGAACGAAATCCTCTTTGACCTGTGTCTGCGCCATGCAGACTGTTGCAGCCATTGCGGCTGCCATTAATACTGAAAACTTATGCATGTTGACAAATTCTGTTTCTGCAAATATAAGGATATCTCAGGACATGGAAAAGTTTTGATATATTTGCAAAAACATACATTGATTATGACAGATTCCGAAATAATTTCACTGGTAAAAAGAGAGGTTGTGCCTGCTATTGGCTGTACTGAACCCATGGCTGTTGCACTTTGTGTGGCGCATGCGGTGGAAACGCTTGGCTGCAGGCCGGAAAGTCTGGACATACGTCTCAGCGCCAACATCCTGAAGAACGCCATGGGCGTGGGCATTCCCGGCACCGGCATGATCGGTCTGCCCATTGCCGTTGCCCTCGGGGCACTGGTGGGCAAGAGCGCATACGGGCTCGAAGTGCTCAAGGACACCACCCCGCAGGCAGTTGAAGACGGCAGGAAGTTCATTGCCCAGGGACGCATACACATTGCCCTTGAGGACAAGACCGATGAAAAGCTGTACATTGATGTCAGGTGCTGCGCAGGCACATCATCGGCCCGGGCAACAATTGCCAGGGAGCACACTCTGCTGGTCTACCTGGAGGCTGACGGCAAGGTTCTGTGCGACAGGATGGACCTGCTGGGAGGACAGGAGACCGGACAGGAGGAAGAGGAACTTACCCTGAGGCGCGTGTATGACTTTGCCACCACCGCGCCGCTTGAAGACATTGAATTCATAAATGAGGCCGCAAGACTGAACAGGGAGGCGTCGCAGCAGGCCTTGAAGGGCAACTACGGTCATGATCTGGGCAAGACCCTGTCACGCCCCATGGGCCGCGGCGTCATGGGCGACAGCATTTTCAGCCATATCCTGACCGCCACCAGCTGCGCATGTGACGCCCGCATGGCCGGCGCCATGATTCCCGTCATGAGCAATTCGGGCAGCGGAAACCAGGGCATTGCCGCCACCATGCCGGTCGTGGTCTATGCAGAAGAGAACCACAACACCCATGAGGAACTCACGCGCGCCCTCATGCTCAGCCATCTGACCGCCATCTACATAAAACAGAGCCTGGGACGGCTCAGTGCCCTGTGCGGCTGCGTTGTTGCGGCCACCGGCAGCAGCTGCGGAATCACGTACCTTATGGGCGGAACCTATGAACAGGTAGCCTACAGCGTCAAGAACATGATTGCCAACCTGGCCGGAATACTGTGTGACGGCGCCAAGCCCAGCTGCTCGCTCAAGGTCAGCAGCGGCGTGTCCACCGCCGTCCTGAGCGCCATCATGGCCATCCAGAACAACGTGGTCTCAAGTGTCGAAGGCCTGATTGAGGACGATGTGGACAAGTGCATCCACAACCTGACCCGCGTAGGCGCCAAAGGCATGAACGAAACCGACCGCCTGGTCCTGGACATCATGACCCACAAGTGATCAGTGGGGACAGTCCCTGACGAACAGGGACTGTCCCTATTCGACAGGGACAGTCCCCATTGTGCAGTTTGTTAATTTCCCTTAAATAACTAATAAGGTTAGTTCAACTAATCGGCCAAGTTGTATATTTGCCGTATACAATCTGGTCGGATTATGAAGAGACTGACTGAAATCGAGACATTCATCATGGAGCAGTTCTGGAAGAACGGTGCCATGACAGTAAGTGAACTTAGAGAACTGTACAGTGACCCCAAACCTCATGTCAACACCATATCGACACGTGTGCGCATACTTGAGAGCGACGGGTTCATAGGACATGAAAAGGCCGGCTCAGGTTACCGTTACCATGCCGCCATAAGCAGAGAACAGTATGCTGACAGCAACATGGACCGGCTGGTTTCGAGCTGTTTTGACAACTCATACATCAGCGCCGTGTCCGCTCTGGTTGATGACGAGAAGATTTCTGTCGATGAACTGGAGGAACTTGTACGGCGTATCAGATCCGGTAAAAGGACAGACTGAACAAGCAAGCCAATTCAACATATGGAAGCATTCCTCATATATCAGCTGAAGGTGGCTGTGCTGACAGCCGTTCTGGTACTGCTGTACCGCGTCTTTCTGAAAAAGCAGACATTCCACCGCTTCAACCGCGCAATGCTGATTCTGATAGCCGTTCTGTCTGTAACCCTGCCTGCCATAAGGATCAGTGCCCTCAGGGCCGATATGCCCATACACGATACTTTCACCCATGACTCAGGCGGACATCAGTTTTGGGTCATCGGCCTGATTGCCGCATACTGTACAGGCATGATACTGTTTGTCGTACGGTATATAAAATCAATGAAATCAGTGGCCCGCCTGATAGATAGCGGACTTTATGCCGACCGCCGCGACGGGTGCGACGTGATAGAATCAGATGCTGTAAGCCAGCCCATGAACTGGATGCGCTATGTGGTCATGCCACGCGAATGGCTGGAATCTGATGATATGTCCATGGCATGGAAGCATGAATACCTTCACGCAAGCCGCCTGCATTCGCTGGATCTGCTGCTGGCCGATGCACTGTGGGCCATGCAGTGGTTCAATCCGGCCATGAAACTGCTTCATGCCGAAATAGAGCTGATTCACGAATATGAGGCGGACCGTGCCGTTCTTGACAGCGGAACTGACCCCACCGTCTACAAACTGATGCTTGTCGATGCCGTTGCACAGAAGAAGGGCATAAGCATGGGCAACTGGCTGGGTAAATCAAAACTCAAGAACCGTATGGATATGATGGAAAGAATGGAATCGGGCCGGTGGAACAGGCTGCGTGCCCTGTTCATTCCGGCAGTCGCGTTCCTGTTCCTGTATGCAAATGCACAGACTGCGCCAGCACAGGTTGAAGACTTCCAGGAGCCGGTCTTTCAAGACGGTAAGGTGTGGGTCTTCAAGGACGGAACCGCCAAGGTGGAGACCTCTGACCACGTGAGTGAGAGCATGAAGACCGATGATGTTGCCGCATATCTGAAGAGTTATGACGGATGCAGGACCACACGCATGACGCTGATGTACATGTATCCCATTCAGAGTCTTGCCCAGGCGCAGCCTCTGGCCGAACAGCTGGCAAAGGCCGGCATACGCATCAACGTGGCCAACAACGATGAGATGCTGGAGCACATGGAAATGCCTGAATTCCGCCTGGTCCGCATATACGGCCCTGAGTCTGACGGCAAGTACCGTTTTGAAATGATCTGCAACATGCATGAGGAACGCATCAGACACGCATTTGACAAAAAAGCATATTCCCATGAAGACCTCTCCATATCGGGCGATGTCAGACTCATGCTCAAGTGGATTGACCTGTTTGACGGTCACGGACTGGCAATATATCCGTCAGACAGGATGCCTGTGGCTGATTTGCAGAAATTTGCCGATGCGGCCTGGAAACGTGGAATAGAGCAGGTGTCAGTGGTGCAGACTGACGTTCAGCGCATTACGCTGATTCCTCAAGGAACGGAATTGGACAAGCTGTACGGAAATGACACTGCAGTCAAGGCTGTTGAACGGATGAATGCAAAGCATACCGTTTTCCCCAATGCCGTGGAGACAATAAAGAAACCGGAATCATCATACAATCCAGGCACTGCTTACGGCAACATTTCCAGAATTGTCCGCTGTAAAAACAAGACCGCAATAGTATACACCGTCGATCAGGCTCCTGACATGTGGCTCAAGTCCGGGATGGAAAATGGCATTCTCAAATCTGGTGGCAGGGAATATCACCAGACCGGACGGTACGGACTGGAAGGATTCAGCGAAAAGTATTTCTGGAGTCCTGACTGGGGACGGTATGTGATGGTCGATTATTATCCGGCTCTTCCGGCCGATGTCATGGTCGCTGACCTTTGCGATGCCGACGGTGAGCCTGTCATAAGAAACCTGCAGCTGTCGAATGCCATTCCCGAAGACTTCTACGACAGTTTCGTGACAATGCCTTTGAAAAGCATGTATCTGCTCAAGACCCTAAAACAGTCCGGTGCCGATGGCGGATATGACTGCTTCAGTGTCAATGAAATTGAATTCAACGGCAGCGAAACTGTAATAAGCTGTGAAATGGAACTCTGGCAGCCGCGTTCATTCAAAGGCTACGTAAATGATTTCAGGATGATATTCCCCGACGGGACAGAGACAGCCGCCCTGCGCATTGACGGCGTGCCGGCAGGCAGGGATTTTGACCGGGGCGGAGACTATGTGAAAAACTACTTCCGGCTGGTCTTTCCCAAGCTTGACCCGGAGCTGTTCTCGGACAGTGAAAGGATAATCAGACTGACAGGAAACGTGTGTCACGAACCCATCGGGGTGGAACTGTGGAACGGTAATCTGATGAAAGGATATGAGTCCGATGCCGTCCGTTCGTACGTCGCCGCGCTGGACTCGTTTGCAACGGTGATGCCCCTGATTGGCGGCGATACGGAATCGGACTGGGCAGCTGACTGCATCCATGCCATGGCCCGGAGAATACTGGAGGGCAATATGGACTTCCATGAATCAATGTGCAGGATATATCAGATTCAGAACTATCTGGCTTACGGCATGACATATCCGCTGGCCATATTTGCCATGCGCACCGAACCGGAACTTGCCAAGTATGCGCTTGACATTATTGCCCGGGACGATTCAGCTTTCACGGAAATATCGAATGGAAGATTCAGTGATATGGAATTCATAAGGACGTATGGATTCATTTCGTTCTTCAACATCCAGCTGTATTACCATCTGTATGACAGGTTCATGAAGGAGGACATGCATAAGGACCCGCTCTTCGCCGACGCTAATCTGGGCCTGTACCAACAATATCTGGACATTCTGGACGGATTTGGTGACTGGACTCCCCTGGAGCGGGAGAAAACGTCCGCTGCCTTTGAGGGGGCCATGTTCTTCCATACGTTCTACCCCATGATTCTGGCCAATGCGCCTTCAAGGGAATATGCGTTACAGATCATGGACTATATTATGGAAGCTGCCGATTTCTTTGACGAACATTCCGTTCCGTTCTTTGAAGATACCCCGCAACCTATGTCGGACAGCGAATATAAGGCCTTTCTTATAAAAGCCACTGAATACAAGACTGCCCTGCTGGGAATGCTGACAAGGGAAATAGGCGCAAATGCTGAACGGACCCCGGAAAATGCAATCAGGAAACGGGTCAGCGCAATATACAGCCATGTCCTCAACGCTTATGTGCAGAAATTGGGCAATCCTGGAAATATTCCATCATCATACAGTTTCGATTCGCTGTATTTCTCAAAGGACCTTCTGCATCTTCAGGCTCTGGTGCACGACCTTGAGGACCAGTACGGGGGCCCCATATGCTGCGACTGTGACCACTGGATCCAGGCCCAGGACTATGACCATGACCTGGCGGCCAGAGTGCTGGACGTGAATATGACCGGCAAAGACAAGGCTGCGGCCGGAATAATCATACGCAACTTCGGGACAGACCAGAACGTGACTTTGAGCCTGGTCCGCGAGCGCGGTGACTGGTTCATTGACGACATGGAAACAAGTGGCAACACCCTGCGGGGTGACATGCTTGACGGCATTGAAATCTGCAGGCAGGACGGTCTGGTTCCACGCATCAGATAGGTTTGGAGACAGATCTCCAATACTCATTCACATTATCACCGCCAATGAATAGAACCACATTCCTACTATTGTTCTGCTTCCATACGCTTTTCGCCTATGCCGGTGTTCCAATTTCGCATTATGCCGCCAACGCATACCGTTTCAATAAGGAGTATCCCCAGGAGAAAGTCTATCTGCATTTTGACAACACGTCATACATGACCGGTGACACCGTGTGGTTCAAGGCCTATGTAGTCAATGCGTCAGACCTGACGGCTGCCAAGAGCCAGGTGCTGTACGTTGACCTTCTCAGTGCGGCAGGCGGCAAGATCAGGCAGCATAAGTTCAGGATCGTTGACGGCCAGGCAGACGGATATATCTGTCTTACGAATGTGAATACGGATATCGGTCGGGAAAAGAGAGGTGAGATTGTAGCGAATCTGCAAAGCGGTTATTATGAGATCCGTGCCTACACCGCCTACATGCTGAACTTCCAGGATGCGGCCATTTTTTCCAGAGTCTTTCCCGTAATGGAGATAAGGAAAGACGACACAACGGGCGCCGGTGTCAGGGATTTGCCCACATACAATCAGCTCAAAATCCAGGAAAGACCGATTATGACCAAGACACATGACATGGACGTTTCCTTCTATCCCGAAGGCGGCAACATGATAGTTGGCAAGCCGTGCCGTGTCGCGTTCAAGGTCACCGGCAAGAATGGACTGGGACTTGATGCCACCGGTGTGCTTGATGACAGTATCCACATAAGTACTGTCCATGACGGAATGGGCAGTTTCGTGTTCACTCCATCCGGGAATAGCAGTAGTGTCAAGTTTGAAACTGCAGACGGCATAAGCGGCACCTTTGACCTTCCCGAAGCTGTACAGTACGGCCATACGCTGAACATTGTAGGGCAGACAGCTGACAGCCTGAAACTGAAAGTCATTTCCTCAACAGGACCAGACCCTGCCACCTTGGAAGATTCTCTTGGCCTTGCAGTCATGTGCCGCGGAAGGCTGATGCATTTCTCCCAGATTCCAGTCCAACACTCAGACAATACTTTAGAGATAGATCTTGCCGGCATACCAGAAGGCGTATGTCAGATATGCCTGTATGACAGGACCGGCAGTCCTGTCTCCACACGAATGTTCTACCACAGGGATGGCCGGGAAACTCCTCAGATAGATGTTAGTTTTGGCAAGCCGACCTACCGTCCGCTTGATAAAGTCAGAGTTGATGTTGACATAACGTACAAGGGAAATCCATTCAGTGACAACATATGCCTCTCGGTACGTGATGACGACTGTCATCAGGGAGGGTATTACAATGATCTTCGGACCGACCTGCTGCTGTCATCTGACCTTCGCGGCCTGGTGTGGAAGCCCGAATACTATTTTGAGTGTGACGATGCGGAACATAGTGAAGCGCTGGACCTGCTGTGTATGGTTCAGGGCTGGGAGCGCTATGACTGGAGGCAGATGGCCGGAGTCGTGGAGTTCCAGGAAAAGAAGCGTCTTGAAAGCGGTCTCACATACAACGCATGGATTAAGGACAGGGAAAGCGGTCTTGGCATTGACGGCATCCCTATGAATGTCAGCTACATTCTGCCGGATTCCAGCATCACCCAGCTCAAGATGCTGACAGAGCAGGGAGGCTACATGGGACTGGACATACCGGACTTCTACGGCGATGCCGAGTTGTACCTGTGGCCAGACCGGAAGGGTGAAAGCCGCAAGGCAAGGAAGAACTCCGAAGTGTTTATTGACAATCTGAAACCGTCTATCCGCCAGTTGCTGCCGCAGGAAATGGAGGAGCTGCGGAAACATGTGGCTAATATGGACAATCCAGAAGACTCAACATCGGCATTGCCACAGGTCATCAACATCAACAATGGCATCCTGCTGCCTGAAGTGGACATCAAGGAGAAACGTCCGTTCGTTGACTACGCCACGTTCCATGACTTTGACATTCGCAGGGAAAGAGAAGGATATGACAAAATGGACGTTACCTTGTCGGAATTCATGGCGAATCAGGGTTATGATTTACACGATCTTGATCCGCTGTTGCTCATGTTCAGGCCCGTACCTTTTCCAACTGGCAGGGATAGGCAACCGAGTCCCTATGCTACCAAAATGTCTGAAGTCGAAAACGTTATACTGTTCGATGAACCAGTGGATTATCATACATATGCTTGGCTTGATGTCGTTGTGTGGAATAACAACGAATTTGTTTCTCAGATTGATTGGGAATCTCCAGGTTGGTTAACAGCTTATCAACACAACGAAAAATTCACTTTTGGCATAGTCTATCTTGAAGACAAAAAGAGTAAAGTCATTGATACATATAATCTGGACAACATACATCAAGTCAGACTGCCATTACACGGCTATACCCAACCCGCCCAGTTCTACACCCCACAATACCCTGATGGCCCGCAGTATTATGACGTTGACTACCGCCGCACCCTGTACTGGAACCCCAATCTGCAGACCGGCAAGGACGGCCATGCCACGATAGAGTTCTACAACAACTCATACAGCACCCGCTTCAAGGCCAGTGCGAGCGGCCTGAACGGCGGAGTGCCTTATTCAATGGACAAGTGAATCTTGCAATCCAATTATAAAAGAAAGAATTTGCATA
>JAKSIS010000050.1 GCA_024398665.1 Bacteroidaceae bacterium
AAACAATGCGTTACAAAACCCAAGGTCACTACAAAAGTAGTGATTTATCCTGTATTCTCAACACCCATTTCGGCAAATCTATAAACCTTGCCCGAATCAAAGTCATGAGCATGATGATATGCGCCCTCTGCAAAGTACAGCAGGTGGCGTATACGAAACTTGCGGCGGCTTCAACATTGAAGGCTCGCATGTCAGGAATCGTGAGCGTATGATAAAGACTCTGGCCCATGGCCGGAAGGCTGTCAGCCTGTTCAAGTATGGCCTGGGCTACATCCAGTAGTGCCTTTTAAACCTTTTAAACCATACTGACCGCTATAGAATCGATGTCTTCAAATTTTTGTCATATACTTAGATAAACCTTTTAAATAATGCCACTGATTTATGCTACAGCCCAGCATGAGAGGTATGTGATTATTGTTTGGGACAATTTTTGAGATGATTTTTCTCGGAATACAAACACATCTATTTGTTTTATGGCATAGGTGTGGATATGTTTCAACATAAATGAAACAGATTTACAGTTTAAGCATATACGATAGTGGCTATATTTGCATCGAACAAAAATATATTAAAAATGAAAACAATTGTTAAAACAAAAACCACTTTGACAATCGTACTATTAACGATGACCATCTGTTCATGTAGTAACAGCAGCAGTTATTTTGACTTCTCCTTATCAACAGAGGATTATTATACGCCTATAATCCACAGCCACAGTGTTGTAGTAGATGATACCCCGTGGAATCTTTTGTTAGAGAAAATGGAAAGCAAAGGAACTGATATTATCCCAAATATCAACATTTTTCATTTTTAATGTATGTTTCCTATATTGTTAGCCACCTGTGTTTTTATGATTGCAGAATTATATGCAATCACAAAGATGATAAGTCTTAACAAAGAAAATGCTCTAAAGCGTCCTTTCTTGGCTTCACTTTTTCCTGTAATATACATTATATCAATAAATATCAGAAATAAGGAGAATAACAATATTGCAATTATAGAGCAGTTACGATTAGTCCTTAAAAAAGATGATGAAAAGTTCAAAGAGAGTGGTTGCTATTCTATAATAGATAGTATAATAAACAAGGGTGGTGCCATAGATAACAAAGAATGTGAAATCATTGTTGGTTCCATAGATAATTATTACAATGATATGTTTAATCAATTGTCTGAAGTGATGACTGAGAATGAAAAATACATATGCATATTACACCATCTGGGAGTGAAACCTCAAACAATTGGTGATATATTACATATTTCGTATGCAACTGTTCGTACTCACAAAGCAAGGATTAAATTAAAACTATCAGAACCTGAATTTGATTTGTTTTTCAGTATAAGACATAGCACAGATACAACTAATTATTTAAATTAAAATGAAAATGAAGCAGTACATTGAAACTATATATTCTTTATCAAGAATAGTTATAGCCTGTATAATGATATGTTTGCAGTATGCTTCGTGTCAGATGGCAGGTTGGCTAATATTGGACTTCTGTCTTGCATTGTTCTTTATTAAGAGGATTGACAATAAAAGGATGCTTACACTCGTCATAGTGGCCCAATTAATAATTACCATACTTTTGTTTATTACATTAAATACTTTTACTGCCGCCCCGATTCAAGTGAACAGTGCAACAAGGGTGTAAGATTGTGAAGGCGCGGCGTGCGAGGGCGGAAGTTATCCTCGGCAGAGCGAGGAGAGCCATTCCCCAGAGCTCCCCGCAGCTCTGACGGGAGATAACTTCCGCAGGGCTGGAAACGAAAAAAGAGCCTGCGTTGTCGCAGACTCTCGGTTCAAGGCCGTATCTTTGCAGTCAATTTACCACAAAAGATTGCATGAAGTACAGTCACTTGAGTCCGGAGCAGGAGTACGGCGCATTCACATGTGACTTGAGCGGGCGCGTGTTTGACTGCCGCATGCTGCTGTCCATACGTCTTTCCCAGGCGGATATGCTGATGGAGCGCATAACTGACTCCGTCAGGACCCAGCCCAATCCGGAAATGGTCTGCAGGACCGCAATGGCGGTGTAGTGATTGCGGTCCTGCAGATAATAATTGCAATAGGAGTCAGACTTTTACCTTACCAGTACCTTGCGGCCGTTTCGTATGTATATTCCCGCTGCTGGAGTACCCTGAACAGGCCGTCCCAAAATGTCATAGTATGGAGTGTCCTGCTCCAGTTTTCTGACCGGAGTCACGCCATCAATGACAGTTGCATCAGTACAGCCTACCTTTTCATGTATGATGTCGGGGAATTCAACTGGAATGCCTTCTTCTGTGAACTGCAGCCGGTATCTGGGGTCTGCAGGATTGGTGAATGTGACTTCTATGTCTCTCCAATAATTATAATCATCATCAAGCCAGATGATAATGCTGCCATTGTAGTATGAAGTCTGTAGAACAGGAATAACCGTCCTTGAATCACCATCATCTTCAATGCTGATTCCTGTAGCGGAGACGCAATTTTCCGGCAGCACCAGATCCCCATTGGACTCAGTCAGAATGTCCATGTTCGTTTCATAGTCAAATGTCAGCTTAATGATGTCTGCCATTGCAATAACGCTTGCAACGTATGATTCACGTATTGAAACTGCATCGATATAATATGTGCAGTCTGCATCAGGAAATGAAATGCGTATGTATGCGTCAGCGGTTGTCTCACCTGTGTAGAAGAATGTCTGGGTGACATAGTTCCAACCTGAAGGCCTATACTCCAGATCATAATGGAATTGAGGGCTGGTGGAGACTATATCATGGGTAAATATAATGAGGCCGCTGCCTTCGGTAAGAGGATTGGACTTTGAGTCGAACACACCGTAGCTTATGTGGCGTTTCGGATTGTTCGTGTTGACATAGAACGACAGGCGGTATGACGTGTTTTTCTTGAGTGTGAAACCGCTTATCGTGAGACAGGATTCTTCAGGACTGCAGACCTCACCACCGGCAGTTGTCCATCTCAGGAAGGACTTACCGTGGTCAATGAGAAAGGGTTCCATGAAACTTGCATGTTTAGGCGTGACTTCCTCTACTGCAGCTGCGTCAGTACCAGTACTCCTGTTGCAAAGAGTGGTGCTCCAGACTGCACTTTCGCCTGATTCAAAACCGCAGAATAGGGCTGTGCGGTCTAGGTCCTGCGCACCGGAAACCGATGCGCAGAGAGCCAGGGCTGCTGCCAGATATGATGTCCTTATGTTCATGACGGAATCCGTTTATTTGAAATGTACCTTGCCGTTAATAATGTACATGCCGCTTGCGGGAGCCTCATATATTCTCTGGCCCTTAAGGTTGTACATGGGTGAATCTTCAGCCTGTTCCTCCAGCTTGCGTACTGCAGTAACGCCACCGCGTGTGGCCACATACTTGACAGCTTCAGCCTGTGCGTCCAGACTGGTCTTCATGTTCCATACATACACGTTGTAATGGTCTGAATTGCAGTCACTGATACTGAATTCCACCGGCTGCAGGGTGAATGGGTTCACGGCTGCCGAATCAGCGTAGTTGATGTCCAGATTCAGGAAGATGCTGTTGTCATATACGGCCCATTTCAAGACTGACGGATATTCGCTGTTGCCGTAGTATGCACCCTTGAGTGTCAGCACGCCGTCGTTGAGTTCAACATTGAGCCCAACTTCAAGTGACTTGTCCTCAGGCTTGGGGAAGACCGGCGTTTCTCCGGTACGCACCTGGCTGTCTGATGCGGTTACGGTAACCTTGCATACGCTGCTGTATTTGCCTGAAATGGCGAACGCGTCAGCTTCTCCCTTGTTGAGGGCTGTCACAACGCCGTCCTGGTCAACGAACAGAACCTGTGATTGGAAGAAATTCCTGTCCGGTCCCCAACTGAGATCTTCCGGAATTATGTCTGTTGTCAGCTGGTAGCTTGCTCCCTGCTTCAGGGTCAGGCTTTTTTCTGACAGTTCGAATGGAGTTCCTGAAGGAACCGTTGCTGAAAGAGTGTCCGGTTCTTCATCCGATACGACCGGTGGAAGGTCCGGGGTAACAATTACTGTAGTGGTGTCCGCACTGTCCGCCATAGCGATTGCTGCAGATAGCAGCGCTGCTGATAAAAGAACAATACGTTTCATAATCGTTTTTGTTTGAGGCTAATAAGTTGGTGTAAAGTTATTTTTTTTTTTTTTTTTTTGCACAAGTCTTTTTCTGACTTTTTTATTTGAAAATCATCTTTTTTGCAGCCTGCAGGTCGCTTTCGTTCAAAAGATGGTTCATTCTATACTTTTTTACGCGAATGGAATTGACTGAAACAGACAGCAGTTGTGCCATTGTTTTCACCTTTATACCTCTTATTGAAAGAACATATACAACAAAGTCGTGGAATGGAATGCTGCCGTATCTGGTCATCATCAGTGCATACAGTTTATGGAACGAATCCATGAAATCAACAACGAACGTACAGGCAATATCATTCGTTTTCCGGGACAGTTTCGCGTTCACCTCATTATATGCGTGGCGCAGCAGTTCTTCCATGCGGTGAGGAGCGGCCCTGAAATGATATGCAAAGTGATTGTGAAATGATTTTGTACTGTCAGCAATAATCCATAATATTGCAGCCGGAATATGTTTTTCTAACCTAAATAATCATTATGAAAAGAAACATTCTTTTTGCAGCAGCCATGCTCTGCATTGCAGCCGCTGCCAACGCACAGGAACCGGACACCAGAATACGTCCCGGTATGGGTATGGGCATGTTCGGTGCACCCCAGGCAACCAACGTGAATTTTGATCCTTATGTCGAGGCACCCGCAGGCTTTGACCAGGAACGTCCCAAGCTCAAGGCCAAGAAGCGCGGTAGGGTTGAACTTATTGAATACAAGTCAGAATCAGTTGGAACGGTACGCAAGGCCAACGTCTACCTGCCCCCCAAGTACAACCCCAAGAAGAAATACAGCGTGCTGTACCTGCTTCACGGTATAGGCGGCGACGAATGGGAATGGATGAATGACGGCGGCGTACCCAACATAATCATGGACAACCTCTATGCAGACAAGAAGGCTGAGCCGATGATTGTTGTAATGCCCAACGGCCGCGCGGCAGTAAACGACTCCCGCTCAGGCGGCTACGGTTCTGCAGGCGCATTCGGCGAATTTGACAAGGATCTGATTGGAAGCCTTATGCCTTACATCAACAGCCACTACAGCGTTTACACAGACAAGATGCACACTGCCATTGCCGGTCTGTCAATGGGTGGCGGACAGTCACTGAATTTCGGCCTGGGCAACATGGACAAGTTCGCATACGTAGGCGGCTTCTCATCGGCCCCCAACACCGGACGTCCCCAGCAGCTCATCCCCGACGTCGAAAAGACCAAGAAGGAGAACAAGCTTCTGTGGATGGTTTGCGGCGGCGCAGACGGCCTTATGTCCAATTCATCGAACCTGAAGGCATTCTGTGACGAGAACGGTGTTCCCTGCACCCTGATCAACTATCCCGATGAAGGCCACAACTTCACCGTATGGAAGTACGGCCTGTACAATTTCGCTCAGCTCATCTTCAAATAAGCGCTGCGGCATTTTTTAGCCGGAGAGAAATAAAAGTTGCACAAACGCGGCCGTTCCGTGCTTGTGCAACTTTCTTTTTTACTATCTTCGCAGGAAACATAGTATAACAACACAAATACCGACAAATATGAGAAAACTTTGCATTGGACTGGCAGGGGCCATGCTGGCCGTTGGAATGCAGTCCTGCGCCGGGGCGCAGCCAGAGAACAGTAACGGCCACGACCTGTGGCTGGGTGACATTACCGCACCTTATGCTGAAAAGTATGAGACACGCATGCTTCAGAATGACAAGGAACTGGGGCAGGAGGGTTTCCGCATTGAATTCAAGGCCGGAAAGCCTGTCATCGAGGCCAATACAAAGGCCGGAATAATGTACGGGACGTACCATATGCAGCGTCTTGAAGCTACCGGCGGTGTGCCCAAGGGTGACGCCGTGATTACTGAGGTGCCGGCATTCCAGTACCGTGTGCTGAACCACTGGGACAATCCCAACGGTACGGTTGAACGCGGTTTTGCAGGCCGCTCGCTGTGGAAATGGAACGAATTGCCGGACAGGATACGTCCCGAATATGAAGAGTACGCACGCGCCAACGCCAGCATAGGAATCAACGCCACAGTGCTGAACAATGTCAATGCCGATGCCCGCATGCTGTCTGCCGAATACCTGCAGAAGGTCAAGGTGCTGGCTGACATTTTCCGCCCGTACAACATCAAGGTTTATCTGTCACTGAACTTTGCCGCACCCAAGCACCTGTCAACCCTGAAGACCAGTGATCCTCTGGATCCCGATGTGATAAAGTGGTGGAACGACAAGGTGGCGGAAATATACAGCATAATCCCTGACTTTGGTGGATTCCTGGTAAAGGCCAATTCTGAAGGCCAGTCAGGCCCGCAGGACTACGGCCGCACTCATGCTGACGGCGCTAACATGATTGCCGATGCCCTGAAGCCCTACGGCGGAATAGTCATGTGGAGGGCTTTCGTGTATGCCGCCACATCACCTGACCGTGCAAAGCAGGCTGTTGAAGAGTTCAAGCCTCTGGACGGCCAGTTCCGCGACAATGTGATAATCCAGATCAAGAACGGTCCGGTTGACTTCCAGCCGCGCGAACCGTTCAGCCCGCTGTTCGGCCAGCTGGACAATACCAATGTGATGGCGGAAATGCAGATCACCCAGGAATACATGGGCCACAGCAACCATATGGTATACCTGCACCCCATGTGGAAGGAATGCCTTGATTCCGATACCTACCAGTACGGCAAGGGCAGCACCGTCGCAAAGGTGACTGAAGGCAAGGTCAAGGGCAAGACTCTTGGCGCCATTGCCGGCGTGACCAACATTGGTGACAGCGTGAACTGGTGCGGACATCATCTGGCACAGGCCAACTGGTACGCTTTCGGCCGTATGGCATGGAACCCGGACCTGACATCGGAACAGGTGCTTGACGAATGGCTCAGGCAGACCTTCACATCAGAAAAGAAGTTCCTTGAACCCGTAAGCCGCATGATGATGGCTTCACATGAGGCATCCGTCAAATATGAAATGCCCATGGGCATACACCACGCATTTGGCGGTGCAGGCCATTACGGTCCCGGTCCCTGGGAGGGTTCGTCACGTCCCGACTGGTCACCCAAGTACTATCACAAGGCCGGAGCTGACGGCATGGGCTTTGACCGTACCGTTGCAACGGGTACAGGCGCCACGGCCCAGTACCATGAGCCGCTCATGTCACTGTATGAGAATGTTGAGACCTGCCCCGAGAACCTGATACTGTGGTTCCACCATCTGCCTTGGGACTATAAGATGAAGGACGGGCACACGCTTTGGGACAAGCTGTGTCTGACATACCAGGAGGGTATCAATGAGGCACGCGGATTCATGGACACATGGAAGTCTGTCGAAAAGTATGTTGACCCGTACCGCTTCCAGCAGGTGGCTGTGAAGCTGGAACGCCAGGCAAAGGATGCCATATGGTGGCGTGACGCTGAGATAGGCTATTTCCAGACCTTCTCCAAACTGCCTCTGCCTGAAGGCTGCCAGCCCTTCCAGCATCCCATTGAAGAACTTATGAATTTCCGTCTGCGCATATCGAACTACGAGACCCCAGCGCTGGACAAACTGCCGGAATACGTACTTGAATGAATCCTGTAACTGAAAGACTTTTCAGAAGTGGAAAAATGCCGGTCATGCCCATCATGACACATCCCGGCATAGACATAATAGGCAGTACCGTGGCCGCCGCAGTCAGCGACGGCCAGGTTCATGCTGACGCGATAACCGCTCTTCGCGCAAAATATCCGCAGAATGCGGCATCGACCACAATCATGGACCTGTCTGTCGAGGCCCAGGCTTTCGGGGCTGAGATAGTGTTTGAAGAGGGTTCGGTACCTACCGTGACCGGCCGTCTGCTGGCTGACGGAGCCGCCGTGCAGGCGCTTGAAATTCCGTCATTGGAGCAGGGCAGGCTGCCCGAATATCTCAAGGCCATACGTCTGGCAGCACCACGTCTGGACTGTGACCTGCTGGGCGGCTGCATAGGGCCGTTCTCACTGGCCGGCCGCCTGTATGACATGACTGAACTGATGATGGCCATGTACATTGAACCGGAAACGGCACATCTGCTCCTGCAGAAATGCACTGATTTCATACTCAGTTACGTGAAGGCCATCAAGGAGGCCGGGGCACATGGCGTCATCATGGCGGAACCGGCATCGGGACTGCTGTCAAACGATGACTGTGCACAGTTCTCATCGGCCTACGTGAAACAGATAGTCAGTGCTGTCCAGGATGACACATTCGCTGTGGTGCTGCACAACTGCGGCAATCAGGGCCAGTGCACTGAGGCCATGGTGGAATCAGGCGCTGCAGCCCTTCATCTGGGCAATGCCGCCGATATGGCCGCCGTGCTGTCCGCCGTGCCCGCAGACATTGCCGTCATGGGCAATGTGGACCCTGTGGGTGTGATGAAATTCGGTACCCCGCAGCAGGTTACGGATGCTGTCCTGGCCCTGAAGCGGATTGCCGGCGGCTATTCCAACTTTGTGCTTTCAACCGGTTGTGACGTGCCGCCCGCCACTCCTGAAGAGAATATTGCGGCTTTCTACAATTCTGCAAACAATTAAACATCGGACTATATGAACTTAGAACAGATCAAACTGCTGGAGGAGACCATCCGGCACAGGAACGCAAAGGTTCCGGTGGCTCTCATTGCAGACAGCCCATGGATTCCGGGCTACTGCGGCCACACATTCATAGACTATTACGCACGCAACGACGTGTGGATGGCTGACAACCGCAAGATACGCAGTGATTTTCCTGACGCAATCTTTGTTCCCGGATGGTGGGTGGAGTTCGGCATGACGGCTGAACCTACCGGATTCGGCTGCCCCACATGCTTCTTTGATGACAACCTGCCTCACCTGCATCCGCTTGAGGAGGACATTGACCGCATTGAGGCCATGGTTGACAACCTGCAGTTGCCTGATCCCAAGTCCGATGGCCTTATGCCGCTCATGCTGAACCAGCAGCGCCATTACCAGCCCCAGCTTGAGGCTGACGGCGACCAGGTCTACATGGTTTGCGCCCGTGGCCCGTTCACCGTGGCATCACATATGATTACGGTTACCACGCTGTGCATGCTGCCCATGATTTACCCGGAGGTGTTTGACAAGCTGATCACAAAGACAAGCGAGTGTGTGAAGCGCTGGCTTGAAGCACAGCTGGAGAATGTGAAGACCGCCCAGGCAATTCTGGTCCTGGATGACGTATGCGGTTTCTACAGTCCTGAAGATTTCCAGACACAGTGCTTCCCGTACATGAAGAAACTGTTCGATTCATTCCCGGGACTGAGCCACTACTTCCATAATGACAACACCACGAACTGCTGCTATCCTCACCTGACGGAGATGGGCGTTGACGTGTTCAATTTCACACATCTGCAGGATATTGGCGAGACCCGCCGCCTGGCCGGTGACAGGCTGGTGCTGATGGGCAATGTTCCGCCCATGCTGCTTACCGGCAATGATCCGCAGGCCGTGTATGATGCCACCCGCAAGACCATTGACACTTATGTGGCTGCCAACGGAAGCCATAAGGGACTGATGCTGAGCACCGGTGGCGGACTGCCCATGGGTGCCACAAAGGAAAACATTGATGCCCTGATACAGGCTGTAAGGGATTTCAACGCCACACTTTAAGGCGTGTAATTAATGCAGCAGTCCCTCCGGTGCAAAGATGAGCACCGGAGGGACTGCCGTATCTGTACTCTTACCAGCGGCGGTTTCCGCCACCGCCACCGCGGTAATTTCCGCCACCGCCACCGCGGTAGTTTCCGCCACCGCCTCCGCGGTAGTTGCCTCCGCGACCGTCACGGCGGTCATCCTCTTCATCTTCCTGGATAAGCTTGCCGTTGACAATGTTCAGGCGGTAGGTGAAATGCAGCATGAAATACTGGTTGATCACGTCATATTCGGCATTGTTGCGGCTTGTTGCCGATATGGAGCGGGAGTAACTCTTTCTCTGTCCCAGTATGTCGAAGAACTGCACAGACAGGACTGCGGCCTTGTTCTTGAGGAATGCCTTCTGGAGTTCGGCATTGAGAATGATCTCATCAGTGTTGTATGTGTCATCCTCATATCCGCGGCGGCTGTTGTCATAAAGGTCATATGCCACGCGTATGTCCCATGGCAGGGTGACGTTGCCGCTTGAACCCCAGTTGAATGTCCAGGTGTCCATGTTGCTTGCAGGACGCATGTCATTGCGCGAATGGTTCCTGTTGGCGCCTCCGTTGATTGTAATCTCCAGTTTTTCGTCACGGAACGATGCACCCAGGTGTGCGCCTGGATTCAGGCTCTTTGTGGTCATCTTCAGGGTCTGCATGTCCTGGAAAAGGAATGCCACCTGATTCGAGTACTGGAGATTGGTGAACAGGTTGACGGTGTACCGCTGGTCGGGCAGGGTGACGTTGCCGCCCATATGGCCGCCCACGTTCCAGTTGCCGTTGATGTTGGCGGGACGGGTGGTCTGGCCGCCTGTGAGCGGATTGTATTCCACGCGGTTGCTTATGCTGTTGCTGGTGGTGCGGAAATTCATGTGGGTCATGAAACTGGCCTGCTTGTCAGCATTGTACGTATGGAAATCAAAGTTGAAGTTTGTGGTGAATGACGGCTTCAGGTCCGGGTTGCCCTGGGTGATGTACAGCGGGTTGGTGTTGTCCGTTATGTCAAGCAGGTCAGTCATTGACGGCTGCGAACTGCTTCCGTTGGCGCGCAGACGTATGTCAGTGTCATCAGTGAACATGTACCTGAAGTCAAATGTCGGGTTTATGTTGATGATGTTCTGCGTGGGCGAATAGTGCTTGCCCTGGGTTGTGTATTCCAGCTGGGTGCGGGTGGGCTGAAGCCTGAATCCTGCATTCATGCGCAGCTTCTCGCGGTTTATTCTCAGGCTGGCCTGTATGTCATGGCGCAGGGTGGTGTAGCTTGAATACTTGCTGAGCATGGTGTCAAGGCAGCTTTCGTAGTCGTCAGGTCTCTGCATGAAACCCAGCCCGCTGTCATCGAACGAATAAGTGCGGCGGTCAGTCTCGTTCCAGCTGTAGTTCAGGCGGTAGCTGAACTGCAGGAACATTTTCGTGAATATGGGTTCCGAATAGATGAGCTGTGCGCTGTAGTTGTTCCTTTCAGTGGGTGATGTGGTGAACCTGTTGCGCAGGTTTGTGGAGTCACCGTAAGTGTAGTAGCGTGTGGTGTTGTATGACCAGCTGTCACTGGTGTTTTCACTCATGTCGGCTGAAAGGCGCAGGGTCACGTTGCGGCCATCGTCGTTGAGACGGCGGTTGGCCTGGATGGAACCGCCAAAAGAACCGCTGCCGTTCTCGCCTTTGGACTGTCCGGTGTTGCGGTTCACGAAAATTCTTCCGAAACCGGTGGTATCGGATTCTGTCATGTCATACAGCGGGTCGTCCATATAGTCATACGGATTGCTGTTGTATGTGGCTGACAGGCTCTTTGAACTGTTGTCTGATGAATTCCTGTTGAAATACGGACGGGCAATGATGTTGGTCATGGTGTCGGGGCGCCATTCAATGTAGAAGTTGCCGTTGTATCCCTTTGAACTGTTGTCGTATTCGAACTGGCTGTTGGAGAATGAGCTGGAGTTGCCGAAGAAGTTTTCCGAATTGCGCTTCTCGCCGTAGTCGTTCGCGTTGTGGTTGATTCCGAAATTTGCATTGAATTCAATTTCGTCATTTGTGTAGACGTAGCTGGCAGACAGTCTCTGGTTGGTATTCATGCCGCGGTTGCCCCACTGGTGGGCGCCTGTGCCTACATCCTGGTCAATGACGTTGTTTGCCGTTCCGTACAGCGTGAACTGGTTGTGGTCAGTGAAACGGTTTATCATTACCTGGCCGTTGTACAGGTTGTGCTTGCCGTAGTCGCTGCCGTAGGCTATGTCATAGGTGTTCAGCAGTCCGCCCTTCATTTCTCCCTTTGTCTGAAGGTCGAACACGGTCTGCTCCTCACCGTCGTCAATGCCGGTGATCCGGGCCAGGTCGCTCTTCTTTTCATAGGTCTTGAGACGGTCAATCATGTTGGCTGGAAGGTTCTCAAGCAGGGTGGTGATGTCTTCGCCAAGATATTCCCTGCCGTTTATGAGTATCTGCGAAACGGCCTTTCCGTTAACGGTTATGTTGCCGTCAGAATCCATTTCAACGCCGGGCAGCTTCTTTATGAGTTCCTTTATGCTGGCGGTTTCCGACAGGCGGTATGCGGCGCTGTTGAACATTAAGGTGTCCTTGACGGCCTGAACCTTGGGGACATCGGCGGTAATGGATACCTGCTGCAGCATTTTCGAATCGGTCTCCATGCGTATTACCGGCAGTTCCACGTTGCGCTGGCTCTTTCCGGTAATGTTGAGCGGGGCTTCATGGGTGCGGTATCCTATGTATGAGACGCGCAGCACATAATTGCCGTTCTTGAGCTGCTGGGCCGAGAACTTGCCGTCATTGTCCGTCACCACGCCCTTAACCTGACTGCTGTCGGGAAGAGAAAGTACCTGAACGGCTGCAATGGGCAGGGGTTCACCGTTGTCGTCATCAATTACAGATCCGGAGATGTTGTGGATACTTATATTCTGGGCTGCGGCCGGCATGAAGGCCGATAAAACAAGCAATGCACAAAGATGCTTTTTCACCTTGAATTGAACTTTTGGTTAGTCTCTATTCTAATTAGGTGCAAATTTCGTCCTTTATTCGCATTGCCGCTTCATTTTGTCAGTTAAGAAATCCTATTAAAGTCTTTTTTTGTATATTTGCAGAAAATATACGAGTCAAGCACATGGAATTACAAGAACTGACCGATGCTATCGTTGCAGGAAACCTGAACGGAGCGGTTGCACTTTCGCAGCAGGCTGTTGATGCAGGCATCACTCCGCAGGCAATAATCAGCGATTACCTGATAAAAGGTATGGAAACAATAGGGGCCCGTTTCGGTGAGGGCAAGGCCTTTGTCCCCAACCTGCTCATGTCTGCCCGCGCAATGAAGGGTTGTCTTGACCTTCTCAAACCCATGATGAAGGGCGACACCAGCATTTCATACGGCAGGATAGTCATAGGAACGGTAAAGGGTGATCTGCATGACATAGGCAAGAATCTGGTCGCTTCAATGTTTGAAGGATCAGGCTTCGAGGTGGTGAATTTAGGCATAAACGTTGAGGCCGGCAAGTTCGTCCAGGCCGTTGTCGACAACAAGGCCGATATACTGTGCCTGTCAGCACTTCTTACCACTACAATGGGTTATATGAAGGATGTGGTTGAGGCCGTAAACGCCGCCGGAATCCGTGGCAGCGTCAAGATAATGGTAGGCGGAGCCCCCGTTAATGCCGCTTTCGCCCAGGAGATTGGTGCAGATGCCTATACTGATGATGCCAACGAAGCAGTCATCGAAGCCAAGCGCCTGCTTGGTAAGGCAAGTTGAGGAATACTATTTGATTTATAAATATTTTTTACTAACGTTTAAAAAAGAAAACTATGAAGAGATTACTCATCGCAGCAGCAGCCATGCTGTCATTCTGCTTTGCAGATGCACAGGTTTACTATCTGGGTTTCCAGGAGAATCAATTTGCCAATACTGTAGGCAGCAGCACTCACACTGAAAAGGCTCCCGGTTTCGTTATCGGTTTCGGCAAGAACTTTGAAATTGCTGACGGTCTCGGCATCCAGCCCGCACTTGAACTGTCACTGAACACCCGCAAGGAAACTACACTTGGAACTGACTACAAGTATAACAATTTCGGTGTCAAGCTCCCCATTGACATCAACTACGGTTTTGAACTTGGTTCAGTTCTGAAGCTTGGCGCATATGCAGGTCCCACATTCTATCTCGGTGCTGTCAGTAACTGTAAGTATGATGACGATAAGTACAATTTCTATGAGGATGATCTGAATCGTCTCAGCATTGGTGTCAATGGCGGTATCTTCTGCGACATCATGGATCTGCTCCGCGTTAAGGTCGGTTATGACAAGGGTCTGACCAACATGCTGCAGGATGGTGATGACGACTACAAGTACAAGCAGAACTGCTGGACAATCGCTGTAGGTTACCTGTTCTAATTCACGGCAGAGAATAATTGAAAAAGCGTCCCTCGGGGCGCTTTTTTTGTTTTGTACCGGTGCGGAATATCCGCTGCGCGTTGTCACACTCCGGCGCAGTCATTGTACAGCAAATCTCAATCCACTTTTCGGGAAAATGTGGACCGAGAATTTCCTCCGGAAACCGGCACTGGCCTACAGGGTGTTCTAGCGAGGGAACGCAGGTTCAAACCATTTCATTACCAGCAACGTTAGGGACAAAAATGACGTTAGAACGAGCATTTAATCCCTAACATTCAGCCCAAAAGCGTATTTTGCTATTTTTGCTTCAAGGTTAGGGAGGAAAAATGCCATAAAAGGATGATTTCATCCCTAACGTTATTCCAATTTTAGAACAGGCAGTCAGTTCTGCTTCGGTCATTATACGAATCTCAATCCACTTTTCTGGAAAATGTGGACCGAGATAATACACAATCACCGAAGAAAACAAAAAAAGGGCTCAGTGGAAATTTAGTGGGGAGTCATTGAAACGGCTATCTGGAATTGTG
>JAKSIS010000051.1 GCA_024398665.1 Bacteroidaceae bacterium
GTCGCGGTACAAATATGGAACACAGAAAATCGATGAATATGTAGGAATCGATAACCATCAGCAACCGTCTTAAAACAGCAAATCCGTGCAACTCACCAGAGCTACACGGATTTGGTTTCCGATGATTATTGTTTCTTATCCCAGCCTACTTGACTTCTTCGAAGTCGACGTATTCACCGTCGTCCTTGGAGTATACTTTCTTCTTCCGGCTGCTGGATGTATGGACGGTCTGCCTGCCTTCAGCGGGCTGTCCTTCGGAACGCTTGCCCTTACGCCTGAACAGGTTGAAGAAGGCAGTGAGCAGGGCGCGTATGACATTGCTGAAGAATGACAGCACTGCCATGGCCAGGAACAGACATACTATGATAATTGTCAGAATCATGCGGAATAATGCTTTGAGGACAAGAGTGCAAACAGCGTGCCTTCAGTTCAGAACTGACCTTTTGTCAGTACGGAAAGCAGGATGTACCACAGCATGACTGCGGCAAGGCCCTTGGGGCCCAGTACTGCCAGTATTGCAATGCTGGCAATGAGGAATATGAAACGCACCTTGTTGTCAGCCCATTTCAGGTTCTTGAACTTGAGTGAGAACATGGGTATTTCACTGACCATCAGGTATGCGAACACGAATGCCAGTGCGACTATGATCCACGGCGATGTCTTGATGAAGGTCCAGCTGCCTTCCTGAAGCAGTCCGCACCAGAAAAGTGCGTTTGCGGGAACTGCAAGTCCTATGAAAGATGATGTCTGGCGTTCGTCAATGTTGAACTTTGCCAGTCTCAGGGCGGCGAAGGCCGCAAGCACGAATGCCAGATAGGGGACAAAGCTGCCGGCGCCGGGATACATCATGAGCACCGAACGGCAAAGCACGGCTGGTGACAGGCCGAATGTGATCAGGTCGGCCAGCGAATCAAGTTCCTTGCCCAGCGGGGAATACGCCCCAAGCAGGCGGGCCGAGAATCCGTCACAGAAATCGAAGAGTGCCCCGCATACCACCCACAGCAGGGTGTGCCATGCGTCGCAGTGGAACGCCGCTGTAACGGCCATGCAGCCTGACAGCAGGTTGCAGCATGTGAGCGTGTTGGGAATATGCTTTGTAATGCAGTTTGCCATCATTTCTACAGTTTAGCCAGAATGGTGTTGTCAGCCGTGACCTTCTGGTCAAGTTTGACGCATACCAGCGAACCTACAGGCAGATAGACATCAACCCTGGATCCGAATTTGATGAAACCCATGTGTTCGTCAATGCGGCTTTCGTCACCGGGACTGCAGTATGTGACCACACGTCTTGCCAGGGCTCCGGCTATCTGGCGTACCATGACCTGCTTGCCTTCAGGCGTTTCGATGACCACCAGCGAACGTTCGTTCTCAGTGCTGGCCTTGGCCTTGAATGCGGCATGGAACGAACCGTCACTGTGCTCCACCTTCAGGACTTTTCCGTTGACCGGGAACCAGTTGGCATGTACGCTGAATACGCTCATGAAGATTGATACGACAATACGGCGGTCATGGAAATGGTCGGGTTCATCGACCTCTTCAATTGCCACCACAGTGCCGTCAGCAGGGCAGACCACCACGTCCTGGGTGTCCTCACTTGGGAAACGGCGGTGCGGATTCCTGAAGAAATAGAAGAAGAACAGAAGGAAGAACAGTGTTGCGGCCAGAACAATGAATGACCACCAGCCATATGCCGATGTCAGGAACAGCGGCAAGTTTATTGCAAGGAACAGCATGCATACCAGAATCAGGGTGCCCCTGCCTTCCGGATTGATGGTTGTGCGTCTGCCGCAGTTTGCTGCCATTCTGTCTTCAGGTTTTGATTATCAAGTGGCAAAGTTATGCTTTTTCCAACAAACGGAAAAAATAATAGGAGCAAATATTATGTCCGGATGCCCTTGCCGCCGTATGACGGCTTGTTGAAAACTTTTTGCCCGCCTCCCTGTTGCGGGACCCGACTAACGGACGTAACTTTATGAAGTTTTTCGGCACTACAGGAAATGCAGGATTTTGTTCATCTTCACGTACATACGCAGTACTCTCTGCTTGACGGCCAGACCAATGTCAAAAAGCTGGTTGATAAGGCGGTAGCTGACGGCATGCGCGGTGTTGCCATTACCGACCACGGCAACATGATGGGCATAAAGGAATTCACCAACTACTGTGAAAAGAAGAACGGCGAACTCAAGGAGAAGGGCCTTCATTTCAAGCCGGTGATAGGGTGTGAGGTATACGTCGCACCGCGCCGCAAGGAACAGAAGGAAGGCCGCCAGGATTCGGCGAACTACCACCTTATACTGCTTGCCAAGAACGAGACCGGCTATCACAACCTGGTCAAGATAGTTTCACGTGCGTGGACTGATGGCTTCTATTCACATGCCCGCACGGACCGTTATGATATAGAGAAGTATCATGAGGGGCTTATCTGCTGTTCGGCCTGTCTTGGCGGCGAGGTGCCGCGCCAGATACTGGCAGGAAACATTGAAGAGGCTGAAAATGTGATACAGTGGTACCGGAACCTGTTCGGTGACGACTACTACCTGGAACTGCAGCGCCACCGTGCCACCGTCCCCAACGCCAACCACGAAACATACAATCTTCAGTGCAGCGTCAACGCCAAGCTCAAGGAACTGGCTGCCAAGTACGGGATAAAGACCATATGCACCAATGACGTCCATTTCCTTGAAGAGGAGAATGCCGATGCCCACGAACTGCTTATCTGCCTTTCGACCGGCCGTGACCCCGATGACCCCAACCTGATGCGCTATTCCAAGCAGGAATGGTTCAAGACCCGTGAGGAGATGAACAAGGTCTTTGAGGACGATTCTGAAAGCCTTGCCAACACGATTGAGATTCTGGACAAGGTTGAAGAGTATTCCATAAACCACCCGCCCATCATGCCGAATTTTGCCATTCCTGAGGAATTCGGCACGGAGGACGGCTACCGGCAGCGCCTCACAGAGCAGGACCTGTTTGACGAATTCACCCGCAACGAACACGGTGAGGTGGTCATGTCAAAGGAGGATGCGGAAAAGAAGATAAGGAAACTGGGCGGCTATGACAAGCTGTACAGGATAAAGCTTGAGGCCGATTATCTGGCTGAACTCACCTTTGAAGGCGCCAAGGTCCGATACGGCGACCCCATACCGGACAGTGTCAGGGAGCAGCTGGTTTTCGAACTGCATATAATGAAGACCATGGGTTTCCCCGGCTACTTCCTCATTGTACAGGACTTCATCAACGCCGCCCGCACGCAGCTGGGCGTGTCAGTAGGTCCGGGCCGAGGTTCGGCTGCCGGTTCAGCGGTGGCATACTGCCTGGGGATAACGCAGATTGACCCTATCAAATATGACCTGCTGTTCGAACGTTTCCTGAACCCGGACCGCATAAGCCTGCCGGATATCGATGTGGACTTTGATGATGACGGCCGCGGCCGTGTCCTGCAGTGGGTGACAGACAAATACGGGCAGGAGAAGGTGGCGCATATAATAACCTATGGCAGCATGGCCACAAAAATGGCCATCAAGGACGTGGCCCGTGTTCTGAAAGTGCCTCTGGATGTGTCCAACGCACTGTGCAAGGCTATCCCCGACCGTCTGCCGGACAAGCCGGACGGTTCGCCCCGCAAGATGAACCTGAAAAACGTTCTCGAATGCGTACCTGAAATGCAGCAGGCGGCGGCATCGGAAGACCCCATACTGCGCAAGACAATACAGTTCGCCCAGATGCTGGAAGGCAATGTGCGCGGAACCGGCGTGCATGCGTGCGGCACCATAATATGCCGTGACGACATTACGGACTGGGTTCCGGTATCGACGGCAGTGGACAAGGATTCCGGCGAACGCCTGCTGGTGACCCAGTATGAGGGCAGCGTCATTGAAGACACCGGTCTCATCAAGATGGACTTCCTGGGGCTCAAGACCCTGTCCATCATAAAGGAGGCCATAGAGAACATAAAGTTGAGCCTGGGGCAGGACCTTGACATAGACCGTATCCCCATTGATGACCCCAAGACCTTCCAGCTGTACTGTGAGGGCCGTACCATAGGCACGTTCCAGTTCGAATCGCCGGGTATGCAGAAATACCTGCGTGAACTGCAGCCGGGCGTGTTCGAGGACCTGATAGCAATGAACGCCCTGTACCGTCCGGGTCCCATGGACTACATACCTGACTTCATTGACCGCAAGCTGGGCCGCAAGCCCATCGAATACGATATCCCCTGCATGGAGAAGTACTTGAAGGACACTTACGGAATCACGGTCTATCAGGAGCAGGTTATGCTTCTGTCACGTCTTCTGGCAAATTTCACCCGCGGTGAGAGTGACACCCTGCGCAAGGCTATGGGAAAGAAGCTCAAGGACAAGCTGGACCATCTCAAGCCCAAGTTCATTGAAGGCGGAAAATCCAACGGCCATGATGCCAAGGTGCTGGAGAAGATATGGGCGGACTGGGAGAAGTTCGCGTCATACGCCTTCAACAAGAGCCATGCCACATGCTATTCATGGGTGGCATACCAGACCGCATACCTAAAGGCCAACTATCCGTCGCAGTACATGGCCGCCAACCTGAGCCGTAACCTTTCGGACATTACGGAAATCACAAAGCTGATGGACGAATGCAAGGTCATGGGAATAAAGGTGCTGGGGCCCGATGTCAACGAAAGCGGCCGCAAGTTCGGCGTGAATTCAAGGGGTGACATACGTTTCGGCATGGCTGCCGTGAAGGGAGTGGGGGAGAGTGCAGTACAGGCCATTGTCGATGAACGTACAAAGAACGGTCCGTACAGGGATATCTTCGATTTCGTGCAGCGTGTCAACCTGAGCGCATGCAACCGCAAGAATATAGAGTGCCTGGCCATAGCCGGCGCGTTTGACTGCTTCAAGGAGATACGCCGCGAACAGTTCCTGCAGCCCTGCGGCAGGAATGAGATATTCTCCGATGTCCTGGTCCGTTACGGTAACAGGTATCAGGCTGACCGCAACGAGGCCCGGTTCTCGCTGTTCGGTGATATGGGTGAAACCGTGGAAATTGCCACACCGGTCATTCCGGAAGCGCCCGAATGGTCCACACTGGAGCGGCTGAACAGGGAGAGGGAACTGGTGGGCATTTACATATCGGCCCATCCTCTTGACGAATACAGGGTCATACTTGAGAACATATGCACCGTTGGCATGCAGCAGATTGCAGACCGTTCAGCCCTGGCCGGAAAGGACATAATATTCGGCGGTGTGGTGACAGGCATGCGTGAGACCCGTACAAAAACCGGCAAACCGTGCGGATTCACCAGAATTGAAGACTTTACCGGGTCAGGTGAAATAGCACTGTTCGGTGAGGAATGGCTGCGCTGGCGCAACATGATGGTTGAAGGCAATTTCCTGTTCATAAGGGCGAAATGCCAGCAGAGCAGGTACATACCCGACCGCGTGGACATCATAATACAGTCCATTGAACTGCTTCAGGACGTGAAGGACACTGCAATACACAGCATCAGCATCAGTGTGCCTCTGTCCAGCATGGACAAGCAGTTCGTTGAGGACCTGGACACCGTGACCCGCGTTCCGGGGCCAGTGTCACTGAAGTTTGAAATACATGACCTGACCAGCGGAAACCGTGTCACGCTGCAGTCACGTGACCGCAGGATTGCCGTGACCACTGAACTGGTCCAGTTCCTGAAATCCTGCAATGACGTGACAGTGAAATATGACTGAATCATTAACTAATACAATAACAATCGATTATGGAAATTGAAATCACCGATCAGAACTTTGAATCTGTATCAGCCCAGGGAAAACCTGTGGTAATTGACTTTTGGGCAACCTGGTGCGGACCCTGCAAGCGTCTCGCTCCCATGGTTGAAGAACTGGCCGCCGAATTTGAAGGCCGTGCAGTTGTCGGAAAATGTGACATTGAAGAGAACACTGACCTTACTGAAAAGTTCGGAATCATGAACATCCCTACCGTCATTTTCCTCAAGGACGGGGTTGAAGTGGGCCGTCAGGTGGGCATCGCTGCCAAGAACGTTTACCAGGACAAGATCAACGCAATGCTCTGAGACATGGCAAACGACGAATTTCTTGAAGAGGATCTTGATGACGAGAAGACCATTGCGTTCATAACCGCAGCTCTTCCCCAGGAACTGAAGGAGAAGTATGACCATGATACTCTCCAGTACATCCTTGACGTCATCTATGACTATTTCGAATCAAGCGGAGTCCTGGACCAGGAGGCCGATGCCGACGGTTTCATAGACATTGACAACGACGCCATTGTGGAATATGTCATAAAGGAGGCAAAACGCGACAAGATAGGGTCCTTCCCGGCCGATGAGATCATACTGATAGTACAGGCCGAGGCGGAATACGCCGATTCCCAGCAGTAAGCCCCGGCTTACAGTTCTATTGTACGTGAACCATCGCTGTTTTCAGTGATGGTCACTTTTTTTGCATCCATGGGAAGCAGTTCCTCTACCAGTTCGGGCCATTCTATGAAACACAGGGCGCCGCTGTAGAAATAGTCCTCATAGCCCATGTCATAAACCTCTTCCAGCTTCTTTATGCGGTAGAAGTCAAAATGGTATATCAGTTCCGCAGTCGTCTGGGAACGGTATTCGTTGACTATTGCGAATGTGGGTGAATTGACTTCGTCCTCAACGCCCAGTTCCTGGCACAGGGCCTTTATGAATGTGGTCTTTCCGGCACCCATCTTGCCGTAGAATGCGAATACTGTGTCATCGCCCATCAGGCGGATGAATTCCCTGGCCGTCTCATGGATGGTCCCGGTGCTCTTTATTGTCAGTGTGCTCATTTCCTTTTAGGTTGCAGTGTTATGAACGGTATGATCATCTCTTCAAGTGAAACGCCTCCGTGCTGGAAGGTCTCCCTGTAGTATTGTGCGTAGCTGTTGAAATTGTTCTGATAGACGAAATAGTCCGCTTCAGTGCAGAATATGTATGATGTGCTCACATTGGGTGACGGCAGCTGGGCTTTCTGCGGCTGGGATATCTCAAACACTTCCTTCGGGTTGAATCCGAGGTTCTTGCCCAGCTTGTAGCGCAGGTTGGTGTTTGTGGTGCGGTCACCGGCAATCTTTACGGCATGGTTTACCTGTATGCTGCCGTGGTCAGTGGTTATCATGACCTTGCGGCCTGTGGCGGCAATGGCTGCGAAGAGTTCGCGCATGGACGAATGCCGGAACCAGGACAGTATGAGACTGCGGTAGGCGGCTTCGTCAGCGGCCAGTTCGCGCATCATGCGGGAATCAGTCTTGGCATGGGACAGTATGTCAATGAAATTCACCACAATGACATTCAGATCATACTGGAGCAGCCCCCTGAACTGTCCCAGAAGCCTGTCAGCGGCGGCTGAATCATTTATCTTGCTGTATGAGAACGTGTCCTTGCGGCGGAACCGCTCAATCTGTGTCTGGATGAGCGGGGCTTCATTCAGGTTCTTGCCTTCCTCAGAGTCCTCATCGACCCAAAGTTCTGGGAACATCTTTGCAATCATGTCAGGCATGAGTCCTGAGAATATGGCATTGCGGGCATACTGTGTGGCGGTTGGCAGAATGCTGTAGTACAGCTGTTCGTCAAAACTGAACAGGTCTGCCAGTTCGGCGCTCAGCACACGCCACTGGTCATACCTGAAATTGTCCATGACTATGAGGAAGCATTTCTCACCGCTGTCAAGGGTGGGGAACACGAACTTGCGGAAAAGGTCCGGACTCATTGTGGGACCGCTCTCACGGTCATCCATCCACTTCATGTAGTTGCGGCGTATGAACTTGGCGAATGCGGCATTGGCATCGGCCTTCTGCATGGTGAGCATCTCATGCATGCTGCTGTCGGCCTCCTTCAGTTCCAGTTCCCAGTAGACCAGCTGGCGGTATACCTCAATCCAGTCACCGGCGGTCAGGGAATCGTTTATCTGCATGCTCAGGCGCCCGAAATTCTGCTGGTAGCTGCGGTTGGTCTCGGCTGTCACCAGTTCCCGCTTGTGGATGTTCTTCTTCAGTGCAAGAAGTATCTGGTTGGGGTGGACGGGCTTGATGAGATAGTCTGCTATCTTCGATCCTATGGCCTGTTCCATGATGTTCTCCTCTTCGCTCTTGGTGACCATCACTACCGGAACGTTGGGATCAATGTCCTTCAGGTGTGAGAGCGTTTCCAGCCCGGTCATGCCCACCATGTGTTCGTCAAGCAGCACCAGGTCATAGCTCTTCTGCCTGAACTGTTCCAGGGCATCGCGTCCGTTGGTTACGGTATCGACCTCATAGCCCTTGTTCTCAAGGAACATTATGTGTCCCCTGAGCAGGTCAATCTCGTCGTCGACCCATAAAAGTGTTCCGTTCCTACTTGCCATCGTCATATTCTTCAAACAGGGTTGATGCGTCAATGTCGAATTCGGGAATGTTCATGAAGTTCTTCTCATAGAATTCCTGATAGTCATTGAAACTGTAGTGCCTGAGCAGTATGTCAAGATTGTCAGGGGTTATGATCAGAGCCTTCATGCCGCTCAGCTTTTCCGCCATGCCGGCATCGGAGTACAGGTTCTGGCAGAACACGTACGCTTCATCGAAGCTGATGAATTCACCTGTTTTCAGCAGACCTATACCCTGGCTTACGTCAGGGGTGATGTCAAATGTGCGCATCATGTAGGTGCTGAATGTGTAGCGGAACATTTCAAATGTAAGCCTGTTCACGTTCACTTCGCCGTCAGGGTAGGCAATGACAACAAGGAACGGTTCGTAGCGGCCGGTGCCGAACTGCGGACGCATGCTGTCAGTCTGGAGCGAATCCTGTACTGTCCCGTTGCGGCGGTCCCAGATCGATGCAAGTGACGTGGACTGCAGGATCCGTCCGTCAGCTATGCCCTGGGCTATCTGTCCGGACAGATGACTTATTTCTTCCTCAGGATAGTCGCGCACAATCTCCTTGAGAATCTCCAGGAAACGGTCCATATCACCGTCCTGCATGTACACAGACGCTTCCAGGAACATGAACTTTGCACGGTTGGCACCCTTGGGGTACTTTTCAGAACTGACAGCGCAGTTGCGGCGCACCAGGTCATTGTCTCCGGCACGGAAGGCGTCATATGTTTCAGCGTAAATGGAATCCTCACGGTGCTTGCCGTAACGCGCGTTGTCCAGATAGTCGGGGTCCGATATCATTTTCGTGTAGGCTCCGTCGGGCCACTGCTCCTTCATGTAATCCATGCACAGGGCGGCCTGTTCGGGGCGGTCCCACAGGGAGTACATCAGGTACAGGTTGTACATGGCGACATCGGATTCATCGGACTGGGGATAGTCGTCAATTATTCTTCTGAGCGACTTTTCAGCGGCCTCATATTCGCTCAGGCGGTCCTTGTATATTATGCCTGCGCCCAGCAGCGAACTGCTTGTCAGCCTGTCTGATTCCAGCTTCTGCTCTTCAGTGAACGGTATCTGCTGGTAGTAGTACTGCCTTGTATGCGGGTCGGTTTCAGTGATGGCTGTCACAGCGGAATCAGCGGCGGCCGCTATGCTGTCCTGCGGCTGGTCCTGCGCTGCAGTCTCATCGGACATATCCTGCAGCAGGACCGTCCTGTCCTGACGGCGCCAGTTGTCCTCCAGCTTGCGCTGCCCCCACTGCTGCCGGAATGCCTGGCGGCCGGCGGCAAGCAGCTGCTGGTTGTAGAAATACCATTCGGTGCTGCCTGATGAACCGGCCAGGTCAGCGGCTGCGGTACGCTGCTGGCGTGCAGCTTCCTTCTCTTCATCCCTGAGTTTTTCCTCTTCAAGCCTTTCCTGCTCCTCAAGGTCAGCTATGATATGGTCAATGATCTCATAAATCTGCTCTTCCGGCAGTGCTGACAGTTTCTGCAGGCTGTCCTGGAGCGTGACTGTCTCAGTATAGCCTGCCAGTTCCTCAAGCACTTCCGAACGCAGCTTTATGGTGTTGTAGTCCTTCCGGTCAGTATCAATCAGTCCTATGGCCTGGGAATAGCATTCGCCTGCATGCGAATAGTCAGCCATCTGCCAGTACAGTTCAGCCATGGTAAGCAGCAGTATGCCCTTTTCAGGTGTGGCCTGCCTGCTCTTCTCTATGCCAGTGTTGTAATACTCAAGGGCCTGCAGGGTATCCCCGTCAAGCAGGCACACATTGCCCATGGCATAGTACACGCGGTCCAGCACGTCCTTGTTGTTGGCGTCACGCTCCATCTTGCGCAGTTTCTTCATGACGCTGTTCAGGCCGCCGTCCTGCGCCATGGTCTCAGTCTGCTGTATGCGTGCCTGGAATTCAATCTCATAAGGCGGGCTCATGCGTATGACCTTGCCGAACATGTCACAGGCGTCACTGTTCCTGCCGGTCTCCTTGTAGAGCTGAGCCAGCAGGTACCTTTCACGTATGCGCTGCGTACGGCTTGTCCCCTTGCGCTCCAAGGCCTGTTCAAGCATCGGAACCGCCTCTTCATACCGTCCCTGCAGCAGCAGGTGCGATGCCAGCCTTGCGTCATATTCAAGCTGCATGTTACGGTCCATGCGGTCCTGCCCGGAACGCTGGAACAGTTCATCGGATTCATAGTTCCAGCCCATTTCGGAATAGCACTGGGCGGTTTTGAACCGCACCTCAGTTACAATCTCGGGCACATCGGAATACAGTTTCTCCATATACCCGTAGGTACTGGCCGCTTCAATGAATTCGCCCTTCTGGAACTGCGAATCGGCCATGAGCATCCATGCGCGCCACAGGAAGGGGTTGTATTCGTTCTTGTTCTGCCAGTCCTTGTCTGCCTGGGTGGGCGTTCCCTTGACTTTCCTGGGCTTGGCCGTTATGGAGTGCTGCTTTATGCTTTTCTGAGCCTTCTCAATGGCAATGTCATAGTCCGATGCGCCTATCTGGCGGACCTTTTCGCTGCTTATGGGGTACATGTACAGGATTTCCAGCAGATTGTCCTTGACACCCTTTTCCTGCGCCTCATAGCCGCGCTTGTAGGCTTCGTTGCCGTTGAACCAGGTGTTGTAGCGCGTTACAGTGGCATGGTAGAGACGTGACGCCCGCGTGTTCTTTGACGTGGAACAGCCCGCTGCCAGCACGGCTGCCAGCAGGAGGGGTGTCAGGCGTATCAGTCTCTTGGGAATCATACGTTTTCATTAAGCATGGACCAGGCCTCTTCCTTCATTTCGTCCGGAATCTCAATCTCCCTTGCCTGCAGGCATTCCAGCCATTCCCGGACCTCGTCCTGACGCATGGTGTACATCACGTACCGGAATTCCTCAACTTCAGTGTCATCATATGAGTCCGATGCGCGTCCCCTGAAGCGGTCCAGATCTTCGTCATCAAAATACCTTGCCTCACGCATGCGCGCCTCGGCCAGCTTCTGCTTTTCGCATACCAGATGCTTGCCGCAGCACTGGAAATCCGCTTCCGGCGCCGGCTGTTCACGCTTCTCTTCAGGCTGCGTGTCACTCCCGTCAGGCTGCTCAGACCTATGTGACTTCACATAGCGGTCCACGCAGTACAGGATGTACAGCAGCAGGATTACTGCGCCGCAAATCAGATAGATACCGTTGCCCATTGTTCCAATAACGTAAAAGTTGGCCGTAACAGTATGCGAAGATACAAAACTTACGGTGAACCCGGACTCAGCCGGCGAAAAATGTGCGCAGAGGGGGCAGTGCGCATAATACGGACCCGGTGGGGAATGCTGTTAAGCGTTCTGGAGTTTATAAAGTCATCATGTTCCTTGGCGGAGATTGATAATTCATTCGCAACAATTGTACAAAACATTTTTTTATATTTGCGAAGAACAATTTACGGATAGACGTATGAAAAAGACATTTTTATTGTTTGCCTTGCTGTCATTTACACTCACAGCAGTATCGCAGGCAACTAAGGAATATGTTGATCTTGGACTGAGCGTGAAATGGGCCACCTGTAACGTTGGTGCAGCCAGTCCCGATGAATACGGCAGTTACTTTGCCTGGGGAGAGTCTGACAATAAGGATGTATATGACTGGACTACGTATACTCTTTGCTATGGCTTTTCCTCCACACTGACCAAATACTGCAACAAGTCATCCTCCGGTTATAACGGCTACACCGATACAAAGACCGTACTTGATCCCGAAGACGATATGGCACATGCCAACTGGGGTGGTAACTGGCGTACTCCCACCGCCGATGAATGGGCCGAACTCATGAACGGCGAGAACTGTACCTGGACATGGACCTCACGTAACGGCGTTTCCGGCTATGAGATAACAAGCGTAAAGTCCGGATTCACAGGGAATTCCATTTTTCTGCCGGCCGCCTGGTGCATGATAGGCAATACTCTTGATAAGAATTTTGCACGAATAACAACGGTAAAAGTATCAATGCAGGTTCCGGCCCGTGACACTATCAGTTTTGTCCAATCAGATCTCCCTGTTGCGATGGGCTACTACTGGTCCAGTTCACTCTATGAACAGAACCCATCAAGGGCTTATTTCATTGGAATTACCAATGGGGGCAACATAGACATGAATATCCGCACTCGCTGCACAGGTTTAACAGTGCGTCCCGTCTGCCCTTAGGATTTGTGCGGCAGCAGGCTTCGGACCTATACAGTAAACAGACAGATAAGCTTATGCCATTGAATCACTTCGCCAAAGCGGGTGGCACGAACCGTCTCTCAGAGCGTTCTAACCCGGATGACTGCCGCCGACTGCGCTGATATGAAGGGGTCAGCGGCAATGATGTGCCCTACATGAAGCAGAAACAATGTGCTTGCATCCCACTTTGGCGGGAACCACGAAAGCGGCTGGAAATATGCTCAACGGGGACAGTCCCCACTGAACACGATCTGAGTCTCACTGCGGATGCTTCGGTGGTATTGGAACAGGCGGAACAACTGGTGTGTGAAATCAATGATTGCTACAATGTTCAAAATAACTGATCGATGAATGCAACCGCGTGTCGATACTTTTTATGATCTCATTATCATGCAATAAGATTGCATTTGATAAAGCATTCGTTATTTGTGTCAGCATCCAGCAATATGTCCCTTTGCCCGGACTATGAGTTTGGGCGCATAACCCACTATTGTTGAAATAATAATAATGAATACCGTCCAAGACTCTGGCCGTTGATTGGCTTGACGTGTATACTGAATCATCAGTTCCTTGAATGCCGACAGCTGTTCTTATTGCCAAGCCTATCAACTTTTCAAGATTATGAAACAGACTGTCGTCTATAGCCATGAAGTGTTTGGTACTATCACCCCAAAAAGATAATTCCATAATGCTGGCGTCTTTATCATTCATTTCAAACGCCAAACAGTATGGAGTTGTAAAGGAAGGTTCGACAATGACGCCACATATGGCACTACTCATTATCTCCTCAAATGAAGCTGGCATTTTACTTCGATATAGGAATTGACCATATAACTCCTCATTTCCGGGTATTTCATTTTTCAGTCCATCCCGATAAATGCCTATATCAAAATCTGAACTGATTCTATTCAGAATTGAATCCCGGTTCAAATTCTCCGGTAAAATAAAAGCTTTTGCAAAATTTGCTCTGTCTTCAGCTGTTTCAACAATATTCCATTCTTTATTCTGTGCTTTCAGCGAGGTAAAAACACATAATGAGAATAATGCTAAAACAGTTTTTTTCATAACACTTGTATCCAATTTCCAATCACAATATGTAAATAGACCATATTTGAGAATTTAATAATCCCTATATCCATCAGTTGGCGTTAAATTATATATTCTGAAGCCATTACAATGATTTGTCCTTAATGTCTGCATGCAATTTTTGTCAGCAGTATCTAAATGATTTGCATCTTGGGGTAACAGATAGCAATGCCCTTGTTCGTAGCGGTGTTCAATTCGCTGTTGCGGTCCAGGGTTGCCAGGTAGTTGCGTGTGTATTCTATCTGCTGTTCTTGCGTCATTGCAGCAAAGTTAGCAAGCCTGAGCAGTTTTTCAAACTTTTTGCTTTGAAATTCTTCGGGCAGTTGCTTAAGACCCACATCACCGATGCCTTTGATACCCTCTGGTATGGCATGAACTTCTACCTCAGAGAGTCTTCCTCTAGGAATGACGGCATAATGTTCCTTGGGCGCAGATGACGTCTTTCTCCATATACACAGCAGCGGCCCCTGCCATTTGGCAGAGACCGCTTCCATGAGTTTATGATTCCGTGTACACGGACTTCAGTTACCAGGCACTGGCATCCTGATAATCATCACCCAGCTCACTGTTGATAGTCATATTGTCCGGACTTGCGCAGATTATTGCGGACTGCTGCACCTTCACGGTCTTTGTCCTGGGAATTGTATATGTCTTCTTCATATTGCTGTCTTATTTTTGATTGATGCCTTGATTAATAGTTGTAAACCTTCTGGCCGTTCTTTATTATCAGGCCCCTGTAGCTTTCGTCAACGCGCTGGCCCTGCAGGTTGTAGATGATGTCATCCTGCGGCTGGTCCAATATTGTGGCGGGTATGCCGGTAACGGTGCCGTCATCGAAAATCATGCCCAGTGATCGGCCTGGTGCCAGCTGGGCACTTGGCAGTGTCAGATATGCCTTGTTGGCACCGA
>JAKSIS010000052.1 GCA_024398665.1 Bacteroidaceae bacterium
CCTTCCTCCGCAGTCCGTCACCTTCCTCCGCAGTCCGTCACCTTCCTCCGCAGTCCGTCACCTTCCTCCGCAGTCTATCACCTTTCTCCGCAGTCCATCGCCTTCCGTCTCAACCAGCAGCCGCGAATGACTGAAATCAGGTATGCTGGTAAAGCCGAATAGTCTAACGGATGAATCGGAATGGCAGGCACCGTTCTACCTGGGCCTGCGGCACATGAAGTTCCTGTATGAGAATGTTTCCTACGCTCTGCAACTGTTTGCTGTTCAGTTTGTAGACTGTTTCCTTTCCGAATTCGGGAACAATCTGCGTGTCAACGGTTCTACAAACGTCAAAATCAGACTGATGTAATTTGAATGTTCCTGATTTCTCATTCATCAGGAATACATTTAGCATGTCTTCGTTTGCATCAGGTTCAATGTCCGACAATTTTACAGGCGGTTTGCCGTTGTTGTCCAATGCCTGTTCATCTGACATCCTCTCATCGGTTTTCCTGAACATTGCATACTCGAATGCTGATGGTGTCACATAAAGTCTTTCCACCTGTTTCAAATCCTCGAAACAAGGGCGCAGAAAAACGTGGTCATCTGACATGACCCAGCCATCGGGCCATTCTGAATAACGTGGCAGGAAGCGGGCAATTTCCTCGCGGGATGTAACTATTTTAGAATTTTGCGGGCACCAGATGTCATTCCCGACAATATTCTTCCTCCTGACGGATTCCATTATCCAGCGTCCGTTACTCCGTTTCCTTGCGGCTGTGACTTTCGGATTGGCAATCATCGGCCTGTCAAGTTTTCCCAGTTCTTTGGGAAATATGTCATTGACCGATGAGAAAGGGTACTCGAAAGGCGTTCCGCTCACTCCGTGATGCCATGGGTTTCGCAGTACGTAACTCATAGCTGTCTGCATGTGGCAGTTCCCGTAGACATCTGTCCGGAAATAGCCTCTTTCTCCAAGCCGCGCATTTGCCGGCCTGTTGTATTTTCTGTTGAAATAGCACGTGTACCGCTTTCTCAATGAATTGACAAACAACGCTATTTTTCCGTAGTCCGATGCATTGGCAGTGTCAGGTGTACTGTCTCTTGCGATGAGGATAAGGTGTACGTGAGTGGACATTTCCGCGTCAGAAAGAATGTCAATGTCGTATTTCCACGAACATAATGCAATGAAGTTTAACATCATGCCAACATCTGCGGCATCTCTGAACATCACCTCTTCGTGTGATGTAAAGCACAAGTGAATGAATTTCTTCATGATATCGTATTTTGTTTTTATGGTTTTCCGCTGCAATTTATGAAATCATTTCTGTTTGGCGATATTGCAGCCGCAAATAATACGAAAACACGGACAACTTTGCAGTAAATCGCCGTTGTGTGCATTCTGTGTGCAAAGTTGTCATCAAAAATGGGCAGAATAGGCAAAAATGTTGACAACTTTGCACACAGAACGTCTGTAGGGCTGTTTCTTTGCAAAGTTGTCAATGATAATGTTGCAGTCCGCTTCCGCCCAGCCTCCATCCGGTTTCCCGCAAACGCCGGCCAGCTTCCCGCAAACGCCAGCCAGCTTCCCGCAAACGCCAACCAGCTTCCCGCAAACGCCAACCAGCCAGTGCCAGCTGTCGCTGTAGGCCGCATGGGTCCGGCGTCAGCGCAGCAGGCCGGTGCGGTAGGCGGTGAGGAGCTCCTTCAGGTCTTCGACGCGTGCCATCAGGCGCTTGCCCTTGTCGGTGTCGCGTACAAGTATCTGACGTTCAGTGTATTCTACAATCTGGGTGTCGGCAATGACATCCATGCCGTGGTCTATGGAATCCGATACTGATTCGAACGGGCGGTGGCGCACCAGGCGCAGGCCGTGGGAGTTGTAGATGAGCGTGTAGCCGGCAATGCCGGTCTGCTCATGGTATACCTTTGAGAAACCGCCGTCAATGACCAGCAGACGCCCGTCGGCCTTGATGGGACTTTCACCCTGGGAGGCCTTTACCGGGATGTGGCCGTTTATGATATGGGCGTGTTCCAGGTCTTCAATTCCGAATTCGCGCAGTATCATTTCGCATATGTCGCGGCGGTTCTTCAGGCGGTAGTAGTTGCCCTTGTTTTCAACGTGCGTGCTTTTGTCTGCTATGAAATAGCGTTCGAAAGTGGCCATGCACTGCTTGTCGAACGGTGGTGACACGGGACCGCACCACAGGTACCATATCAGGTCGCGGCCGTAGTCCTTGAGCGGGTCGTCTTCAGTTCCGAAATATGCGGTACGTACGAATTTTTCTATGGTGTCAAAGAGCTTGCGGCCCTTGTAAACCTCACCGTTGACCTGCATTCCGGCCAGCGTTCCGTCTTCATTCAATGGCACGCTTCCATGGTACAGAAGGTTGTTGTTGTAGACCAGGTACAGCGAACCGCGGTTGAACAGGCAGTTCATGTGGCGGGCTAGTGACGTGCTGCTGGTGAAACTGTGTACAAGGCGGTCTATGACATTCTGTTCCGATGCGCTCAGGCGGTACGGGTCAGCGGGGCCAACTGTCGGGAAGTTGGTGTCAGTAAGCTCATAGTCAACGCCTTTCAGCCTGATTGTGCCTTTTTCGAAATCAATGTGGTCCAGCATATTGCGGTCCTCCATGCGGAATTCGGGGTGGCGTGCAATCACGGCGGCTTCAAGCTTGAACTGAATTATGGCTATGGCCTTGTGCATCTGTGACATGAGCCGTATCTGCGGGACATCGGCGGGGGTGTCATCGGACTTTACCGGCAGAAAGACGGTGCATGGGTCATCGGCATAGGTCTCAATGGCGAATGTGGCCAGCGGCAGGAGATTTATCCCGTATCCGTCCTCGAGGGTGCTCATGTCAGCATATTTCAAACTGTTGCGCAGCACGTTGGCAACGCAGGCCGCGCTGCCGGCGGCGGCTCCCATCCATACTATGTCGTGGTTGCCCCACTGTATGTCGAAATCGCGGTACTGGCACAGCATGTCCATTATGCGGTGGGCGCCGGGACCGCGGTCGTAGATGTCGCCGATTATGTGCAGCTGGTCAATCACCAGGTCACGCGTGACATCGGATATGGCGGTTATGAAATGGTCGGCGCGGCCGGTCAGCACAATGGTGTCCACGATTGCGCGCACGTAGTTCTGTTTCGATGCGAATTCGCCGCGCGTTTCGTGCATGAGCTCTTCAATGATGTATGCGTAATCCTTGGGCAGGGCCTTGCGCACCTTTGAGCGGGTGTAGCGCGATGCGACCCGGGTCAGGACCGATATGAGCTGCATGAGCACCAGCTTGTACCATTCGTCAGTGTTCTTGCCGCATGATTTCAGGGCATGCAGTTTGGCTTCGGGATATCCGATGAGCGCGCACAGTTCACGTTTTTCCGCTTCCGGCAGTTCGTCACCGAACACGGCATCAATCTTCTGTTTGATCACGCCCGATGCGCTGCGCAGCACGTAGTCGAACGCATCATATTCGCCGTGTATGTCAGTCACGAAATGCTCAGTGCCCTTGGGCAGGTTCAGAATGGCCTCAAGGTTGATGATTTCAGTCGATGCGGCGGCAATGGTGGGGAAATTACCCGCCAGCAGCTGCAGATATTCCATGCTTCGTTCCATACAATGATGTGGTTTACTGCAAATGTAACAAAAGATTCCGATGATTGCTCACTTTGCCTGTTTTGCCAAAGTGTCCCGCACCTGTTTTGCCAAAGTGTCCCGCACCTGTTTTGCCAAAGTGTCCCGCACGCACCGGCCCTGTAGCGCAGGTGCGTACGTATTCTGCGTTACAAGCCGCCAAAATGAAGGTATGTCCCGCAGTGAACCGTCCAAGAAGGTGCTCAGGTGGCATTCACTGCGGGACACTTTGGCGGGGCGGGGAAAACAGAGGCGCTCAGTTGCCGGGACACTTTGGCGGGGCGGGGAAATCACAGCACCCCCTTTGATGACGGCAGGGTCCAGTTCCACACGTCACGGCGGACGGCGTTCTTCAGCGCGCGGGCAAAGCACTTGAATATGCTCTCGATCTTGTGGTGCTCATTGTCGCCGCTGGCCTGGATGTTCAGGTTCATGGCGGCAGCGTCACTCAGGGACTTGAAGAAATGCAGGAACATTTCCGTGGGCATGTCACCAACCTTTTCGCGGTGGAACTGGGCATCCCAGACCAGCCAGCTGCGGCCGCCGAAATCCAGCACCACCTGGCTCATGCAGTCGTCCATGGGCAGGGCGTAGCCGTAGCGCTCAATGCCGCGCTTGTCACCCAGGGCCTTGCGGATGCATTCGCCCAGCACAATGCCGGTATCTTCAATTGTGTGGTGTTCGTCAACGTTCAGATCACCCCTGACCACGACTTTCAGGTCCATTCCGCCGTGGCGGCCAATCTGTTCCAGCATGTGGTCTAAGAATCCAAGACCGGTGCTGATCTCACACTCTCCGCTGCCGTCCAGGTTCAGTTCGACCGTAATGTCGGTCTCTTTTGTGGCGCGGTGTGCGCTGGCGCGGCGCTGTCCTGCGAAAATGAATTCAGCCACCTTCCACCAGTCGCGTGATGCAAAGGCGCATGTGTCCTTCAAATCCGATGCCAGGGAACTGGCGCTGTCCTGCAGCAGTATGGCGCGGCAGCCAAGGTTGCGGGCCAGCTCCACGTCCGTGGCGCGGTCGCCTATGACGAAACTGCCGGCCAGGTCATATTCATCGGACTCCAGGTAGCGTGTGAACATGCCGGTGCGGGGCTTGCGGGTGGGGGCGTTGTCGGCCGGAAAACTGCGGTCAATGAGTATGTCGCTGAATGTGATGCCTTCACCTTTCAGGGTGTCAAGAATGAAGTTGTGTGTGGGCCAGAAGTCCTTTTCGGGGTATGACGGGGTGCCCAGTCCGTCCTGGTTGCTGGCCATGACCAGTTCGAAATCCGTGCGCAGGGCAAGGAATGACAGGCTTTTTATGACTCCTGGAACGAACTGCAGTTTCTCAAAGCTGTCAAGCTGCTCGTCAGACGGTTCCATCACCAGGGTACCGTCACGGTCAATGAAAAGGACACGTTTCTTCATATCACATTCTTTTAAGACATTCTATAAGTTCATCGTCCTCGGCGCGGGTGCCTATGGTCACGCGCAGAGTGTTTCCGCAAAGGGCTATACGGCTGCGGTTGCGGACAATTATCCCGTTGTCAACCAGGTAGTCATATGTGGCCGATGCATCCCTGACACGGGCCAGGAAGAAATTGGCGTCGCTGGGATAGACCTTTATGCAGCAGTCAAGTGCGGCGAATTCCTTCATAAGGTGTGCGCGCTCTTCAAGCAGGGTGCTGACCCATGTCTGGACGCGTTCGTACTGCATGACTTCTTCAAGAGCCTTCTGCTGCGTAAGCTGGTTGATGTTGTAAGGATATTTCACCTTGTTCATGGTCTGTATGATCTCTTCCTGCGCAAAGGCCATGCCCAGACGTATTCCGGCCATGCCCCATGCTTTGGAGAAGGTCTGCAGCACCACGAGGTTGGGATGCGCGTCAAGCTGTTCAAGGAATGAAGGTACGCCGGCAAAGTCAATGTAGGCTTCGTCAACAATGGTGATTCCGTCAAAACTGTCAAGAACCTTTTCAATGACGGCGCGGTCCAGATTGTTGCCTGAAGGGTTGTTGGGCGAACAGAAGAACACCAGTTTGGTGTTACTGTCAATGGCAGCCAGCAGTTTGTCCGCATCGGGCTGGAAATTCTCATCCATCAGCACGCGGCGGTACTCGACGCCGTTTATGTCAGCACATACGCCGTACATGCCGTACGTGGGTTCTATGGCCACGGCATTGTCCTGGCCGGGGCGGCAGAACATGCGCAGCATCAGGTCTATGGCCTCGTCGCTGCCGTTGCCGAAGAACATCTGGCCGGGACGCACTCCCTTGATGCGTGCCACTCGCTCCTTCAGATCACGCTGCAGCGGGTCGGGATAGCGGTTGTAGGGCTGGTTGTAGGGGTTCTCATTGGCGTCAAGGAACACCTTGGCGTCTTTTCCCTGATATTCGTCGCGGGCCGATGTGTACGGCTTCAGCGCGGCTATGTTGGGACGTAACAGTTCGTTCAGAGTTTTCATGATTTCAAACGTATGGAAACTGCATTCTTGTGGGCGTCAAGCGTTTCGGCTGCGGCCATGGTCTCAATGACGGGACCAAGTGCCTGCAGGCCATTCTCAGACAGTTCCTGGAAGGTTATCTTGCGCATGAAACTGTCAATGTTCACACCTGAATAGGCCTTGGCGTATCCGCTTGTGGGCAGGGTGTGGTTGGTGCCTGAAGCGTAGTCGCCCGCACTTTCAGGAGAGTAGGGACCCAGGAACACGGAGCCTGCGTTCTCCACGCGTCCGGCCAGTTCCATGTAATCCGATGTCTGTATGATAAGGTGTTCGGGCGCATAGCGGTTGGTCATTTCAATGATCTCGTCACTGTTTCTGAGCAGCACCAGACGGCTGTGCTCAAGGGCCGATGCGGCGATGTCCTGACGCGGCAGCAGGGCAAGCTGGCGTCCTACTTCGGATTCGACCCTGTCCATGAGTGACTGTGATGTGGTGAGCAGCAGCACCTGGCTGTCACGTCCGTGTTCAGCCTGTGAGAGAAGGTCTGCGGCCACGAATGCCGGGTTGGCGCACTCATCGGCAATGACCTCGACCTCGGACGGTCCGGCGGGCATGTCTATGGCCACATCCTTGAGTGATACAATCTGTTTGGCGGCGGTGACGTACGGGTTGCCGGGTCCGAATATCTTCGACACCTTGGGTACGCTTTCCGTGCCGTAAGCCATGGCTGCAATGGCCTGAGAACCGCCCAGTTTGAAGAAACGGTTCACGCCTGCAACCTGAGCGGCGTAAAGAATGGCCGGGTTGACGCGGCCGTCAGGTCCCGGAGGCGTGCACAGCACAATCTCCTGACAGCCTGCGGTGCGGGCGGGTATGGCCAGCATGAGCACGGTCGAAAAGAGCGGGGCGGTGCCGCCGGGAATGTACAGGCCTACAGAACTGATTGGCACAGCCTTCTGCCAGCATACAACACCGGGAGTGGTCTCGACCTTGTTCAGTGAAGGCAGCTGCGAGGCGTGGAACCTGCGTATGTTGGCTGCCGCACTGTCAATGGCTGCCTTGAGATCTTCTGTAACAAGGTCCGATGCGGCTGCAAGTTCTTCCTGACTGACAGCAAGACTGTCCAGCTGAACCTTGTCAAACTGAAGCTCATAATCGTAAAGTGCCTTGTCTCCACCTGCGCGTACCGTGTCCAGCACCGTCTGCACGCGTTCATAAAGGCCGGCAACGCTCAGCGCGGGTCTGGCAAGCAGTCCGTCCCACTGTGAGCGGTCAGGATAAATGACTTTTTTCATAATATCATCTTTTCAATGGGCAGGACAAGGATGCCTTCTGCACCAAGTGACTTCAATTTGCCTATGATTTCCCAGAAACGCTTTTCATCAAGGACGGTGTGCACCGAACTCCAGTCACCCTGTGCAAGGGGCATGACAGTGGGGCTCTTTATGCCGGGCAGCACGCTGGTGACGTCACTGAGGCGGTCATTGGGGACATTCATCATGATGTACTTCTTGCCCTGGGCGGCCTTGACGGCATCAAAGCGGAACAGCAGTTCGTCAAGAACGGCCTTCTTTTCATTGTCCATGGCCGGATTGCCTATGAGAAGGGCTTCAGACTGCATCACGACCTCAACTTCACGCAGATTGTTGCTGACCAGGGTCGAACCGGAACTTACAATGTCGAATATGGCATCGGCCAGACCTATTCCCGGGGCAATCTCGACGGAACCGGTAATGACGTGCGTTTCGGCGCTTATTCCCTTCTCCCTGAGGAACGAATTCAGTATGCCGGGGTATGATGTGGCAATCTTCCTGCCGTTGAACCATTCAAGTCCTTTGTAGTCAATGGCCTTGGGGATTGCAAGCGACAGACGGCAGCGGCTGAATCCCAGACGCTTAATGACATCGGCCTTTTCCGCGCGTTCTACGAATTCGTTTTCGCCCACAATGCCTACATCGGCCACGCCGCGGGCCACGGACTGGGGAATGTCATCATCACGCAGGAAAAGCACTTCGACCGGGAAGTTTCCGGACTGGACCAGAAGCGTTCTCTTTGACACACCAAGGCTGATGCCCGATTCCTCAAGGAGCTCCATTGTCTCGTCATAGAGACGCCCCTTTGACTGTACTGCAATTCTCAACATATTTCTTGTATTTTCTAATTTTACCAATAAAAAAAGGCTCACCGTCTGACCGGCAAGCCTCTTATATTTGACACGACCATCAGGGCCTACCGATCAGGATCTGCAGGTATGGTGATGGAGATGTGATGCATTTCTTTTCATTTCGGCTGCAAAGTTATACCGGAATATTGGAATATGCAAACTTTCAAGGGTATAAAAATGCCGGTTTTGCCATGTTATGAATAATGTATAACTTTGCGGTCCCAAACCGGAGGCCTGATGGAAGAAACCCGATACAACGGACCTGAAATGAGTCTTAGGAAGGTGATGGTCCTGCTGTTGACTGCAGCGCTTATCCTTACGCTTTTCCTGACAAGGACCTGCCGTCAGGAGCCAGTGCGGGAAACCGTTCCTGAGAAGACGGTCCAGGCCGTGCACCACATTGAAATATCACCCTATGATTCCCTGTTCCAGGAATATGCCGACAGCATGTTCGACTGGACCCTGCTGGCTGCCATAGCGTATGTGGAATCGAAGTTTGACAGTACCGCAGTATCATGTCGCGGGGCTGAAGGCATAATGCAGATCATGCCGTCAACATACAGGCACATACTGCGCAGGATGGGAATTGACACCACACTTCAGAGTACGGAACTTGATGTCAGGGTTGCAGTCCGCTACCTGCACCACCTGTCGGACCAGTTCTCGTTCATAAATGAAAAGGAGCGTCTGAACTATATCCTGGGCAGCTACAACGGCGGCGCCGGACACATATTCGACGCCATGCGCCTGGCCCGCCGCGACGGGACGAACCGCTACCGCTGGGATTCGCTGGCTCCGGTTCTGGAATCGCTGTCCGATGAGCGGGTGTACACCGACAGCCTTTGCCGGGCCGGTTCGTTCGACGCCACCGAAACGCTGGCCTATGTTAGGAAAGTCACATACATTTACAACAGATACCGCAGCAGGGACCTCATATACCAGGCTGCGGAACGTTTAATGGAAAACAGCAGCAATGAAGTACGTAATTACGATAGACCAGAGGACGTCGTCGACGAAAGCCCTGCTTTTTGACGAACGTTTCACCCTGGTTGACAGGACAATAATACCGCACCGCATACTCCATCCCAAGGATGACTGGGCCGAGGCCGATGCCGAAGAGATTTACCGCAATGCCGTTACGGCGATAGGCCGTCTTCAGATACCGGCCGATGCTGAAGACCTGTCACTTTCAATAGTGAACCAGCGCGAAACGTTCGTAATCTGGGACAAGGTGACAGGCAAACCTGTCTACCACGCCATTCTGTGGCAGGACCGCCGCGGCGCGGCATTCTGCCAGGAAATGAAGGACAGCGGCATGGAGACCGCCGTACGCGAACGCACCGGCCTGGTTCCTGACACCTTCTTTTCAGCCAGCGGAATGAAATGGGTGCTTGACAGCATAGAAAGCGTGCGCCGCCGTGCTGAAAACGGTGACCTGCTGGCCGGCACCATGGATTCATGGCTCATATGGAACCTTACCGCAGGCAGGGTGCATGCCACTGACTACACCAACGCCAGCCGCACCATGCTGTTCAATATCAATGACCTGGAATGGGATCCGGAAATGCTCCGTTATTTCACTATACCGGCCTCAATGATGCCCGAGGCACGTCCCGGCGATTCCGTTTTCGGTGAGACCGATGCCGGCGGCGTGCTGCCCTGCAAAGTGAAGATAGCCGGTGTGGCCGGCAATTCGCACGGTGCTATGGTGGGCCAGATGTGTTTTGAACCCGGTATGGGAAAGACCACATACGGAACCGGTTCGTCAGTGATGTTCAATGTGGGAGAACAGCCTGTGAGCGCCCCCAACGGAATGGTCTGTTCGGTGGGATTTTCAATGTTCGACCGCACATACTACGTGGTTGAAGGCCATGTGCATTCATCGGGAGCGGTTCTGGACTGGCTGACTGACAACCTGCGTCTGGTCGATTCCAAGACTGATCTTGAGCAGCTGCCGCTTAGTGTTCCGGATAACGGCGGGGTGTATTTCGTACCTGCATTCCAGGGACTGGGATCGCCGTGGTGGGTGCCTGAAGCAAAGGCAATGATCACCGGCCTCACGATGAACGCCACCCGTGCCCATGTGGTGCGTGCGGCACTTGAGTCGCTGGCATACCAGGTGGCAGACCTGGTTGAACTTGTGTCCCGTGACATGAACAACCTGCCGCAGGTGCTCTGCATTGACGGTGAATCGGCGAACAATGATTTCCTCATGCAGTTCCAGGCCGATATCCTGGGTTTCCCGGTCAGGCGTCTGGGGCTGGAGGAGGCTTCGGGACTGGGATCGGCCATACTGAATTTCTGTGCGCGCGGCATACTGGAGAATGTGGAGCAGGTGCGTGAAGTGCGCAAGGTGAGCGAACTGTGCCTGCCGCAGATGAAACCTGACGAACGCATTGCCTGCAGGCAGGGCTGGCTGCAGAGCGTGCACACCCTTATGCTGGGCACACGCCGTAACGCAAACTGACCGGAAATCAGATTTTGAAAGCGCGGGCCATTTCGCGCTTGTCTTCGTTTTCCTTTATGGATTCGCGCTTGTCATACTGGCGCTTGCCCTTTGCAAGGGCCACGACCAGTTTGGCCAGACCTTTTTCGTTGATGAAAAGGCGGGTGGGGATGATGGTGAAACCGGGAACCTTGCTGTCCTGTGCCAGCTTGCGCAGTTCCTTTGCTGTCAGCAGCAGCTTGCGGTCGCGTTTGGCCGCATGGTTGTTGTATGACCCGTAGAAATACTGGGCAATGTGCATGTTCCGGACCCACAGTTCGCCGTTTATGAATGTGCAGTAGGTATCAGCAAGGCTGGCTTTGGATTCGCGAATGGACTTTATCTCCGTACCCGTCAGGACCATGCCTGCCGTGTAGGTGTCAATCAGTTCGTATTCGAAACCGGCCTTTTTGTTCTTTATGCTGACGGCCTGATGTGCCTTCTTCCCTGACATCGGACTGCGGTTAGAAATCAAACGGTATGCGGACAGTCTGGGGAATAAGCTGGGTTGTAAGCTCGAACTTGTAGCCGCTTGACTGATTCTTGCTGCTCTTTGCCCTGAGCGTGTCAGGTGACACTACCTGGACATAAATTCTGCTCTCACCGTACGTGCGCAGACTGGCAAGCATGGCCTGACGGCGGGCGTGCTCCACAGGGTCGGCAACACTGTCGGCCAGTGACGATATGTCAAAGTTCATGATTTTCTGTCTGTATTGCGGGAACAGACTGACATCGTCATCGGGAATGTCGGCATACATGCGTACAACCAGGGTGTCACCCCTGACGCAGAGCGGGTAAAGTGAGAAATCGGCCTTCCTTTCACCTTCGGGGACAAAGAACACCGGTGCCAGGTTCACAATGTGACCGGCGTTCCAGATGGCAGGGTAGGACAGTGAAACCAGTTCCAGAACATCCATTTCATAGTAGAAGTTCTGCGTGTCCGGCGGGCATGAAATCTCAAGGTCCGATACTGCAATCTTGTGTATTGAGTCAAGCGTGAATGTGGCGTTATTGGCGTTGCCTACGGCGTTATATGTCATATGCGCCAGTATACGGTCGCCGTCCCGGACGCCGAATGCGGCCATATGCGATGCGTTCTTGAAATTGCCCAGAATGAAATTTTCACCGCTGTAGTCAATTTCCAGACGTACGCTTTCACCGGACTGGCGTACGGTTGCCACCCTGTGAAGGGTCTCCGTCCATGTGGAAGGTTCAAGTTCGCGGCATGACGAAACGGCTGTCAGAATGAATGCGGCTGAGAGCAGTATGGAAAATGATTTTCTGTTCATAATACCTTATTAGTTTTCGGCAAAGATAAGTGAAAAAACAGTATTTTTGCGGTCAGTTTGAAAGAATCAGTTTTTTGAAACAATAATTCACCTATGATTTACTCAAAAGAAGTTGAAAACATGTGCGTGGTCCAGAAAGGACCCAAGCACGGACCCGCTCCAATTCCGGAAGAGGGCAAGTGGATCAAGGCCAAGGAGATAAAGGACATCTCCGGCATGACTCACGGTATCGGCTGGTGCGCACCCCAGCAGGGCGCATGCAAGCTGTCTCTGAACATCAAGAACGGTATCATCGAGGAGGCTCTCGTTGAAACCATCGGCTGCTCAGGCATGACACATTCAGCAGCTATGGCAGCTGAGATCCTTCAGGGCAAGACCCTGCTCGAGGCTCTCAACACAGACCTTGTCTGCGACGCCATCAATACCGCAATGCGCGAACTCTTCCTGCAGGTTGTCTACGGCCGCACACAGAGCGCTTTCTCAGAAGGCGGTCTTGTAATCGGTGCAGGTCTGGAAGATCTGGGCAAGGGACTCCGCTCACAGGTAGGTACCATGTACGGCACCAAGGCCAAGGGCGTACGTTACCTTGAAATGGCTGAAGGCTATGTGAACCGCATCGCCCTTGACAAGGACGACCAGGTTTGCGGCTATGAGTTTGTCAATCTGGGCAAGTTCATGGATGAGATAAAGAAGGGTACCGATGCCAATGAGGCTCTGAAGAAGGTCACATCGACCTACGGACGCTTCTCAAAGGAGGCCGGTGCCGTCAAGTTCATTGACCCGCGTAAAGAATAAGGAGATACTGATATGATTAGAGAAGTGAAGTTCGAATCACAGGACCGCCGCATGAAGCAGGTCCTCGCTGCTCTTAACGAGCATGGAATCTCCTCAATTGAAGAGGCTAACCAGATTTGCGAAAGCTACGGCATTGATCCTTACAAGGCTTGTGAGGAAACCCAGCCCATCTGCTTCGAGAACGCAAAGTGGGCTTATGTCTGCGGTTGCGCCATCGCACTGAAGGAAGGTGAAAAGACCGGTGACAAGAGCGCCGTCAAGGCTGCCGAGAACATCGGAATAGGTCTGCAGAGCTTCTGCATTCCCGGTTCTGTCGCTGACGACCGCAAGGTTGGTCTGGGCCACGGTAACCTGGCTGCCCGCCTGCTGAACGAAAAGACCCAGTGCTTTGCATTCCTGGCCGGTCACGAGTCATTCGCTGCCGCCGAGGGTGCCATCAAGATTGCCGCAAAGGCCGATAAGGTGCGCAAGAAGCCCCTCCGCGTAATCCTGAATGGTCTGGGCAAGGATGCTGCACAGATCATCAGCCGCATTAACGGTTTTACATACGTACAGACTCAGTTTGACTACTACACCGGCAAACTGAAGGTTGTCAGGAAGATTGCTTACAGCGACGGTCCCCGTGCCAAGGTCAACTGCTACGGTGCCGATGACGTTCGCGAAGGCGTTGCCATCATGTGGAAGGAAGGCGTTGACGTTTCAATTACCGGTAACTCAACCAACCCGACCCGCTTCCAGCACCCGGTTGCAGGTACCTACAAGAAGGAGCGCGTGCTTGCAGGCAAGCCTTATTTCTCAGTTGCATCAGGTGGCGGTACAGGCCGTACTCTGCATCCTGACAACATGGCCGCAGGTCCCGCCTCTTACGGTATGACCGACACCATGGGCCGCATGCACTCAGACGCCCAGTTCGCAGGTTCCTCATCAGTTCCCGCACACGTCGAAATGATGGGCTTCCTCGGCATTGGCAACAACCCGATGGTAGGCTGCTCAGTAGCTTGCGCCGTTGACGTTGCCCAGGCTCTGGCTGCAAAGAAGTGATTGGCGGACAATTGACGGTCAATTGACGGTCAATTGACGGTCAGCCCTTAGCCGGGCTGCTCCAACTATAGGAAATCCCCCTTGGCCCTTGCGGCTCGAGGGGGATTCGTTTGTCACAATGGCTGGGCGTGGCAAATGAGTTGGGCTCAGTGGAAGTTTAGTGGGGGCTGAGTAAATTTGTGTCTGCTTTCACAGATT
>JAKSIS010000053.1 GCA_024398665.1 Bacteroidaceae bacterium
GAGCATCTGACTGTTAATCAGGGGGTCCTAGGTTCAAGTCCTAGAAGGAGCGCAAGCCATCCGGAATCCGGGTGGCTTGATTCTTTTTCAGGTTTTACTTTGGCTCACCCGAAATTCAGTGGGGGAAGACATAAATGGAAGCGAGTCTGTACGCTCAGCCGAATTTCCTTTTTACAATCTCAATCCACTTTTCGGGTCGTTTGTGGACCGAGAATCTCAGCAAAAAATACGCATGTGCGCTACAGGGGTTTCTGGAGGGGTACGCAGGTGCGGGCCATTCCTTTTCACAAATCTCAATCCACTTTTCCGGCCTTTTGTGGACTGAGAATATGAACAGAAAATACGCATGCACGCTACAGGGGTTCCAGGGGGGGGCTACCTGCTTGATATATAACAATAGAAAATGGGACAAGTAAAACTGTTGCCAATAATGCAGCCATATTGTCTGTAGATTCGATTATGTGCAGTATTGGCATGCAAATCAGCTGGAAACGGCAAATTGTCTGCCAATAATGCAAAGAAATGCCGTTCTCAGGCTTACTGATGCATTATTGGCAACACTCCCACACTAAATTTCGGATGAGCCCTTACTTTTCCAGAAGACGCAGAAGCGGCAGGACCAGCTTTTCCCTGTAGGGGTGTTCACGGAGCGGAAGATTGAAATGCGTGCTGCCCCGCAGGACGGTTGACGGGTGTGTGAATTCGCGGAACCCCCATTCGCCGTGGTAGGCGCCCATTCCAGAATGGCCGGTACCTCCGAACGGCACGCCCCTGACCATCATGTGCAGGCACACTTCATTTATGCAGCCGCCGCCGTACTGGTGGGTCTGCATGACCTTTTCTGCCCATTTAATGTCCTTTGTAAACAGATACATGGCCAGCGGGTGCTCCCTTTCCTCAATGACACTAAGGACTTCACCCACGGAATCATCACTGAACGGCACTACAGGAAGCAGAGGACAGAACAGTTCATGCCGGACAATATCCTCATCAATGCCCACCGGGAAAATTATGGTAGGATCAAAGCGAAGGGCAGCAGCATTGCCGCGACCACCGTATACGATACGGTCACTCCAACGGTCAGCCAGAGCGGCACAGCGGTCATATGCGTCACGGGTTATCAGTCTGGGATATTCATCATTCTCACTGGCATTTTCGCCTATCTGACGGCGGAACTCATCCTTAAGGGCACTGACAAAACTGTCCGCAATCTCACTGGCTACGGCCACCTGATTGATGTTGATGCATATCTGACCGGCATTGCACAGTTTGAAGAAGGCAATCTTGCGGGCGGCGTCCCTGATATCGGCATCCCTGCGGACAATGCACCAGTTGCCGGTTTCTCCCCCCAGTTCCAATGCCACAGGAGTGAGATTCGCGGCGGCCTTTTCCATTACATGGCTGCCAACCCTTGGCGATCCTGTATAGAATATCTTGTCCCAGCGCTGCTCCAGGCACATGTCAGCGACATCATGACCGCCGTCAATCAGTGTTACGAACTCGGGAGGAAAGATATCGGCTATGAACTGTTTCAGTACGGCTGTGCATCGGGACGACTTGGCGCTGGCCTTGACAACAACGGTGTTGCCGCCCGAGATGCTTGCCGCAACCACGCCTAAAGTGAGAAGAAGCGGGAAATTGAACGGGCTTATCACCAGAGTCACGCCATAGGGCATCTTGTAGACTCTGGTAGTAAGACTGGGGAAACACATCAGTCCGCTGAAATGCCTTTCCGGACGGGCCCACCGGCGCAAGCCGCGAAGCATTTCGTTAATTTCAACGACAATGGGTCCTATGTCACACAGGTACGCTTCTGTGGCGCTGCGCCCCAAATCAGCGTGCAGGGCCTCCTCGAACTCCTTTTCATGGGCAATGACTGCATCCCTGAGAACACGCAGCTGCTGCAGTCTCCAACCTACGTCCAGGGTGGTTCCGGTGCGGAAGAACGCTCTCTGGGAGCGGACTGTCTTTTCTATATCCGATGCGGTGTATGACATATTCATCTGACTTTACTTATTTCTGAAAGAATACTGACAATCTGACGGCGTGACAAAGTCACTGGAGCGGAATAATTGATGGAATCCCAAGCAATGGCGGCTGACAGTTCCCTGCAATCTTCAGGCCTGATGACTGATCCGTCAATGTCCAGAGAACACTGCCCTATCAGCTTTTCCAGTTCACCCAACAGGGCGTCCGCTCCATTCAGGGAGCAGTAATGCGCAAGATCTGACAGTTTGGATTCACAGCTGCACCTTTGAAAACGCAAGACCGGCAGCAGGCACATGGCTATGGCCTCACCGTGCGGAATATGGTATCTTGCACCTACAGCATGGGCGAAAGCGTGAACGTAACCGGCCAGCTGCCTGTTGATTGCATTGCCACCCAGGTTGGCGGCCATGCACATGGCACTTCTGGCGGACAGATCATCGGGACTGTCCTTCAGGACGGGCAGGTTTTCAAGCACCAGGCGCACACAGCGGCGGCTCTTTTCCACATCGGACTCCGAAGAGCTTACATCAGCAAGACACCCCTCCAGGCCATGGCTCAACGCGTCAATTCCACAGGCGGCAGTAATCCTCCACGGCGCCTTCACTGTCAGTTCGCTGTCCAGGAATACGGCACGTACGTCCAGCCCTGCAATTACGGAAGCGGACTTCCCGCCCTTCCTTTTTGTGATTACGGCCCCGACCGTCATCTCGGCCCCGGTTCCGGCTGTGCTTGGGACAGCAAAGACGGGCAGTGTCCGTTTCCTGACTATGAGAAACTTCCTGAGCAGCATACCGGCGGGAACACGCCTTAGACGGCATGCGGCCGCTATCATCTTGCCGGTATCCATAACTGACCCGCCGCCCAGTGAGACAATGCACTGCGCACCGCGTTCCAAAGCAATGACGCGGCCTTCTTCGACATATTCCAGCTTGGGTTCAGTAGTTATCCCGTCATAGACCGTATATCTGATGCCTTCATCGTCAAGGGACTTTTCTACAGCCTGAAGAAAACCCAGGCCGGCAAGCGTCCTGTCAGTCAGAACCAGCGCAGACCCGAATCCGGCTTCACGGCATTTTCCGCCAACACCGGCACGGCACCCGAAACCCTCAATGACTTCCGGTTCAGGTATCGGTACAGCCCTGATAATTCTGCCCGGCAGTTTTCTTATCGCCTTCCTTAAAAGATACATCAGCTCCATAATGCAAATATACGAAAAAAGGGACACGGGAGCTTCCTGTCGGGGATGCGAATTTCGCGAAGGCTCAATTTGCCGGATCGGGCAGGAACAGTGGAAAACAGAAGAACAGACCAGCCAAAGAAAATACAAGACCTATCATCACACCGGCTGAGAAAGTGAACCAGAATACTGAACCGCCGCCGTCAAAAAGGAATGGTAAAAGTCCTACAACGGTCGATGCTACTGTCAGGACTGTAGGTATGATCTTCCGGTTGAAGGCTTTGACATAAATGCGCAATGCCGGCTGTCGGGAAACGCAGCAGATGTCACGGAATTCCGCGGTTATGTAAATTGCCGCATTAACTACAAGCCCGGACATCATCACCATAGAAGCCAGACTTCCCTGCCCCATTTTCAGGCCAAGGAAAGGAAAGAGCAGAAATATGCCAATAAAGCCCGATGGAATGAGCAGAATTATGGCCAGTGACAGTCGGGTTGATTCGAACATTACAGCACAAATGCCGAATATGACACATACAACCACAATCAACAATGTCCATAGCTTCATCTTCTCTTCAGGCGTATAGCCGGCATAATCTGAATCTGTCCGGAATCCCAACGGCATAATTCCGGCAAGTTTCTCTTCTTCATTATAACACATTGATAATTTTGAAAGATCACTGCCAATGAATTCGTAGCCAACTTCAACTACATATTCCTGGTTCTCGCGTTCAATGATTCCTCCAACATTCCGGTTGGTTATGGAACCAATTTCTGACAATCTTATTTCAGAACCAGGAAAGCCAAACGCATCATTTTGGGCATGCCACAAATCCAAGTGTTCCAGTTCGTCAGATTTGAGCACGACAGGCAGGTTTTCATTCCCGTTCCGGAAATGGCCGGCTGGAACATCAATCAGGCGTTCTGCCAATGAAATGAAGTGCATGTACGGATCCATATCCATTTGTGCAAGACGTTCCCTGTCATATTCCAGAACGTATTCCTGTTCAGTTCCGTCAGACATCAGCGATGACAGTACAGCAGCATCCTTCACACGTGGATTCTGCAGAATGTCATTCATAACCAGAGTGGCATACTGGCACAACATATCATAGTCATAACCGTATAACGTGAACCTGTCAGGCCATTCCCTCCGGCCAACAAAATTGGTCAGCAACCGGTCATTGTCTCCATACGGCATCACTGTCCATGACGCGCCGCCTATTGTCAGAGCCTTTTCCCAAATGGCATCACGGATTGCGGAAGCTTTGATTTCATCGCAACAGTCTTCCTTGAAACTGATGGAGAAACTTGCATTGCTGCCGGACACATCGGTCTCGAAACGTTTGATTTCATCTATACCTGAAAGATAGTTTTCCATAAGACGGGCAACATGGTCACAATGAGCCATACCGTAACCATCAGGCATCATAGCAATCAGATCAAGGGTCCTGGCATGTTCTGCGTCCATATCGGCATCATATAGACGGTTATAAAACACAAACAGGCAGCAACTGCCGCCAAATAGCAAAATCATTCCGGACAATATGAGTATTCTGCGTCTCCGAAGGCGGCAAATACAATTGGCGTACCATTGTGAGAACCTTACTATGCGTCTGCGGCGGTTGAATGAATATGGAACGAGACTGTTGCCTTTCAGCCCGCTCGATTCGACAAGTGCAGGAACAAGCAACAGGGATGTGACAAACGACAGAGTCAGAATTATCACGACGATCCAAACAAAGCCGGTCAGGTTGCGGCGCAGTTCAGCCGGAAGATAGAAAACCAACAATAAAGCCGCGTTGGTGGTAAAGAGTGCAGTTGCAATTGGTGAAGCAGCCTTCCTGTTTCTGTAGTACAGATAGTGGTCTGTCATGACTATTGCATTGTCCATGACAATACCCAAAGCGACAGTGATGCCGGTTATGGAAAACATATCGATTCCAATATGGAACAATGATATGACTGTTACCGAAATAAGCAGATCTGATAGAACTGAGATTACAATAATGCTCAGGAATTTGAGATTACGGACTACAATCAGGACAAATGACAAAAGAAGAAGCAATGAGACAAGCGCCCTTGTAACCACATTCCAGATCTGTTCTCCAAGTGATTCCGATGCGTCATACGTAATCTCCATCACGTAACCGTCAGGAAAGCCGGAAAACACTTCATCTGCTTTTTCTCTGACCTTTGCGCATGTTTTTATCGTGTTTACTCCGTCAGCGGCATATACGCCAATCTGTAAACATTCAAGACCGTTAATCCGATGAATGCTCATAGGTTCCGCCTTGCTTTTCCGGATTCTTGCCAAATCTCCAAGGCGAAATATCCTGTCACCCGATTTGCCTATTGGCAGTTCAGCAAGTGTTGAATCCGAATCCGTACGGGTAAGCAGTCTGACAGTCATTGTACTGGTGCCAGACATTTTGGAACCAAGTATATGATTGGATGAACTGTTAAGAATGGCAGAATGGAGATCATTTATATAAAAACCTGCACTCTCAAGAACATCCGTGTCATATATCACCTCCAGCTGTTCTTCAGGAACACCATTCAGATAAGCCCGTTCAACTCCAGCCATTGTTCCAATCACTGACAGCATATTGTCTTCAATATACGCGCTGGCCTCTTCAAGCGGCCGGTCAGTGTAAAAGGTGAACGTCAGAATGTTCTTTGTCCTCCTTCCTGAAGCGTTTCCGGCAATTTCTATTTCCGCATCCGCAGGCAGTGATGACTTGATCTGACGCAGTCTCGTATTCAAATTGAACCTGGTTTCCGTCATGTCGGTACCTTTTTTAAAGGTGGCGGTTACACTGCCGCAACCCCATGCTGATATTGAGCTTATGTTACCGACTCCGGGTAAGGTGTTGACAGCACCTTCAATCACAGTTGTGACTTCAGTTTCCACGGCGCGAGCCGATGCAGGGTAATAATAATTTACAGTAATATCATTTGACGCATAATCAGCCTGAAACTGTATGGACAGTTGCGGTATCAGGACCACACCTGTAACCATCAGTGCAATGGTTATAAGAATGACTGAAAAAGATGATATGCCTTCCTGTCTTCCCATGCTGTGAAACCCGCGATACCGTCAATGTCTGTTCTTCAAATGATATAATACAAGAATGGGGTTGTCATCACGGTCCGGAGACTGGCCCATTGCTGACAGCCAGCTGTCAACGATTCCGCTGTTTTGGTAATGGTCAATGAAATAAGAAATTTCTGACGGTTCTAAATAACATACTATCCAGTTGTCGTCAAGGCATGTAATGTAACTGTGAAAAGCACATGAATGTATATTATCATAAGCATAAGCAATGCGGTACAGTTCATGTTCGTTTCTGAAATAAATGTACTGGTTGAAGCTTCTTCCGACACCAACCTCAAAGCATATCGCATCGTCTGACACCAGAATCCCTGATGCCAGACTTGGAATTGACTCTTGGGCTTTAAAATATGCGTTTACTGTTCTGTACTTGTGATTCCTGATATCGTCAGGCATGATTGTAATGTGACATACAGCTTTAGGAATACCTGAATCGAACTGGTAAACGGTATTGTCTGTCACATGGTTGCCAATCGTTCTTGAACCTTGACGGAATATGTATGTGGAACAGATCATATTGTGGTTGTTGTTTTTTGCATCCTCCATTGAGAAGATGCATACGTCAGCTGAATCGGTCATTACAAAAACTGAATTTTCAGAACCGTTCCTGTAGTCGGCATCATGCATGAAGCGGTTTTCAGAAACGGATTCCCAGTTTCCCAAATGGAGTGTCATATCTGTAGTGCGCAGATAATGTCCTTTAAGATCATACCAAAGACATCTTTTTTTCTGATTGTCCTGAATCACTACCATGCTTCCATCATAATACAGTGCAACGTGTGCTGGCCCCAACGACAAATATTCACGCGGTCCGTTTCCTTGTCCTGATACACGGTTTATAAATTTTCCATCATGATTGAAAAGCAGGACTGACTTGGCATTTAACTGGTCTACAACCACAATCACGCTGTCGGAAAACAACACTTCATCAATATGGCCTATCTGGCATTCAACAGACGTCTCAAGCCGGATGAATCTTACAGAGTCTACAAAATCCATAAAGGCATAGGCTGATGTGTCTTCCACATTCACGATTATGGTATCTGATCCTGATGTGTCAGGCTTTATCCTGTTCCTTACCACATCAGTTGTGACGTTATTGTCCGCACATGACATTAACGTAATGAATGTCACGACCATTACCCAAATTCTTTTGTAATTCATAATGCTTCAATTTATCAGTCAATTAATTCTCCATAACAGGCAAGTTCAATACTATGCCCTTCTCCATTCGTCAGGGTACAGTTCCAGTAGCCGGTCAACGGCTGTTCATGGCACTGTATTTTTCCTTTAATTTTTCAAAGTATCCGGATGTCATTTCAGGAAGAAGACGGTCAGGAAAGAAGACATCATTCACCTTCATGTTGTCATCAAGAATGAAGTAATAAGGCATTCCTGCGTTTTCTGCCGGCAGATTCACATCTTCCATCCTGTAAAAACCAATCGCTTTGGCTGCAGAATGACGCTGTCTTATTATTTCAATGACCTTTCCTGACGGATAGTTGGCAAGGACCAGCGCTTTTGCGCCATAGTCTTCTGCATTTACAAACGCAAATTTTTCCAACGCATAATCTGTACATACATCACAGTCGTACTGGCTTATTCTGCATACCAGGTACCTTCTGGTCCCGTCCTCAAACAGTCCGCATGCAGTATCGTCCGGTTTGAAAACCGCTGTGGAATCAAGCGTCAGGCCTCCGTTTTTCAGCAACTGGTCCATTCCCGTTATATTGGACACGACATATTCCTGCGTAAATCCGCCGATTGAATCATCACTGTATTCCTTCCAGGCAAGCCTTGAAATCAGATAAATGTCCAATGCGGTAAGAATCAATATGATTGATATGTAAAATGCATGTTTCATGGCTGGATATCTTTCTTTATGTGATAAAAGAATATCACCGGATTGTCATCAAGTGATATTTTCTGCTTAAGACCGTACAGTTCTTCATCCATTTGTTCCAGATTCGGGAACTGGTTTGCAAGACCATATATTACAAACGGTTCTGACACGCTTACCATCCAGTCATTGTTCAGGGAAGTTATGGGACGGAAGAAGAATCCCAGGATAAGGCGGTTGAACCGTGTCTTCAGACGGTACAGTTTCCTGTCAGAATGGGAATATAGATAATCCTGCTGGTAATCCTGCGAAACACTGAAATATGAATAGCTGTCAGTTTCAATGAATGTTTCATCAAGACTCTGATGCAGACGCTGCCCTTTGAAAAATGAGTCAGTGTCTTCATATTTGTAGCCACTGAAATCGTCGGGAATTATCTTCACATAATGGATAATCTCTGGCCCCGTTTCTGTAAACTCATAAATTGAATTGTCTGCAACACGCCTGCCTATTATCCTGCTACCCTGTCTTTTCAGAGGATGACCGTACATGGCTTTCATTTTGGAGGAATACTGCTGCTGGCATACTGAATAGAGATAACCGTTGGTTGAGTCAGTTGCAACAAATGACGAATGGTCATTGGGTCTGGAAATTCCTCCTACCGCATCGGTCTCATGGATAAGGCAGTTTTCCGCCACATATTCCACATCACCGCCCATTGACGTGCCGTCTGTAGAACGGCAATATTTTCCGTTCATGTCAAACCACATGACCTTGTCTTTCTGCCTGTCCTGAATGACAATCATCCTGCTGTCATGTGACAAGGTCACATAGGTAAGATTAAGATACTCATGCGGACCGTTGCCAGGCTGTGAAACGCGTCCGCGGAACTTGCCGTCATACCCGAACAGATAAACTGATGAGGCAATACGGTAGTCTACCACAACAATGGAACTGTCTGTGAAATATACAGCATCAACATACCCTATAGGACATTCCGCATTGGATTCAAGAACCACATACTTTACTGAATCTATGCAATCCTGAAGAGCCAATATGGCTGTATCGCTATAATTTACAACAATGGTGTCAGCCCGGTCTGTGCCGGCTGCGACCCTGTTCATGGAAATTGAGCTATGGCCGCATGATACGGCCATAGCTGTTGCCAGAACTGCATGGAAGCATTTCAAAAGATTGCGTAGCATTTTCATTTGAATTTTCTGATTGCCTTCATATAGGCTTTGAACTGATCTACACAACTGTGTTCGTCATAATTCTTGCATGTGCCTTCGCCTGCGTTTCTGCACAAGGCGGTTACATGAGATTCCATAGGGAAATACTGGTTGACAATTTCTGCGGATATTTCCACTTTCCTGTTCTTGTCAATATCATATTTCCCGTTCGCATTGTTGTTTTCATTCTTTTTACCATATGCATTCAGGTAGGAATCCACATTCTGTTGCGAAACTCCTTTGTCATTGAGGTATGCGCTAAACTGGACTGATTCACAGTCTTGATATGTTTTTTTTCCAAGTGGACCTGAGGTGCCTCGGATGGCGTTGATGGTTTCAGTAACTATTACGGCCAGTCTGCTAAGATCATCAATAGGGTCTGGAAAAATGGGTCCTGCCTGGCTCTCAACGTCAGTTGCGAGAATCTGCTTTCTCTTGTCCGACTCCATTGTCGTGATAACGGTTGCATTGACTGTAAATACAGTTATCAGTGCAATAACCATTGCTTTTTTAAAGTTGAATTTCATGTTTTAAATTATTATCAATGTTTAAATTATGCAGTTAACCGGCTTCTCTGCCCATGCCGTATTGAGAAGAATGTCGGATATTTCCGACTGATGATTGTTCATGACATTCTGATTTTTAGAATTTGGTTGGCATACTGTGTTTTCTCTTCCTTAATTAAATGTGTTTTTGGTTAGACATTCCTGTTGTCGGTTCTCGGAATAAAGATCAGCTATTTCTTTTCTGATACCCATGGTGGTCGATGATTCCACTTTCGGCACAAAAGAAAAGACTGAGTCGGCAACCTGTTTGAAACTTTCCATTTTACCCTGTGAGTATAGCGTTCTGGCAATTCCTGCTAAAGGTTGAAGACGATTTGGAACCATTGAAAATGACTTTCGGAAAAGCATCTCTGCGTTGGTATAATCTCCACGTTCCAAACAGTTTTCAGCCATACGGTTGTATGATATGGGATTAGAACTGATCAGTGACATATCCGTCAGCACGGAATCACTCCGATCCAATTCTCCAATCAATGCAAGTGAAAATCCGTATTGCGCAAGGAATACCGGATTATGTTTCATATTGTCATACAGTTCCGCGCAGTTGTCACAAATGGCTTTGTACATTCTGGAATCATACCACGAACTGTAGCTGTGCCATTCTTCAGATGCCTTGATATGCCCTTCCAGGGAACTTTTCATAAGTATCAGCCCTGCGGGGAAGATCATAAACAGCAGGTTCCAAATAATTACGGGTACTTTGCGGTTTATATTCAAACGTGGCTGGTGTTCTGCCGCTGATGCCACACACAACACAATTGGAATTCGGAACTGAAGAAACAGGAGCGGATAAGAGAACAATGAAAACACTGCAAATGACAGCAGCATATATCCGAATGGAGAACGTCTGGGAATCAGAATGAACAGTGCAATGACAACTATTGCAACTGAAAACAGCATTGCTGCAGGTCCGGCTTCCACTCCTATCTCCAGAAATTCATTGAATGCTTTCTGAGGACAATCCGCCAGAAGACGCTCATTCTCAGTATAATTTCCTCTTGAAAAATAATCTGATTGGGCTTTCGCATAAGAAGCCGGGAAACCACCCGGCCCGCTTCCTGTCAGACTGCCTTTTGCAATTGCAATCATACTGATTTTGTCCATTAACAGGCGGCTGTCAGCTGATTTCTTTTTTGAACAGTACGATGCAGCACCGAATCCCACTGTCAATATTGCAGCCAGTGTTATGTACAAAGCGGAACGAAATGGTTTCAGCAATCTGATTTCATTGATTTTCCGCCTGATTTCCGCTGAATAGAACAACCAGACCAGTGCCGATATTCCAAGTGAAAGCAACGCTGCACGACTTGAACTGAAAACGGCACCCGCAATGGCAACAAAAGCGCCAAAACGGATAAATGAAGCATAAAAACCTTTCCGCTGGCAGCTCCATGCCGCCATACCGGCCGCTGACATTGCCAGGAATCCCCCCAAAGGACCCGGATTGGTGAAAGAACCGGTAAAGGGAAACAGATCACTGTTGGATTGCAATACCTGCATTATCTGCAATATTCCATAAATGACCTGCCACAAGACAACAAGAGTCATACCTGCCATGAATGTATCTGTAAACAAGGTGTGATCCATAATGCGGAACCTGATTCCAAAATACACAAATGCAGATATGAAAATGCTCATATATCGCAGTTCTCCTGCCGGTATACGATGCATCAAGTGGGATGCCGTCATCAGTATAAGCAGTAACAACACCAGAATGTCCAATGACGAAGGACGCATTGCAATTCTTTCATGTACCATAGCATAAATATCCAAAATGCCTGAAACAATAACCAGGTAAAACAGTAGCCCATGGCTTTTGCAGTAATCGTCAGGCAGGCATGTCATTGAAATGGCAACCATCGCGACTGCCAGCAATGCTGATGCAAAAACCAGGGCTACTGTTGACCTGGCAGAATATTGTTTCTTCATGGTATCTGTTTTCAACCTTTCAAAAATTAAAAGGAGCAGATCCACATGTCATGTGAATCTACTCCCGAATTGTTAGTGCGACAAAGATAATACGTCAAATCAACGATGTCAAGTATTTTGGGAAATAATTTTAAAAAAATTTATTCCAACGGGAATATCGCTGCAAATCAATGCGTTCCCACGGGGCCGTATTCAGGGGAAAACGCAGTCCGCGGTCCGGACGGCATCCGGCAGCCATTTCTCCGCCGCACTTACGGCCATGCTACAAATTGAAACGGTCCGCAGTGCCGGCCTTAGACAGAAATGCTCCATATTTGCCGTGAAAAGCCAAATCGGAATATGAAAAAGTTCGTCCTTTCACTATGTATTGCGGCAATTGCTCTTGGCGGATGCAGAAACCGCCAAAACGGAACCGCAACAGTCCAGTCCACAGGCACCCATGCCGGCCATGTATGGGTCGATCTGGGGTTGTCGGTCAAGTGGGCCGCCTGCAATGTAGGTGCAGACAGTCCGGAACAGTACGGTGACTACTTTGCCTGGGGCGAGACTGAACGGAAGGACAGTTACGACTGGTACAGTCTGAAATACTGCCATGTTTTCAGCAGTCTCAATTTTACCAAGTACATCACAAAGACGGAGACGGAAATGACCCCTGAGGATTCGGCATGGCTTGCCGATGAGGAGGTCTACTTTGATCTGATTCCGGTAGCCGGTGACAGTGCCGTCCCCGTCCTTCCGGCCTTGCCGACCCGGAAGAACGGTTATACGATAGTCAACTTCTCCGTAACAGAGAATGCCTATGAAATTGATGGCAGGACGGTGCTTGATCCGTCCGATGATGCCGCACGGGCCAGTTGGGGCGGCAGCTGGCGCATGCCTGCGGTTGACGATTGGAACGAACTGCTCCGGAACTGCTCATGGAACTGGACCACAGTCAACGGCATAAGCGGCCACATGGGTACCAGCAGGCTGAACGGCAATACCATTTTCCTTCCGGCAGCCGGCTACCGTGACGGCACGGATCTGCGTGAAGAAGGCAGGTACGGCATATTCTGGTCATCGAATCTGGACTCACTGATGCCCTGGAAAGCGTGGGGCATATATTCCTATCACAAGGCTGTGGGACCGGCCACTGACGGCCGCCAGTACGGCCACAGCGTGCGTGCGGTCTGCGTTCCTTAAAAATCGACGAATTAGCGCCTTTTTTCACCTCAGAATCAAAACTCCTTTGTATCTTTGCAGATAAAAGAAAACTGTTCAGTATACAACCGAGTTATGGTGAACACATTTCTATTTCTTTAGCCGGTACAATATGGTAACAGTGAATAGAGTTTGCCCCAGCGCATGATAAATAAACTCAATAGTAAAAACAAAGGATTATGAAAAAACTTTTCAAGCTTTCGTTTGCACTTCTTGCAGGTGCAGTGATTTTTGCCGCGTGCAGCAGTGATAAGGATGATTCGGAGAACCTTCCCTATCAGTACGAGGTAGTCGTAACACCTTGCAAGGTAGAGTCAACGTCGGCCCTCATCAACTGTGTGTACAGCAAGGACAAGTCGTTTGAATATCAGCTGAGTATAGAAAACTCGTACAGCGAAAAATATCATGACAGTCGGTTACTGAAAGTCCGCAATCTGTCCCCCGACCACGAGTATATCATCAAGGCCACGGTCTACAATGCCGACAAGAAGGCCATCGGAATGAGCAAGACACGTTTCAAGACCCCCAAGTCCTCCTCGCCCGACGATCTGGTGACTGCTCCGCAGCCCATCACATTTGAGAAAACTGACATGGAGGATTAAGCCCTACATGAAGGAATTCTTCATACTCCCCGCCGCCATTATGCAATCATACGCATAAATGACTGGAAATGGGACCCTCAAAATGGGTCTCATTTTTTTTGCACCAGATGAAGGTGGTTGAATTTTGTGACCAAATGACGGCTCAGTGGAAGTTTAGTGGGGGCTGAGTAAATTTGTGTCTGCTTTCACAGA
>JAKSIS010000054.1 GCA_024398665.1 Bacteroidaceae bacterium
GCCAGACCCTGCACACCGGGGCCAGACCCTGCACACCGGGGCCAGACCCTGCACAACGGGGCCAGACCCTGCACATCGGGGCCAGACCCTGCACACCGGGGCCAGACCTTGCACACCGGGGCCAGACCTTGCACACCGGGGCCAGACCCTGCACAACTTTTTTTTGCCCCATCTCTTGACAAACGGGATTCAACCCATTATCTTTGTGAAACGTTAATGGCTGATCGTTTAATATTTAATACCAATCTGATTATGGCTAGAAAGATCCGTGAACAATCACAGAACGGCGTGTACCATGTAATGGTCCGAGGAATTGACAGGCAGGAAATCTTCATTGACGACTATGACCGCAGAATGTTCCTTAAAATATTGAAGGACAATATCCAGATTCCCGACAAAAAGGACGAAGGACTCAAGATACGTGCATTCAGACTGTTTTCATATTGTCTGATGTCAAATCACGCTCACCTGCTCATCCAGGAAATTGAACAAACTTCAGCTCAATTTATGCAGCGTATATGTACCAGATATGCAATGTATTTCAACGCAAAGTATACAAGAATTGGGCACCTGTTCCAGGATCGGTTCCGTTCAGAACCGTGCAACGACGTGGGCTATTTCCTGACTCTGGTCCGATACATACATCAGAACCCGGTCAAGGCTGGAATTTGCGAAACGCCTGAGCAATATGCCTGGAATTCATGGAATGAAATACGGTTTGCAGCCGGACAGCCAGTGTCCCTGCCTTTTGCCGATGTATGCGACAAAAAAGCGTTATTTGACATTGCCTTTTTCGAAGAATTGGACCACCTTGTCCATATGCCGGTCTCTGACAGGGACAATTGTCTGGATATTGACAAAGTGAGAATCAGAATCAACAATGATAAAGTCCGATGCATGATTGGCGAATTCTGCAATCTTAAAAGTATATCGGATTTTGTCCTGCTGGAAACTGAAAAACAGAAACAGGCTGTAATCCGTTTTCTGGAAAGCGGAGCCACAATCAGTCAGATTTGCAGCATTACAGGAATGAACAGACGCGTTCTGTGTCGTCTGGTAGAATAGCGCGTTTTTTGTATTTTTGCGGCCGATATGCGCATCGGACCGCTTACAAGGCTTCTGGGATCATTGGCAGTGCCAATATTTGTGGACACGCTGCTGGTCATGACTCTCGGTGCGGCTGACACTTTCATGCTCAGCCGCTATTCTGACAACAGTGTCTCTGCAGTGGGATTGGTCAATCAGCTGGTCAATCTTGTACTGATTGTATTCCAGGTAATATCAATGGCAACATCAATCCTATGCTCCCAATACGTTGGCGCCCGACGCAGGGACAAGGTTCTGCAGGTTATTGGAATGTCAGTATTTTTCAATCTTGTAATAGGGCTGGCGTTTTCTGTGTTTCTTTACTTCCGTGCCGGTTGTCTTTTGGAAATTATGGGAATTCGTGAAGAACTGTACGGCGAAGGGATTGCCTATATGCGCATAGTAGGATTGTTCGCATTCTTCCAGGCAGTTTCACTTTCCGCCGCAGCTGCTCTGAGAAGCGTGGATATGGCGAAATATCCTATGATTACCTCAGCAATCGTCAACGTAATCAATATTCTGGGAAACTATGCACTGATATTCGGAAAATTCGGAATGCCGGCTATGGGAGTGCGCGGTGCAGCCGTATCTACAGTAATCTGCCGTGCGCTATCTGCTATTCTGTTGCTTGTTTTCTTATATCGGAAGTATATAGTGAAATTCCCGAAGGGATTGTTCAGGCCTGTTCCATGGAGTGAACTGGTAAAGCTTATCAAAGTGGGAATCCCGTCGGCAGGCGAACAGATGTCCTACAGTTTTGCAATGGTTATTGTAACGTATTTTATTAACCAGTTGGGCAACGATGCACTTGCGACACGCTGTTACGGACAGACAATATCGACATTCGTATTCCTGTTTTCACTGGCATTTGCCCAAGGCGGCGCCATCATCATAGGGCACCTTGTCGGCATGAAAAAGTTCAATGCTGCATTTGCTTTGGGACGTCGTGTACTCAGAATCTCCATTGTTGTCACATTAATTCTTTCCTTCGTAACAGCATGTTTCGCACATAGGATATTCTGCATGCTTACTGACAACGAATGGATTATCAGAATGGGGACCGCTGTCATGTGGATTGACATCTTAGTTGAAGTTGGACGTGCAATCAACTTCTTTGGCGTCAATGCATTACGTTCAGCTGGTGATATCTATTATCCTGTCACGGTGGGAATTGTCATATGCTGGACAGTCGCCGTGGGACTGAGCTGGCTGTTCGGCATCGGACTGAACGGCGGCCTGATTGCGCTCTGGTGTGCATTCTTCATTGACGAAAACACACGCGGGCTGATCTTTATTCGCCGCTGGCATTCCAGAAAGTGGACCTCAAAATGCCTGGTGTAGGGTCTGGCCCCGTTGTGCAGGGTCTGGCCCCGTTGATTACTTGACGCCGGTACGGCTGCTGAAGTTCAGGCGGACGCCGAAGTCCTGGACCTGGACGTCAAGGCCGCCGCTGTTTCCTGTTCCGGTCTTGTAGCTGCGTTTGCCGTCAAGGATTTCGCGGCACATGTCCTTAAGGTCGGAAACACGCTTGGGCGATTCAAGGTTGTCACCGCTGTAATGGCCTGGAAACATGAACTTTATATCATTGTCTTTCATGTATTTTTCAATACGGCAGCAAGTGTAGTACTGGGTGGAAAGGTTGGTGAATACCAGCAGGTTGGTAGAACCGAATGCGTCGCCGCTGAATGCGTAGTGGTGCTCCTTATCAAAAAAGGTGGTGCTGCCCGGGGTGTGGCCGGGGGTGAAGATCACTTCAATCTCACGGCCGCCAAGGTTGATTACCTGGCCGTCAGACAGATATTTCATCCTGCCGCTGTAGCGCGGGTTCTGGGCCATGTCGGCGGCGTTGATGTACATTTCATCGAATTCGTTGATGGCGGATCCGGTGTGGTCCGGGTGCACGTGTGTGGCCATAAGGGTAACGGGCTTTGATGTGATTCCGGCTACAATCCCTGCAAGGCCGGGAATGCGCTGGCCGGCATCAATCAGAAGCGCACGGTCTTCACCTTCAATTATATACAGGCTTTCGTTGTAGCAAAGATGGCCGTTGCCAATCCACGTGTGGTCATCAATCCGGCGGAAAACCACGTTGTCATCCTGGTAAACCACATCGCCGCGCAGGTCCCTGCTGTTGACATCGGACTGGGCGGAACAGATAGCCACTGAAAGTGCCGTAAGAAGGCACACTGATATAGTCTTCTTCATAATTGGTCGAATTTGGTTTGTAAATATAGCGCTTTTGTGTAATTTTGAAGAAACTAACCTGAAACCAATATGTATTCAAATCCAGAAGACTGCCTGTACTGCACAGACAATGAGACTCAGAAGAGTCTGATGATTGAGATAGCCCGTCTTTCGGTTTCCCGTCTCTTCCTTTTCCGCGAACAGACTTACCGTGGCCGGTGCCTGGTTGCATACAACGGCCATGTGAATGACCTGAACGAACTGTCCGATGATGAAAGGAACGCCTTCATGACAGATGTGGTGCGTGCCACCAGGGCCATGCAGAAGGCCTTCAACCCGGAAAAGATCAATTATGGCGCATACAGCGACAAACTGTGCCACCTGCATTTCCACCTGGCGCCCAAATACGTGGACGGTCCGGACTACGGGTCAGTCTTCCAGATGAATCCGGGCAAGGTCTATCTGTCCGATGGCGAATACGCGGCAATGGCAGAACTGATAAAGGCAAATCTTTGACAATTCATTAATAAAAGCTACTGAAATGAGAACTTATTCTTCAAAACTGCACGGCATTTGTGCCGGGATGATGTTGGCAGGAGCCGCCATGCTGGTGTCCGTTCCGTCTTCTGCACAGCAGACACGCCACACGTTCTGCAATCCGCTTGATGTTGTGGTTGACAATGAGCGCGCCGTACGCGGCGGCGAACCTGTCGTGATCATCTTCCAGGATGACTACTACCTGTTCGTATCACACCGCAAGGGCTACTGGTATTCGCCTGATTTCCAGAACTGGACATATGTCGATGCCCCGAACTATCCGGGCGGTGTGGTTTCAGTCGTCGAGATGGACGGCCAGCTGATAGGCTGCTCAATGAACAATAAGAACGTGTACCGCTGCCTTGATGCCAAGAAGGGTGAGTGGGAGAAATGCGGTGAACTGTCAAGTGACCGCTACGGTGACGCCAACATGTTCGTCGATGATGACGGCCGCCTGTATATGTATTTCGGCTGGTCACAGATCATGCCTTTCCAGGTTGTCGAACTGGACAAGACCACATTCAAGGAGAAGGGTGAACCCAAACAGCTGTTCTGGAGCGACATCAAGAACCACGGTTTTGAAGTCCGCAAGCCTGAAGATGTCATCTATTCAATCTTCAACGGACGCCGCGAATACGGCCCCGAGGAACTCCCCTGGATTGAAGGCCCTTACATGATCAAGCACAACGGCAAGTACTACCTGCAGTACGCTGCCATCGGCCTTGAATTCATTTCATATTCTCATGGCGTATACGTTTCGGACAGTCCTATGGGCCCGTTCACATACAGCGAACATAACCCGCTCACATTCAAGACTTCAGGATTCCAGGTGGGTGCCGGCCACGGAAGCACTTTCCATGACAAGAAGGGCAACCTGTGGACCATATGCATGATTCCCGCGCAGTACGGTGAGGGCGGCCGCGGTTCAGAGCTTGCAATCTATCCTACAGCCGTTGACGCACAGGGTGTCATGTATTCGAACACCGCGCTTGGCGACTACCCGCAGTACTATCCCGCTGAGCGCAAGGTGGGCGGAGTGGACAACTACGTAAACTGGAAACTGCTGTCAGTGAACAAGAAGGCTATGGTTTCATCGACCTTTGAGAACTATTCACCGTCACAGGCTCTGGATGAGGACTTCACTACCTGCTGGGCCGCCGCTACTGGTGATGCAGGTGAATTCTTCACAGTTGACCTGGGCGGACAGGCCACCATCAACGCCATACAGCTGAACTGGGACCACATTGGCGCAGCACGTGCCGGTGGAGCAGGGGGCTTTGGCGGAATGGGCGGCGCACGCCCCGCAGCCGGTGCCGCACCGGCCAGGACCAAGTACCAGTGCTATGAGGTGTTCGTGTCCGATGACAACGCCAACTGGAAGAAGGTCATCAGCAAGCCCGAAAACTACTATGAGCTGAAGCATGACTACAACGAACTGCAGACCCCTGTCAAGGGCCGCTACGTGAAGGTTGTGAACGTTTCAACCTATGACAACGCCAAGTTCTCAATCAAGGACCTGCGCATTTTCGGCACAACTCCCAAGATGAAGACCCAGAAGGTCACCAAGTTCATGGCAGTACGCAATCCTGAGGACCGCCGTGAGGCCAACGTCATATGGGAACCCGTTGCAGGCGCCGACGGCTACATAGTACGTTACGGAATCGAGAAGAACAAGCTGTACAACAGCTACATAGTGTACGGCAAGAACGAACTGTACATGCATAGTCTGAACACAAAGCCCGAATACTACTTTGATGTCGAGGCGCTGTCAAGCGGTCTGGACAAGTACACTGAGAACCCGCTTGCCACCATCGGACTTGGTGCTGAAATACAGCTGGCCAAGGGGCAGGGCAGTTTTGCATACCGCGCTGCATCGAACACAGTATACCACATGCTCAAGGAAGGCCAGACGGAGTACGTGTTTGATGAACTGGATCCCGGCCAGTACGTGCTGAACCATTCTTACGGCCCGGTTCTGTGGTCAGGTCAGCTGACAGAAAAGGAGCTTATCTCGCAGGAAGCCAATCCGAAACCCACCGTGACCGCGCATCTGACACTGCTTGGCGCCGGCACCCAGGTGACCGGTTCGCTTGAGATGCAGGTCATCCCCGGCAAGGAGAAGGGAAAGATGATCGTGACCGTGAAGTGATGTCTAATGGGGACTGTCCCTGTCTAATAGGGACAGTCCCTATTGAACAATGCGATCAAGAATTCGTTTGTAAATTCCTGTTATTCTGGTTAACTGGTAATAGGATGCTCCTGATTTCAAACATCGTATTATTGTCTTCTTTTGAACCTCCGGTTCGCAATAAATCAAATCTGAAGGTTTTTCAATCATTCCCGTCTCGATGATCATTGACTTGATTGTCTGATCATTGATGCGGATACGGATTCTGTCAATGTCCAGACATTCCTCTTTGTCTGGAATTGGAGCATGGACCAGATTGTCCAGTTCATCAAAGAATGCGATACTGAAAAGTGCTTCCTTGTCACATACGTCGGCAAAAGGAACGGTTACGGACCGGCCTGCTGAAAATCGGATTTCATTCCATGAGTTCCAATGATGCTGCTCGGCCGATTGGCAGATTCCGGCTTTTACCGGATTCTGATGTATATATCGGACTAAAGTCAGGAAATAATTGATGTCATTGCACGGTTCGGAACGGAACCGGTCCTGAAACAGATGTCCGATGCGCGAGTACTTGGTATTGAAGAAGATGGCGTACCTTGTGCAGATGCGTTTCATGACACGGTCTATCGGCTCATCAATCTCCTGAATGAGAAGATGAACATGGTTTGGCATAAGACAGTACGAATAAAGTCTGAATGAATTTCCCGGTTGCTCACCGGCTTTTTCAAGTGGGCGGCTCTCCTTGAGAATCTTGAGAAACATCCTGTAGTCGTTGTCATCCAGAAAGATATCATGCTTGTCAATGCCCCGGACCATAACATGATACACGCCGTTTGGCGATTTTTCACGGTTTTTTCTAGCCATAATAAAATAGGTATTAAATCTGATAAATTAGTCCTTAGATTTGTACAAAGATAATTGGATGAATCCCGTTTGTCAAGAGTTCGGGCAAAAAAATTCAGTGGGGACAGTCCCCATTAGACAGGGACAGTCCCCATTAGACAGGAAATTTCGTATATTCGCAGGAAACAATTGACTGACCAAGATGAAAGTAGGAATTATTGGAGCCGGCTGGATTGCCGACAAGATGGCCGAGGCACTGACCGGCCTTGATGCAACGATGAAATACGCCATCGCTTCACGTGACATTGAAAAGGCACGCGCGTTTGCCCGCCACTGGGGGTTCGCAAAGGCCTACGGTTCGTACAAGGAGATGGTCGATGACCCGGAAGTGGACCTTGTGTATGTTGCAACGCCGCATTCACATCATTTCCAGCACGCCAGCCTGGCCATTGAAGCCGGCAAGCCCGTTCTCTGCGAGAAAGCCTTCACAGCCAATGCCCGTGAGGCAGGTGCCCTGCTGGACCTGGCGCACAAAAAGGGCGTTTTCATTACTGAAGCCATTTGGACGAGATATATGCCTTTGTCGCTGAAAATAAAGGAGTTGCTTGATAAAGGTGCAATTGGTGAACCGCGCCTTCTCAACGCCAGCCTGTGCTACATGATGGAGTTCAAGGAGCGCATTCTCAGGCCGGATCTCTGTGGCGGCGCGCTGCTTGACCTTGGCGTGTACAGCATCAATTTCTGCCGCATGTATTTCGGGTCCGATGTGATCAGTGAAACATCGGACTGCGTAAAGGGCGTGACCGGAATGGACATGCACAATTCAATCAGCTGGACTTACCGTGACGGCCGTATGGCCAACCTACAGTCCAGCGCGCTGTGTCTGTGCGGCCGTATAGGACAGATTTGCGGAACGGAAGGCTACCTGCTGGTGGACAACATCAACTGTCCTCAGAGCGTCACCGTGTACAGCGACTATAAGCCTGTGGCACATTTTGACAAACCGGCCACGCAGATAAACGGCTATGAGTATCAAGTGATTGCGTGCAAAGAGGCGCTGGAGAACGGCTGGCTGGAGTCACCCTACATGCCGCACCAGGAAACGCTTGACATCATGAAGGTCATGGATTCCCTCAGGCGGAAATGGGGAATCGTCTATCCGATGGACTGAAAAATAGGGACAGTCCCTATTAGACAGGGACTGTCCCCATTAGAACGCATACGGTGTGCCGCCTGCGGTGATGCCGGCGCCGGTTGCGCGGACGCTTTCCGAGTAGGAGTTGTTGTAGAACTGCACCTGGGCGTGGCCGTCCTCATCGGTTATCACGTTGGGATTCCAGTAGAGGGTGCGGCGGTAGTCTATGTCGCCTGTGACGGGGCCGTCAGGATACTGGGGACTGTAGAATTCGTATGGCTGGGAGTAGCCCTGCATGGTAGTCTCGCGGCGGCTCAGGTCATAGCCTTCGCGGCTTTCGTATTGGCGGAAACTGTCCCTTACATGCACATCGACTACATAATATCTTTTCCCGTCCTCCAACGGAGGCATGAGAATCCTCCTGTCAAGTGATTTCCGGTACATGGGGAACAGTTCAAGGATGTCGGACATGTACATGGGCCGGTCAAATACATTGATACTTATAATCTCCGTAAGATCTTGAGGCACATCGGCAAGGAGCGGCTTTTCAGGTTCCGCCTTGTCATGTAGGAATCCCTGGGAATCATGGACATACCAGAATACGGAAATCTGAGTGTTTTCTTTCAGTAAGGCACTCTGCAGTTTGGCATACAGACCCTTTTCCAGAAGGTATCCCATGACGTCAGTCGTATATTCGCCCCTGTCCATAACGGCCTGGGCGTCCTTGCGCACATTGAATGCCTTGAAGGTGAACTTGTCCGTAAACGGATTGGATTCCAGAATATCGGCCTCAGGCAGCAGTATACCCAGATCTTCACGGATGACATTGGGATAGATGGTCCTGATGGAATCCGTCCTGCCTGCCTGTTTTCCGGGCCATTTCAGTCCGATGTCGGCAATGGTATAGTGTCTCAGATCCGGATTCATGGAACGTTCCAGTACAATCCTTTCCGTTTTCAGCAGCTGGTTGCGCTTTCCGGGTTTTACGACCAGAGTCAGCCGGGCAGTGTTGTAGAAGTCCTTCAGATCAAAGCTGAAATAGCCGTTTGAATCAGTCCTGCACTGAAGCCCCTGGATAAGCCTTTCGTCAGTGGGCTCCAAGGCCATTCCGATGCTGTCGTCTGCAACCGGGTCGTCAGTGAAATGACGCATGACCCAGCCGTTGAGTGTCAGATTCCTTTCAAGCCTGTGCACCTCATTGAAATCCTTCGTACCGGCACGTATGCTCCAGTCATACTTTTCCCAGCCCTGGACAAGCATGAGAAGGTCAAGTGCGGCGGTGTGCTGTTCATCATCGGATTCGAAATAGTATTCGGGCCTGTAGACCAGGCCGCGCAGGTCCGATGACAGGAGCAGTGACGACCGTATGTCCGTTTCTACGGCAGGGCCCGGACAGCCGCCATCACGCACTGACAGGCAGAAACGGTCGCGGAACGGGAAGCCGGCACCGTCCTTCAGGTCAAGACCCAGGGTCATCAGTTCATACGGCGCGTATTGTGCCTTGTCCCATGTGAGGGTGACTGATGGTGATGCATGTCTGCCTTTCAGGTACAGGTGGCGTGTGGCAATGACGGTCCCGTTGCGGTCAAACAGGGTCAGGCAGCTTACGCCTTCAGGTATGCCTTCAGTCCGGAATTCTACTGTCGCCGGTGCTGACGTTACGGACACCGTCTTGAAGTCCATCAGCTCCCCGCGGCAGGTAAGAGTTATTCCAAGCGTGTCGGCGGGGGCTGCACCTGCTGCCAGAACTGTGGCTGTGAGAGTGCCGTCATGCGCATCGGACTTAAGGAGATAACCGTCATGTACGGCATCAGGGAGACTGAAACTGTATCTTTTGCCGTCAAAGGTGAATTGGGCACTGTTCCTTCTTGCAGTGGGCGTAAATTCAATGCTGCCCATGCCGTCATGGAGGCAGGTCAGGGGCAGGCTGTCGTTAAGCATGCCGTTCACGTTTATTCCCAGACCGTTGCTGCCCATGACTTTGAAGGCCACGCGGTTGGGCACTCCGGCCAGCAGCTGTCCGCCTTCCGGGTAGAAGGTCACGTCAATTCCCTTGACCGGTTTTGGCATTTTGCGGCTGAGAGCCTGATATTCATCCTTGTCTGCGGATTCCCGGATGATTGGCTGTCCGCCATAGTAGTTGCCTTCCTTTTCAGGTTTCTCAAACACCGGCAGGACGCGTGAGAAAACTATGTCATTTGAAAAATTCAGCATGTAGGCCGTATAGGCGCGTATTTCGTAGAAACCGCTCGGGTAGGGAAGTACACCGCGCAGCTGGCGTGCATGGGCGGTGGCTGCGTCGTAAAGTGAGAACGAACCGTCAGCCTGTCCGGCTTCAATCTTCAGTTTCTGCTGTTTCAGAACCTCCCCGCCGGGTGCGACAAGGTCCACGTACAGCACTTTGCTTTCCGTGCGGCGGTTGTCAGCGGCGTTCATTACGAATGCCTTGAACCAGATAGTCTCACCCGTATAGTACGATGTGTTGTCAAACTGCAGGTAAACCTTTTCCTGATGCCGGTCCCTGTTGAATTTGCGGATGTTCAGCGCATATCGCATCAGTTTCCGGTAAAGCGAATCCTGAGCCGCATTACCCGTATTGTCCATTGCAAGGTCTCTCCGTGATGTCTGGCTGCCGGCTGCGATGGCGGCAATTTCAGGTGACAGCATGTCGCCGTCACCGGGAACATAGTCGGCCGGCAGGCATGCGCCTATTCTCTTTTCTGACATTTCACCGTCGAAACGGATTGAGTTGTCGGGAGATATGCCGTCCTTGTTGAAACGGCACACGTCATCCAGAAAACTGACAGTGGAAGTCTTCATGGGAAACAGCGGGCGGGCGCCTTTCTTCAATTGCTTGGGCGTTCCGTCGTTTTTGCAGTAATACAGTATGCGCAAGGACTTGTCCTTCAGGCCGCTGACCTGCATCTCTCCATCGGAAACACTGGCATGGCCGTCCATCTGGAACGGTTCAAGCATTCTCAGGGCTCCCTTGGATTCCTTCAGCTGCATCAGAACATAGCCGTTCTCAGCCAGCTTGTCATCGTACAGGGATCTGAGGAAATGCTGGCTGGAATGGTAATATGCCTTTCGGCGGTTCCTGTTTATTTCCACAATCCGCTTTGTGTCACTGATGCTGTCATACGGCTTGTAGTAGAAGTATCCCAGTACGTCACAGAGTGTTCCGTTCCGCGTGCTTAACGTATAGAAGTTCACAAGATCGACATAAAGTTCATAGCCCAGCAGGGGCAGGTCCACAATGATGGGTTCGCTGGCCGTGGCGGTGAACACCTCATCGACTTCATCTTCCTTATGAATGAAATAGTTGTCAAAAAGAAGGACTTTTTCATTCCTGATTACAGCACCCTGACCCCATTTGTCCTCGCCCAGGAACATTTTCCTGAAGTAATGCAGGTTGCTGAGCCAGTTGCTTGTCTTCTCTATTTCAATCTCAGGCAGTTCATTGTTTGTCTGGAGTTCGATCAGCAGGTCCGATGTGCCCTGGCTTATGTCAACAGTCTTGGGGGTATAGCCCGTGAAACTGAACACTACGGTTGCGGGCAGGGAAATGCCGTTCAGTTCGAAGAAACCGTCAGCATTGGTGACTGTACCCCGGGTAGTGCCGTTGACATAGACCGTAGCGTAAGGCATGGGTTCAAATGTGGTACCGTCAATGACGGTGCCGGATATTGTCTGTCCCATGACGAAACATGGAATGGCCAGCAGCAGTGCAATGAGCAGTTTCTTCATATCTGTCAAGCGTCAGGCAAATGTATCGGACCATGTTTCTCCGCATGAAAGGTAGTCCAGCCGTTCATGCATGACTGTTTTCAGGAACTGGTAGTTTTCCTGTCCGGTGCAGTGCATGGTGAAATACCGGCAGCCGTCTGCAGAAAGCAGGTTGCGGGCCAGTCTTTCAAGTTTTTCAGCATTGAAAGCGTCTTTTATAAGGTGCATGCCCGCGAATACGTACCCAATCGGGCCACCATGCACATCTTCGGCCATTCTGACTATATTTTCAACACCCTGGTGGGCGCATCCTGCAAATAGAAATGCCTTTCCGGACTCTTCAATTATGAGATTCTGTTCATGGCGGAAATCGTCAGGAGTGGCTGCATCGGGTCCGTAGAGCAGGCCGTTTCCCTCCGGCCGCGGGTAGGGGCCGCCCTGGCAGGTGAACAGTTTCAGTCCGGGAGCCGGTTCGCATACATCGCCGCACAGGACAATCCTGTCACGGTATTTGGGATTGTCAGGAATGGTCCTGTTCAGTCCGATGTACTTGAGCCCGTCCTCCTTCATGGAGAAATGCTCATCGAACGCGTATCGGTTCACATAGACTTTTGCACGGCTGTTCAGGTCCAGAAAATGTGACAGTCCGCCGCCATGGTCATAGTGCCCGTGTGAAATCACGGCAATGTCAACGGCTGCAAGGTCCTTGCCAAGCAGTGACGCATTCTTGGCAAAAAGCGGACCCTGTCCCATATCGAACAGAATCCGCAATCCGCCGGCGGTCTCTATGTAAAGGCTGAGACCGTGTTCCGTATCAAGACCGCAACTGCAGCTGTTTTCAACAAGCGCCGTAACTTTCATACGGCAAATGTAGGAAAAAAATCAGTTGAGTCTGAAGTTTACAGGCACCGTGAACTTTACGCGCACGGCCTTTCCGCGCTGTGAACCCGGCTTCCATGCCGGCATGCCGGCAATCACACGCAGTGCCTCCTTGTCAAGATATGGGTTGACAGGCTTCACAACCTCCGGGTCAACTATTGAACCGTCCTTGTTCACAATGAACTGGATAAGCACGCGGCCCTGGATGTTGTTCTCCCGGCATATGTTCGGGTACTTGATGTTCTTCTTAAGGTACTCAAGAAGAGCGGCGGTGCCGCCGGGGAATTCCGGCATGTCCTCAACGACCACGAACGGAACCTCCTCTTCAGGTTCATCTTCAACCACGAAGTTCTCAACCTCAGTGATGTCGACGAATTCGGTCTGGTCATCGTTTGATGCGATGATGTCTTCAACGATTTCAGCGTCATCTTCAACAATCTCAATCACTTCAGCAACTGTGACTGCCTGGGGAGGTGGCGGAACGGTTTTCTTTTCAGGAAGGGTGATGGGTACGATTTCCTCTTCAAGACTCAGGTCTGCTACGATGTAGTCGTCAATGTTGATCTCCTTGTCCCTCTGAGTCCACTCCAGAGCCACGAACATGACTGCAAGAGCCACTACGAAACCGATGAGAAGGGATGTCGATTTGCCCCTTTCAAGATCGGCCTTTTCAGATTTCTTGATTTCCATATGCAAAAGTTTTAAGGTTTGACTTCTTTTTCACCTGACCCGTTTCAGGTTCGGTCCAAAAGTAATGCGCACAATCTGTAGCGTGCGTGTAATAACACTTGTTAACACGTTTCAAATTGTAGCGCTCCTGTTTCAGACGCTATTTTCCGCTGTTTTCTTTGCTGCGAGTGCAAAAAAGAGTACCTTTGCGGCGGAAAGATGCCAGAGTGATCGAATGGACCGGACTCGAAATCCGGCGTACGGCCTAGCCGTACCGTGGGTTTGAATCCCACTCTTTCCGCCAGAAAGCTCGGCTGTGGCCGGGCTTTTTTTGTGGAAAGATGGATTATGGCGGCTCAGTGGAAATTCAGTGGGGGAAGGCATAAATGGAAGCGAGTCTGTACGCTCAGTCGAATTTCCTTTTCACAAATCTCAATCCACTATTCCGGCCTTTTGTGGACTGAGAATCTGATCTGAGCAGAAAATACGTATGTGCGCAAATGAACTTCGGAATGGGTGCAATCCTACCGCCTACCCATGTAAGTTCTTGGCAACTGAAAGAAAGAAACTTTATTGAAAAACAAACCTGAATTCAATGACTTTGATTTATGGCGAGATTGCTCTGTCTTGAAGGAGGGAAGTTT
>JAKSIS010000055.1 GCA_024398665.1 Bacteroidaceae bacterium
TCGGTCCACAAAAGGCCGGAATAGTGGATTGAGATTCGCAAAATGAAATGGCCCGCACCTGCGAACCCCCTCCAGGAACCCCTGTAGCGTGCATGCGTATTTTCTACTCATATTCTCGGTCCACAAAAGGCCGGAAAAGTGGATTGAGATTCCACAAATGAAATGGCCCGCACCTGCGACCCCCCTCTAGGAACCCCTGTAGCGTGCATGCGTATTTTCTACTCATATTCTCGGTCCACAAAAGGCCGGAAAAGTGGATTGAGATTCCACAAATGAAATGGCCCGCGCCTGCGAACCCCCTCCTGGAACACCCTGTAGCGCACATGCGTATTTTCTGCTCATATTCTCGGTCCACAAAAGGCCGGAATAGTGGATTGAGATTCGCAAAATGAAATGGCCCGTACCTTTGTACCCCTCCAGGAACCCCTGTAGCGCACATGCGTATTTTTTGCTCATATTCTCGGTCCACAAAAGGCCAGAAAAGTGGATTGAGATTTGTGAAAAGGAAATTCGACTGAGCGTACAGACTCGCTTCCATTTATGCCTTACCCCACTGAATTTCCACTGAGCGGAAAGAAGAAGGCAGAAAACGGCAGGATAATGCGGTGTGTCAGGCTGTAGACAGTAAAGAGTTTCCTGATTTGCCACTTCGAAATGTTTTGCTACTTTTGTGAAAACTATCGCATTCGAAAGAAATGAAAGTCAAATTTCTGATTGCTTTGCTGTTGTCATTATTCATATGCCGGATGTGTCAGGAATATATGGAACTGACGGAAGGGAATCAGGAACATCGGACGGCATCAGAATTGTCAGGTACAGCGACGGCAGTACAAAGAAACTGTTGCAGAAATGATGCTTTTGCGTGTAAGATTGTCCATATTCGGGGGAGAGTTTTTTTACCGCCATTATTTTAGATTAGACATTTGAAAATATGAACCGACTGTTTTTTATCTGTGCCGCTTTTTCTTTAATGTTCTTCAATGCACCGGCCCGGGCCGGGAAGAAGGACTGTCTCAAACCAAGGATTGTCGTCATGACTGACATCGGACCTGCCGATGTGGAACCGGATGACAACGAATCGGCTGTCAGGCTTCTGGCATATGCTGACAGACTTGAGATTGAAGCTGTCATTACCACTGTGGGATGGAACTGTGATCCCTATCCGTCAGAATGGGCGGAATATCTGCGCCGGGTAATTGACGGGTATGCCACTGATGTATCCAATCTTATGAAAAGGTCCGGACAGACCGGATTCAAGAGTCTGGAACAGGAAAACGGCCGTCAGGAACTTGGTTACTGGCCCAGCGTGGAGTATTTGCGCGCACGTATGCTCATGGGAAGCCAGAGGGCCGGCACTGGCGTGTTGGGTGAAGACAATGACACTCCGGGAAGCCGGAAGATAATTGAACTTGTCGATGAGGCCGATGAACGTCCCATATGGTTCCTTGCATGGGGCAGTGCGAACACCCTGTCACAGGCAATATGGCGTGTCAGACAGGAACGTTCGGATAAGGATTTCAAGGCCTTCCTGCATAAGATCAGGCTTTATACGATTACTGATCAGGATATGCAGTACAGCATGCGGATGAACAGGGATTACAGTTCCCACATGTGGCTCAGGCAGGAGTTTTCCGATGACCTGATGCTTGTTTGGGATGAAAGCGCCTGGCTGCGTCAGAATTCAAACGGTGTTGCTGACTGGCAGTCATATGCACGTTACATTCAGAACCATGGTGAAATGGGCAAGGTTTACCCCCATTACCTGTGGGGCGTGGAAGGAGATACTCCCAGTTTCCTGCATGTCATGCCCAACGGACTTAATGATCCCGATGATCCAACGCAGGTCGGATGGGGTGGAATGCACCGCTTTCAGATGTCTCCAGACGGAAAGACTATGGCCTGGACCAATTTCGAACAGCCGTTGAAGGATATCTCCCAATCATATGAAGACGCTTTTTATCGTGACGAATTCAATGATTTTGCAGCCCGCATGGCATGGGCTCAGGATGGCAGGGGCAATCATAATCCGGTTGTAGTCATTGGACGGGACAAAGGCATCAGCCCTGTCCATTTGAAGGTGAAGGCCGGCAGGCAGCTGAAAGTTAGTGCAGCCCGGTCATATGATCCTGACGGGGACAAGATGTCTTTCAAATGGTTTGTACAGAAGTCTGCAGACGGAGTGGCTGACGTTGATGATGTGCTGTCACTTTCCTTTACTGATGATGGCATGACAGTGCAGACAACGGTTCCCGAATCCTTGAAAGGCCGGACGTTCCATATTGTCTGTCAGGTGAATGACGACGGTGCATTCAATCTTCCTTCATACAGGCGTGTGATCGTTTCTGTAAAATAATTGTCAAATAATGCAAGTTTTGTAATTGTGGAAACGGTGTTTTGGAACATTTGGCTATATTTGGGGACTTTATCGGAATAGAAAAACAAACGACAATATCTATGGCAAATTATGATTGGAAGTTTTCCACGATAGGTGGAATGACACGCGTCAACATTGAGAGCGGTGAGGATATCAGGCATCTTGGTGAACTGGACCAGAAACTCTGGACAGTTCTCAGTTGCCCGGTTTCAGGATTGGAATTTGATCAGAAGACCCTGCAGATGCTTGATACTGACGGTGACGGACGTATCCGTGTGAATGAAGTGGTCGCTGCAGCAAACTGGCTGACATCAGTAATAAATGATCCTGACCTGCTGCTCAAGAAGGAGGATGTGCTGCCGCTGTCAGCATTCAATACTGAAAATGAAGAAGGTGCAAAACTGCTTGCATCGGCAAAGCAGATTCTTGCAAATCTGGGACTTGAGAAGGACAGCATATCACTGGCCGATACGGAGGACAGTGTGGCGATTTTTGCAAAGACCGCCCTTAACGGTGACGGAATAATCACTGAACAGTCAACTCAGGACGAAGCACTGAAGAAGACCATTGCAGAGTGTATTGCATCAATGGGTTCAAAGACGGACCGTTGCGGCCTGCCCGGTATTGATGCTGAACTGATAGAGGGCTTCTATGGCGCTCTGGCTGCATATGCCGCCTGGAAGCAGGCTGCTGAGGACGGAAAGGCTGAAATATTCCCTTATGGCGATGATACTGCTGCAGCAAGCGAAGCCGTCAATTCAATAAAGGCAAAGGTCGCAGACTATTTCATGCGCTGCAAGCTGGCCGTTTTCAATGAAGCCAGCACTCAGGCTCTTGACGTATCGGCCACCCGCATTGAGGCAATCAGCGACAAGGATCTTTCTGCATGTGACAGTGAGATTGCACAATATCCGCTTGCACATCTGACATCAAACAACACTCTTCCAATAGACGGCCGCATCAATCCTGTATGGCAGGCCACTTTTGCCAAACTGAACGCCATAGTTTTCAGCAAGGAGTTCGAAGGCGCAAAGGAAATTACAGAAGAACAGTGGCAGGCTGTTGTTGCAAAACTGGCCGCATATGAAGCATGGACTGCAGCCAAGGCCGGCGCTCAGGTGGAAGGTCTTGGACTTGATGAGGTCAAGGCTCTTATTGCCGCTGACCGCAAGGCCGATCTCTTGAAACTGGTTGAAGATGACAAGGCTCTGGAACCAGAATCGGCTTCAATCGATGCTGTCAACAAACTGATGCACTATTATCGCGATTTCTACAAGTTGCTGTGCAACTACGTTTCATTCAGCGATTTCTACAATCCAAGTGAAAAGGCAATTTTCCAGGCAGGACGTCTGTATATTGACGAACGCTGCTGCGAACTGTGCATCAAGGTTCAGGATATGGGACCGCACAACGCCACAGCAGGACTTAGCGGCATGTTCATACTTTACTGCAACTGCGTATCCAAGAAGACCGGTGCCACAATGACCGTTGCAGCTGTTCTGACTGACGGTGACATTGCTGATCTTCGTGACGGCAAACACGGTCTGTTCTATGATAATCAGGGCAATGACTGGGATGCAACAATAGTCAAGATTGTGGACAATCCTATCAGCGTGCGACAGGCATTCTGGTCACCCTACCGTAAACTTGGCAAGTTCATTGAAGATAAGATAAGCAAGAATGCCGATGCCAAGGATGCAAAGGTGGTAGGTGATCTTACTGCAAAGGCCGATAATCCGAATGGTGGAAAGCAGCCGTTTGATATAGCGAAGTTTGCCGGTATTGGAGCAATGGTAACTGTTGCTATAGCTGCAATCAGTGGAGCGGTGGCAGGGCTGATCGGTGTCCTTTCACAATTGGAATGGTGGAAGCTGCTTATTGTCATTGCTGTAATACTGCTTGTCATTTCGGGGCCCGCAATGATCAAGGCCTGGCTCAAGCTGCGCAAAAGGAATCTTGGACCGGTTCTCAATGCCAACAATTGGGCCATCAATGCCGCAGTCAAGGTCAATGTACCGTTTGGAGCTACTTTGACAGAGGTGTCTAAGACTCCAATTGTCGTTAAAGGAAATGATCCGTATGCAATAAAGACACCGTTCTGGAAGAAACTGCTCAGATGGATTATTGCTCTTGCTGCCGTATTTGCAATACTTTACTATTCGAATTTCTTCGGATGGGTGGGATGCGACTGCCTGAAGCATGAGAAGAAGCCTAAGGCTCAGACTGAACAGATTTCTTCAGCACCGGCTGAAGACCCTGTTGCTGAATGATTCGGCAGACAGTAAAAGAAAAGAGGTCCTGAATTCGGGACCTCTTTTTTTCTTTAGTTGCGGAGGGAGGAAATTCGACCTCTTCATTTTATGACTTAATTAGTTGATAATCAATTTTTCGTTCTTCTCAAAAAGTGCCATTTTTAACCGTTTTTGACACAAAACTGCCACAGCCGCGACCTTCTTAACCGTTTACCTGCCAAGTATTTCCAACAGCCTGTTTATCTGCGCGTCCTTCTCTTTTATCTGCGCGTCCTTCTCTTTTATCCTTATATCTAATAGGTCTATCTGAGCCCGTAGCACGTCCGGGGAATCGGAATAGAAATGCCTGTTGTCAATGGAGCTGTTTTTATTGTCTCCATTGATGATTACACCCGAATTGTTGTCTATTACAGTTCGGGCAGTAGTCATCATGTCATCATCAATTACCCAGCCGCAATCGTTATGACGCAGTTTTTCAAGTTTATCGTCAGGTAATTTGCTTTTCCCCAGTTCAACTTGAGATATAAATCCATTCGATATGCCAAGATAATTAGCTAGTTCAACTTGGCTAATTCTATTTCTTTTTCTAAATGCTTTTAAATCAAACATATACACATAAATTTTAAAATTAAACTTAAATTAATACTTAAATTGAAGTATAATTCAAGTATAGTTTTCTATATTTGCACAGTCAACAACGCACAAACATTAGTATAACAATGTTGAAATTTCAAAAGTAAGTAAAATTATGGATATCACAAGTACAAACAAAGTAATAGCAGCGGGGTTCCGTGTAATAAGACGCGATGATAACCCCTCAATTCGGATCAAGGAATATTTCCGCCCCAACTGCACATGGAAATCGCTCGAAGACAACTTTCCCTCCAAAGCGGCCAGAGACCGCCGCTTCAAGGAGCTCCTGGACGATCCTATGATAATTGAGAATTAACACTGATACAAATCTGATCAAAACAATAAGCCGGTCGCAGTCTGATGTGAATCACACTGCGGCAAAACGCCGGAGATAGGCCGCCAATCGGATGGGCGGATAGGACCTTGGGCTCTCCTTCTTGCACGTTAGCTGGTTCGACTCCAGCCTCTGGCACCACACAAGAAACAAATGATAAGTATAGCAAACACATCTGACGGTTATGTCGTGGCAGTACATGTCATCGATAAAAATGGCAAGTGTCACGCCTGGTTGCCCCTGCGCAACTTCGGTGACAGGCAGTCTGATGCCAAAGACTTTGCCTATCTGGATGTTCCCAAGCTCACCATCGAACAGATATGGCAACTGAGCAAAAGATATGATCCGGCAATCAAGTATAAGAGAATCAGCTCTCACAAATTCGTAAAAACCAGCTAAAAACAATATCGCACCTATGCTGACAAAGATTGAAAAAGATGTGCTTCATGCTCAGATTATTGACGCACGCACGCTCCGTCTGGAGGACCTGGAGCCCATGTTCCGCTCATACCGCGAACAGATAGACAATGAAATGTGCAAGGCCGGCCTTGAGTCTTACTCCGATGAGGACTGGACCTTCCTTCACACGTTCTACGTGCTGTTCTTCTGTGAAGGTTTCAATTACGCTTTTGAGCGTCTGGTTCAGACACTGGACAATATATCGGACTACATCAAAACGCATGAGTGACTATGAACATCAAATGTAGCATAAGCAACATTGACGACTGCTGTCTGTCGTATCTGACCGGTGTGATTGCCGGAATGCGCGCCGTCAATGTTCTGATGAGCGATGAAAAGATTGAATTCGTATGTGACAGTGCCAATGCGGCGCTGCTGGTTGACCTGCACATGCGTGAATTAATAAGGTGTGACATCAGTTACGGTCGAATCAAAAACTAAAAATAAGCATGACAATCAAGGAGTATTACTACAGCTGCAGCGCCCAGGAGCGCAGCGCCATCATTGCAGACATCACGGCCAAGGGCGGTTGCACCCCGGCGTCGGCCTATCTGTGGCTGCGCGGGGAACGCACGCCATTACTGTTGTACCAGAAGCTCATTGTCGATGTGCTGCGCAAGCGCATCAACCCAGCCATCACCATTGAAGAGCTGTTCCCCGCCAAATGAATCTGCGTGTCAAGATCAAAGTGCCGGGCAATGGTTATAAGTGGCGTGAATGCAATGTGGTCTTTGAGGCCATGTTCACCGTTACCCGTCCGGAGTTGGAGAAAATAATCAAAAACCGCTATGGTCCCCATGCCAGGATAATGTCCATTCATGAGGATCTCGCCGCTAACCCCATATTGAAACTATGAACGAACCAGTATATGCTTATAAGACCGCGTCAATTGCCGAACTGATGGCATACCGTGACAGAATTGGACATTCCGTATGGCGAGAAATGGAAGTCAAGGTATTCACCGCCCTGTGCGAACTGCTGCCCGACCATTTCTATGACATAGTACTTCAAGTGGCGCCGGAGCGTCAGGAACTGTTTGTCAAGGTCTGCTGTCTGTTCCTTCTTGAACAGAGCCCGAACAGCCTTCATCCCGTAGCGTTTAAGAACGGCCATATCATTAAGAAGTACTGAACATGTGGACAGACAAAGAGAAAGAGCTGCTGCAGCGCGGAATAAGTGAAATGATGCCGTTTGGGGAACTGTGCGCCAGGCTTGGCCGTTCGGAACAGGCGGTGCGCCAGTACATGTTCAAGATACGTATGCAGCGCAAGCCGTGCCTGGTCAAGGTCAACCTGGCCAAGTCAATATTGCTCATGTGCATTCCGGATCCGGAATGTTTCCGCCCCAACCGCGCCTTCTATAAGGCTGTGAACATGTCACAGAAAAGGTGGTGGTCAGTCTTTTTCGGTGAGTCGCAGATTACGCCAATAGAGTACCGTGCGCTGTGCCGGTATTTCAATGTCCCTCTGCAGGATGCCTTTGATGCGCATCAGTTGGATTTGCAATTCAAGAACAACAATGGATCCGCTGCTAATACAGAAGATTAAGGATGCCACAGATATTGTGTCCGTGATAGGAGAGTTTCTGCAGCTGCGCAAGGCAGGCCGCAGCTTTGTAGGTGTTTGTCCCTTCCATCAGGACACCCATCCGTCCATGCGTGTGGACAGCCAGCGCCAGCGCTACAAGTGCTTTGTGTGCGGTGCCGGCGGTGACGTGTTCCAGTTCCTGCAGGAACATGAACGCATGTCATTCCCGGAAGCAGTAGAATGGTGTGCCCGCCGGGCCGGCATTGAGGTTCAGCGTGATGACACTCCGGAAGACCTGGAACGCATACGTCAGACTGAATCATTGCGCGTGGCCATGGATGTGGCGGCGTCCTATTATCAGGAACATCTGCTTGAGGCCAAGTCTTACGTCATCACTGAACGCGGTCAGAAGACCGATGTCCTGAGCCTGTACCGTGTAGGCTATGCCCCTGCGGCAGGCAAAGCCGGACAGGACCTGCAGGCAGCCGGTTACAGCCAGCAGGTCCTGCAGGCTGCAGACATCATAGGCAGCGGCAGGTACGGCCAGTATGACCGTTTCCGGGATCGCATAATGTTCCCGTTCATGGATCTTCAGGGCCGTGTCGTAGGATTCTCCGGCCGATACATCACTCCGGTCAAGGATGCCGGCAAGTATGTCAATACCGGTGACACTCCGCTGTTCGTCAAGGGCAACAATCTGTTCGGTCTATACCAGGCCAAGAAGTCGGCTGTGCAGACTGACACCATATATGTCGTTGAAGGGCAGTTTGACGTGCTGTCCATGGCGGCAGCCGGAATACAGAATGTGGTGGCCGGCAGCGGTACGGCCATGACGGCACAGCAGGTGTCACTGCTGGCCAGGTTTGCCAGTACCGTTGTCCTGATGTACGACGCCGATGCCGCCGGTCTGAAGGCCTCACTGGCCAACTGCGGCCAACTGCTGGCGCGCGGTCTGGACGTGCGCTGTGTCATGCTGCCTGACGGACAGGATCCGGACGATATAGCACGCGGCAAGGGCAAGGATATGGCCCGGTGGGTGGCAGACAACACACGTCCCTGGCTTGATTATTTTATGGACGTGCTTAATGTCCGTGCCCTCAAAACTGCCGAACAGAAGGAATCGGTGCTGGTCACTCTGTCCGGACTCACAGCACAGGTGCCAAGCAGTTCCAAGCGTCTGTTCTACGCCACAGACCTGGCCACGGCATTCAAGTGTACCATAGAGTCTGTAACTGACAAGTTCAAGACCGCAGTCCGGAATCTCCCTGATACGCCGCAGCAGGCATCAGGAGTGCATGGCCTGGATGAACTGGCCGGAAACTGCCATGACGACCAGTACTGCCTGCTCACTCCTGATCTGGATGAATTCCTGACCTGTGACCGTATGCCGGTGCTGTATGTGGCCGGCCGTCTGGAACAGAGCCAGATTCAGGAACTGCGCAAGGCGCACCAGCTGTATCAGACTTCGGCCCGATATATGGATGTCGATGACAGCGGCCGCGAGTGCGATTTCCTGCAGAACCTGGTTGACTGCTTCAAGTCCGGGCTGCAGACCGTCGATGTGGTACGCGACCAGACTCCGGAAAGCGATGATGATAGCCAGTCCAACTCAATGACCTTCCTGAATGCATATATAGCTCGCTACAACACCTTTTTCCGCAAGGTGCAGCCATCGGACAGGACCGAATATATAAAGCGCTGTGCGCAACTTATTTCGTTTGCTGAGGATAGCGTGCGCATTGTCAACTTTGCCTACTACCAGCAACAGCTGGGACTTACCAAGGCGCAGCTCACCGATATAATCAAGCCGTTCCTGGAACAGCGCAAGACACGCATTGTCCTGGCTTCACAGCGCGCTGACAATGACACCGATGAAGATTATGACACCATACCCCAGTATGTTGATGACAATGAGGTTTATAAGAAGATGTACCAGCAGTGCCGTTTCTTCCCGAAACTGAACCAGGAGGGTGAGCCGGTGTGTTACATGTTCCAGGGCGACAAGGGCGGCTTCACGCCTGTAGGTGATTTCTTCATGACACCGCTGCTGCACATACAGTCCGATGACGCCGACAACAACAAGCGCGTCATCAAGATCAATCGCCGTTACTACCGTCAGCCGCTGTTCATCGAAGTCAAGAGCCGTGCACTTCTGAAGAAGAGCACCATTGAAGAGGAACTCATACTGCTTGAGGCAGTCAACTTCACCAACGGTGAGGAGAAGCACTGGACGCGCATCAGGGAGTGGATGTCCAGGAACTTTGTCACCTGTTCTGAAGTCCTGACCTACGGCAACCAGCAGAAGGATGGCCTGTCACGCCGTGAGGACCAGATGTTCTTTGCCTTTGCCAACGGCATATATCACCAGGTTGACGGTGTGTGGCGTTTTGATGAGGTGAACGAATTCGGCGTTGTCTCGCATAACGGCCGCAACTATTACCTGCCCGCCTTCAGCAACATATATGCCGGTCAGAATGACAACAATGACAAGTATGAGGAGATATCGGCCCTTGTCTATAAAGAAATTCCGGCAGAGCGCCAGTGTTCGTTCCAGCGATGGGCAGACCTGATGAACCGTGTATATGCCATCAACGACAACGGGAAATGGGCGCTGCTGTTTGCCATCATGTGCGCCTTCCGCAGCAACATACACGCTCTTGACCGTCTGTTCACCGCTCCGTTCTTCATGGGCCCCATGTCAAGCGGCAAGACCCAGATAGCAATAAGCATACGCAGCCTGTTCATCAGCCCCAAGGTTCCCATCTTCAATCTGAACATAGGTACCGATGCGGCCATGAGCAGCAAGATGTCGGCCTACCGCGACGTGCCGGTGGTGCTTGACGAATACAACAACAAGGATATATCGGACGTCAAGTTCCAGGCGTTGAAGGGCATTGTCTATGACGGTGACGGCCGTCAGAAACGCAAGGCCAACAGCAGCCGCGAGATTGAGAACGACAAGGTCTTTGCACCGGTCGTAATATGCGGCCAGGAGACGCCGCAGCGCGATGACAACGCCCTTATGAGCCGCGTCATTGTCTGTGAAGTGCCCAAGCCTACCGGACCGCGCACGGCCAATGAGATTGCACTGTTTGAGACACTGAAGGGTATTGAGGAGCAAGGGCTGTCCAACGTGCTGGTCGAGGTCCTGAAACTGCGCCCCATTGTCATGGATCATTTCCGGGAGCTGAAGGTGGCCTGTTACCAGGAACTGAAGACACGCATTACCATTCATGGTGAGGTGGACCGCCTCATGAAGACTGTCAGCCTTTTTCTGGCCACCTGCAAGATGATCCAGAACTACACTTCCTTGAAGCTGCCGTTCACGTATGACGAATTCTTTGAAATTGCCGTCCGGAAAGTGCTCATGCAGAAGGATCTGATAACGCGTACTGACAAGCTGGCCGTGTTCTTCCGCGCCATGGATGCCATGATAGACCAGAAGCAGCTCATCGAGGGACGCGACTTTGCGTTCGGCACTCCGGACAGCATCCAGGTACGCACCGGCAAGGACGAGACTCAGACCATTATCGTCCCGCCAGGAACAAACGTGCTGTTCCTGCGTGTCGGCAAGGTCTATACCAAGTTTGCCAACTCGAACTACAACCAGGACAGCACCACGCAGTCCACCATAGAGCAGAACCTGCGCTCCAATCCGGCCTATTTGGGCGCCGTCCGCGCCTGGCGCTTCTCATACTTTGAGACCGTTGAGCAGCCGCGTTCCGGAATGGCCGAGCCCGAAGATAATCCGCTTGGCGCATACATGACCCCTGACAACACAATGATCCGCCGCATGGAGAAACGCAGCGAAATTTCATACTGCATGGCGTTCAACTATGACATCTTCCTGGACACCTATGACATAGACCTGCGCCGCACCGCCGATGATCGCCCTGGTGCGGACGTTTCTGCAGCCAGCACTATGCAGCAGCTGAACCTATAAACAGAACCAATATGGCCAAAAAGTATTTTTTCAAAGAAACATCTGTTCTCCCGTCTGAATTTTCATTCAAGGTGGGTTGCTTTGACCCGGATAAACCTTTCATTGATCCAAATATACACGCAGTCAAGGCTGAGACTCTAGAAATTACAATATGGGACGGGAGGGTGACCAACATTTCACGCTGCATCGATATCGTTGAGCGTTATGAGCAGTGTCTGCTGAATGAAATCAGCGAATCGGCCTACAAGAAATGGGAAGCGCTGCTGTCGGGTCTGGATAATAATGCTATCACATTATTGCATGAAACAGTGCAAGATGGGTCCCAAGAGTAATTTTTTTACCAAATAATAGAACTCTTTGTTTCTTATTTTTTTGATGTGTATTTTCAACATTGTTGAAAAGAATTTGAGTATTTTTGCGGCATGGGCAAGGTGAAGGTTCTCATAGCGGTCAAGACGTATCCGACACTCTCAGACAAGTATGATGAACTTGTGTGTACTGCGGGATTTCTTGAAGATGGTACTTGGATACGCCTGTATCCGATTCCATTCAGAAAACTATCAGGTGAAAATCAGTACAAGAAATGGGAGTGGATAGAGATTGATGTACAGAAGAACCCGAAGGACTTCAGGCCTGAAAGCTACAGGCCTATTTCTATCGATGCCAACATCAGGCACATTGCTCCGGTCGGTACTGAGAATAATTGGTCCGAACGTCGGCCGTTGGCCCTTAAACATGTCCATACAAGCCTTCAAGAATTGATTACAGAGGCAAAGGACAATAATATAGGGACGTCTCTTGCTGTGTTTAAGCCAACAAAAGTGGTGAATTTTGTATGGAAGGCTGTTGAACGCGATTGGGATGAGAAGAAAATAGAAGCTGTTCAAGCCCATCAGATGCAGCTCAATCTGTTTGATTCATTAGAGGATACGCGTAAGGATTTTAAACTTGTCAGAAAGCTACCTTATGAATTTTCCTATGTATTCCTGTCGGATGACGGAAAGGAGCATACATTGATGATAGAAGATTGGGAACTAGGCATGCTTTACTGGAACTGTTTTGATTCTTCAGGTTCCGAAGCTGAAGCTTTGCGCAAAGTTAAGGAAAAGTATTTCGACTATATGGTCGGTCAATGTGATTTGCATTTCTTTTTGGGGACTACATTGAAATTTCATAATATAGCTCCGAATCCGTTCATCATTATTGGGACCTTCTATCCGAAAAAATCAATTCCGGACAATCAATTGCATTTTGATTTCGACTGACAGATTTTTATTATCATGTTGTACCACAGACGCGTTGTCATACTTGCCATCCTGGAGGGATTGGGACATAGTGTTACTGCAAAATGCATGCAGAAATACCTGTTCCTTTATTCGCGTATCAACAGATCAGATAATCGGTTCTATGACTTTGTTCCATACAAGTATGGTTGTTTTTCATTCGTGGCAAACAATGATATTAATGTCTTGGCCGGCCAGGGATATGTTTCAATAGATGATTCTCCTGATCAGGAACGCCGGTACACCCTGTTGCACGAAATGAATTTTGCCCGCGAGTTGGACATGTTTGATGCCGCAGCTGTGCGCAAGTTATGTGAGACATATGGTAGTATGTCTCAAGATGAATTGATCGCTGAGACGTATCGGAAATATCCATTCACAGCGATAAACAGTCAAATAAAGGAAAAATTGCTTAATCAGGAAGAGTTGGCCTCTGTTAATCGCCAGAAGTCAAGAATGCTAAATAATGAGCCAGCTTTGATGACAATGGGGTATGAGGGATTGTCGGTTGAGAAATACATGACAACACTTATTCAATCTGGTATAAAAGTACTGTGCGATGTACGAAAGAACGCATACAGTCAGAAATACGGCTTCTGCAAAAAGACGCTGATGGCGGCATGTGAAGGCCTGGGTATTAAATATATTCATATTCCCGATCTTGGCATTGAATCTGATTTCAGGAAAGATCTCGACTCGCAGGCGGCGTATGACTCTCTTTTTGAGCAATATGAAAAAACGGTTTTAGTTCGGAACGGGCAATCATTATCCGTCATACGCAACCTAATCAAGTCTGAAGGTCGGGTTTGCCTACTCTGCTTTGAGAAGGATCCTCGCCAGTGCCACCGTACTCGTATTGCAAACGCACTGATGGCATTTCCAAACGCGGACTATAAGTATATTCCAATGGTTATCTGACTTGGATTACTGATGCATTTACAGAGAGGCCGACTAAAAAGCATTTTTTAGCCGGTCTCTTTTTTTGTTCATATGATTT
>JAKSIS010000056.1 GCA_024398665.1 Bacteroidaceae bacterium
ACCTGCGCGTGCCTACAGGCAGATACTCCTGCCCCCACGGTTTTTCGGGTGATTCCAAATATGGTCAAATTTGCACTTTATGGGGAAATGAAAAACTGCAAATGATTGATTTTTAATCACTTGCAGTTTTACATTGTACCTCCGCTGGGAATCGAACCCAAATTTAAAGTTTAGGAAACTTCCGTTCTATCCATTGAACTACAGAGGCATCTCCCAATCGGTTGCGAAGATAGTGCTTTTTTTCGTAAAAATGATTATGTTTGCAGAAACCAAATTTTGCAGGAATATGAAATACGGACTAATTGCAGCACTTCTCTTAGTGTCACTCTCGGGACAGGCCAAGACGGCCGACAAGCCAAGTTATCCTATTGGCAATGTGCCTTTCACGTCAGTTAAGGTGACTCCGGACAGTTTCTGGGGCCAGCGCATACGCCAGAGCCGGGAGGTCACCATTCCTCTGGCATTCAGCAAATGTGAAGAGACCAACCGTTACAGGAACTTTGAGAATGCGGCGGCCAAGATGGCTGAAACGGCCCGCGGCGACAACAGCAGCAACTACCGCCCCACACAGTTCCCCTTCGATGATACTGATGTGTACAAGACCATTGAGGGTGCCAGCTACCTGCTGCAGACGTATCCGGACAAGAAGCTGGAAGCGTATATTGACAGCGTTCTTGACATTGTCGCTGCCGCCCAGGAGCCTGACGGTTATCTGTATACGGCCCGCACAATGAACCCCGAGCATCCGCATGACTGGTCAGGTGCGACCAGGTGGGCGGGTGAGGAAACCGGCAGCCATGAACTCTATAACCTGGGACATATGGTGGAAGGTGCCATAGCCCACTATCAGGCAACCGGCAGCCGCAAGTTCCTGGACATAGCAATCCGGTATGCTGACTGCGTGTGCCGTGAGATAGGTTACGGTCCCGGCCAGAAGATTGTGGTTCCCGGACATCAGATTGCTGAAATGGCACTGTGCAAGCTGTATCTGGTGACAGGTGAGAAGAAATATCTTGATGAGGCCAAGCTTTTCCTTGACAACAAGGGCAAGACCGCACGCAAGGACAAGTATGACCAGTCATACAAGCCGGTAATAGAACAGGACGAGGCTGTAGGCCATTCCGTCCGTGCAGGATACATGTATTCCGGTATGGCCGATGTCGCCGCATTCACCGGTGACGAGTCATACATTACCGCCATTGACCGCATATGGGACAACATGGTTGGCAAGAAGATGTATCTTACCGGAGGCATAGGATCAACCGGAGGCAGCGAGGGATTCACTGAGAACTATGACCTGCCCAACATGAACGGATACTGCGAGACCTGCGCCGCAATTGCAAACGTATACACCAACTACCGTCTGTTCCTGCTGCACGGTGATGCCAAGTACATGGATGTTCTGGAACGCGCCCTTTACAACGGCGTGATAAGCGGTGTCAGTCTGGACGGCGGCGGATTCTTCTATCCGAACCCGCTGGAGAGCCACGGACAGCACCAGCGTCAGGCCTGGTTCGGCTGCGCATGCTGTCCCAGCAACATTTGCCGTTTCATACCATCAGTTCCCGGATATGTCTATGCCGTTAAGGATGACAAGGTGTTCGTGAACCTGTTCATGTCAAACACTTTGAACACAAAGGTACAGAAGAAGGCGCTGCAGCTGACACAGACTACCAGCTACCCATGGAACGGTGACATTGAGATGACAGTTGACAAAACTCCCGGCAAGTTCTCTTTGAACATAAGAATTCCGGGCTGGGTAAGGGGTGAAGTGGTTCCCACTGACCTTTATTCATACGCTGACGGCAAGAGTCTGGGCTATACCGTAAAGGTGAATGGCGAGGTGGTGAATTCACCCGTTGAAAACGGCTATTTCTGCATAAACCGCAAGTGGAGCAAGGGTGACAGGATAACAGTGCACTTCGATATGGAACCGCGCATTGTGACTGCCAACCCGAATGTGGCTGAAGACCGCGGCAAGGTTGCCGTGGAATGCGGACCGCTGGTCTACTGCGCCGAATGGGCTGACAACGATTTCAATATCCTGAGCACTTCTCTGCCTGCAGGTGCCCGCTTCAGCACCGTTCCCACCAGCCTGACAGTTGAAGGCCGTGATTATGAGATGAACGCACTTGAGACCACAGCGCTTGACAACTACACCGGCAACATTGCCAACGCCCGCCAGGTCAAGCTGCGTCTCATACCTTATTATGCATGGGCACACCGCGGCAACGGAAACATGGAGGTGTGGATTACCAGTCCCGCCGCCAACCGCACACCGCGCCGCCGTTAATCACGTCCCACTATGCGAAGAAGGTTCGGCAGCCGTCCAACGGCAGACAAGGAGAAGAGGATGTACCTGAGAATACGCAATCTGTGCGGCTTTCTTGGTATGATCCTGCCATGGCTGGCCCTGTTTTCGGCCGGAATAGCGCCGCATCCCAGCGATGAATGGTGGTGGAGCATTTCGGCTACCTATTACCAGAGTCCGGCGCTGGTTGCCGTGCTGGTTCCGGCATCGATAGTCCTGATTTCATACATAGGCTATGACGACCTTGACAACTGGATCACCACTCTTGGCGGAATATTCGGTCTGGGAATAGTTCTGTTCCCATGTAAGGTAAACTGGATTGCTGACGGCACTCTGGTGGGCTTCTTCCAGGTTCCCATCCAGATATCGCACATTGTACACAGCGCCTGTGCAGGAGCGTTCTTCCTGCTCATGGCGCTGAACAGCATATTCCTGTTCACCAAAACCGGCGCCGGGACAATGAGCGGACGCAAGATAATACGCAACAGGATATACCGGATATGCGGCTGGAGCATGATTGCGCTTGAGGCGGCATTCCTTGCCGTTTCGCTGACCGGTGCGCCCCGTTATATAGTCATGTACCTGGAAATAGCCCTGTTGAGCCTTTTCGGTTTCGCATGGCTTGTCAAAGGTGAAGCATTCCCCTTCCTGAATGACAAGGTACCTGAACATCACGAACCACATTTCTACAGTATATGAAAAGACTGATTCTGGCAGCCGCAATATGCGCATTGTTCCATCCGGCTGCCATTGCCCAGGAACAGTTCAACATAATGAATCCTGCAGTGCAGGAATTCGTGTCAAAGTCAAACGCCACATTCAGCAGCGCTTCCGGCAATTTTGACAACGCATTCTTTGACGGAGTGCGTGACTACCGTCCGGACCAGCCGGTTTCCAAGACCATACGCGTGGTGCGCAGGGGAACTGGGTCCGATGCCGGAATCATTGCCGGCCGTCAAGCAAGGAAACTTATACTGGAAGTGCATTTCCCTGATGCCCCATGGCTGGATTACAGGCAGACCGTTCCCTTTGAATCCGATGAGCACACATTCACCATCACCAATCTCATACCCGGCGTTACCTGCCATTACAAGGTGCGTCAGGGCGGGCGCGTGCTGGTATCGGATTCGCTGGTGCCGGTGGGCCCTGTCAGGATGATTGCCGTTGAAAAGGGTTTCAACATACGTGATCTGGGCGGCTGGAAGGGACTGGGCGGCAGGACTGTGCGCTACGGACAGATATACCGCGGCGGCAGCCTGGGAGGCACTGACATGGACGGCAGCAGCAGTGACATTCCGGAGTCGGACAGGGAAGAACTGCTGCGCATAGGGATGCGTGCGCACCTGGACCTGAGGGCCGAAACGAACGGCGGTCTGTATGCCGGCGAACACAGCCTGCATTCATATACCGCAGGACATTCCACGTTTGCCGATGATTTCAACAATACGCGCACTGACAACGGTGCCTACAACCGTGACGCATCGGTCATAAGCGACATTGCCTGGATCATTTACGAACTGAAACGGAACAATCCGGTCTATTTCAACTGCAGGCAGGGCGCTGACCGCACCGGTACCGTAGCTTTTGTCATTGAAGGCCTGCTGGGATGTGATCTGCAGACCGGTGAAAACGGCGGAAACCAGATGGCCATTGATTATGAACTGACCGGTTTTTCGCAGGCCAATTCCATTGACAACGTGTCAGTTGGCAGCAGCCGCCGGCCGGCACGTGACGCCTACAACAACCGCGGCAAGCTGTTCCGCCAGCTTATGGAGCTGAAGGCTGCGGAACCTGATATCGAACTGGAGAACCTGCAGCAGCGCTGCTATTATTACCTGAACCGCTACAACGGTTTCAGGAATTCCGATGAGATACAGCACATTGACAGTGCTGACCTGGACTGGTTCATACAGTTCATGCTGGGAATGAGTGATTCCGGATACGCCCCGTTCCGCCCTGCGTGGGCTCTTCCGGGCGGTGATCTGAAACAGATTGGCGAATCGCATGCCAACACAGTCACCTATTCCGATGTGAAATACTGACCGCACCTGGCAGGCGGCCGTTCCCAGTTCAGAAAAACAGTGTGCTGTCGTCCCCCATCTTCTCCTTCATGCGGGCCTTCATGGTGCGGTAGTAGGAGTCAGACATGAGCAGCTGGTCCTTGACTGTCCTGGGGGTGAATCCTGCATTGACAAGAATGCCGAAACCAAGTTCCTTGGGGCTGATGGCATAGCCGTCAGACTGAAGCCTTGCTGCAAGTTCGGAAAAACATACCGTCAGGTCATGGTCAACCGAATGACGGACATTCGAATCCATTGTCTGCTCACCGCGGTCAACGGCCTGGAGTACAGGGAAGGACGGTGAGGCTTCGAAACGTTTCATGCAGTAGTCCAGAACCTGCTGTACAGTGGCATCGGACTCCAGGCATGGGAACTGCTGTCTGCGTATCTCGTCACTCTGGCTTATGTAGAAGTCACCGGCGTCACGGGAGCGTTTCATGACGAAGTACAGTATCAGTACTATGATGATTATTACAGTGAGTATCAGGCAGACAGCCATCCTGTGTGACCTTTCGGCCGCCAGTTCCGATGCGGACTGGTAGAATTCCTTCTGAACGCCGTGGATGGGTGAATGCAGCTGGCTTATCAGATTGCGGTTCTGGCACTGTACGCACTGGCGGAAACATATCAGCGCGGAGTCAGCGTTGCCGTCCTTCTGCTGCAGCTGGGATTCCAGACGCCACATGGTGATGGAATCGTTCAGTGTGGCCGGGCAATGCCATGCGCGGGTAAGGAAGTCGCGTGCGCGGTCATAGTCACCTTTCATGAAATAGGCCTCGGCCCATGATGACATTGTTGCCGCACGGGCAGGAATGTCACCGAACGTTTCCATGTAGACGTCAGTCTGTATCTGGGCCATGGCTATGTCCTGCTGCTTGAGATAGTAGGTGATGAGGAATCTGAGACATGACGCGTGCAGGCTGGTGTCCTTCTGTGCGACTGACCATCTGTCCACATTCTCGATGATGTCAGGAATATGTTCATAGTCCTGGCGGTTTATCATGCAGCGGCATACGTCCAGAACGGTGTACACGCGCTCGCTCTCCATTTCAGCGTCAGTGAAGCAGGCGAAAGCGCTGCGGTAATAGTCCTCGGCCGTTTCAAAGTCATGCGAATGGAAATACAGGTAGCCCAGCTGACGGTCCAGCAGACCCTCCAGTCCGCGGTTCCCTATCTTTGGCAGCAGCTGTTCGGCACGTGACAGTGCCAGGGCGGCTTCGGGATAGCGTCCTGCATTGGTGTAGACGCGGCCCAACTGGTAGAAGGCTATGAACTTCGGCTTGACAGCGCGGCGCTGGCGGAAAAATTCGGCTGCCTGGCTGATAAGCGAATCATCGGTCAGGGTGGGCAGGACCTGGTCCGTACGGTCAAGAATAAGGTACGCTGTCTCACGGTCAATGGCATCGGATTCCCTGCATGATCCGGTGGCGAGAGCGGCAACTGCCAGCAGCATAACTGTGAGACGTATCTTCATATATGTACAAAGATAGCTGATTCATTTGTGCGGGGTGCCGGATGTCCCTTTTTTCGTGCGCTTCAATTTGAGGCGGGTTGATCAGCAGGGACAGTCCCTGTTGGTCAGTTGTCAAATTTCCTGCTGTAGGCTATGCTGTAGTTCCATTCATCGGAAAACAACATCTTCGAATAGCACAATTCAAAGTCACCCATGAAACTGTTTCCAAGCATTTCATTCTCAAATACATCTGATGGTGTTGATGCTCCGTTAAAGGTATTGCGTGATATGAATCCTTTGTCAATCTCCTTTCCATCCCTGTCATAGATGATGTAATGGACATGCAGGGAGTAGCTGATTGAATATACGCCCTCCGGAATCTGCTTCCTGGGATTGACCTCCAGACCCAGTGTGGCGTAAAGTGACTTGTCTTCAGTGGGTGCCTGGGTGCAGGTTATTACTGCGCCGGGTGAACTCATGTCAAGTTCCTGTGACACTTTGCCGCCGTTGAAATCTGTGCCGATGACATTGAATGAGAAATATTCGAAAATGTTTTCGGAAGGCAGTCCCTGATAGTCCTGTCCTGCAAGGTCGAAATGGATTTCAGCCTTGGAGAAATTGCTGCCGTTTTCTTCATCGTTTGACTTGCTGCATGAACAGAGAACCAGTGCACAAAGTGCTGAAAGGAAAAGTGATTTCTTCATAAATGTAAAATTTTCCGCAAAGGTAGTCATTTCCTGTCAAGCTTTCCATCAATGACGTGGAAACCTGCGGGAATATCAGCACACCTGCTGAGTATCTGTGGTCCGGTCCGGATTAAACTATTGCAGACAAAACGAGTCTAAAGAAGGATAACCGGTCACCGTCAGGCAAAATGAACTATATTTGCGGAAAAGTGATCAGAAACTAACCATTATGAAAAGATTCTTCCTTCTTAATCTCCTGATGTTAATGACAGTCGCATTGGCAGCGCAGCCCGGTGGCGGCGGCGGATTCGGCGGCGGTGGCGGATTCGGTGGCGGCGGCCGTGGCGGCGGCGGATTCGGTGGAGGCGGCGGCTTTGGCGGCGGAAACCGTGGCGGAGGCGGCGGATTCGGCAACTACCGCGGGTTCAACAATCAGGTAGTTGAAGATGACGGCATAGAGATACCTGACACCATCTATTTCAGGGCAAGTGAGAAACTGCTTGAAAAGAAGGGTATGGAACTGTGGTATGAAGGTGCCACAAGGGCCATTAACGATCTGAAACTTGACACCATACTTGGCAACAATCTGTTTGACACTTATTATGCCGCCCGCAGGCAGGTCACATTCGGCAATGACTACCTGATATCCGGTTTCGGTTGGCTGGAATTTGCGCTGATCAACTATCTGGTAGCATATCTGGCTTCAGGAAATACACAATGGGTGTTCCTGGGTATGGCAGTGGGACTGACCATACCGTCGCAGTACTACATGTGCAAGGGGTTCATATACCGTGGCATAGGCAACGGCCGTATCCGATGGGTTGCAGACACATACAACGGACTGCCGGCGCCTGAAAAGCTGAACGTCTCGCTTAACCCCTCACTGCTGCTCACGCCACGCAACGACCTGGCGTTCGGAGCTACACTGAGCCTGAATTTCTAGGTTATCAGACCGATATAAGACGCCCTGCGGTTTCACAGATGCCTGAAGCTGCGGGGCATTTTTTTTGGAACATTCCCAAACAGGTTCTATATTTGTCTCCGGATATTTATTAAAAAGAGACTTTTATGAAGACCGGAGAAAAACTGGCCCTGGACGACATACGCGGTGCGTTGCGCCAGGCTGACATCGAGAGGACCCGTGCGGGACTCAGTGAAGAACAGATTAAGGCGCTTGAGCAGGCATGCCTAACATTGCGCCAGGCAGAAAGGACAGCCATAACGGACACTGAAACCGGGCTGGTAAAGGGGTTCGAAACCGCATCGGACGACATTCGTCTCAAGGCTGCGGAAATCAGGAAACTTGTAACACGGATGAACAAGGTGCCCAAAGTGCTGGACACCACTGAAACCTGCATCAAGGAATGTGTCAGGGTACTGAAGGCCATAGCCCAGTGGGTCCTGTCGCTGTTCCTGATATGGTCAGTGTGTTCATGCGCCAGCATAAGCAAGGCACAGATAAGCCGCGTGAACAGCCTGGCGTCCATATCGGACTCAGTGAAGGCCGGGCCGGGCGAAATCTTTGAGAGTCTGGCCCATGTGCGCCGGCAGCGCGGACTGTTCTACACCGCCACGCTGTCGGTCCCGGACAACCGAATTGCAGAACTGAATGCGCTGGCGCTTGCATCCCAGTCCGATGCCCGACTGGCTGAAAAGGCGCGGGTCTACAGCAATGTGCTGGGCAGTTACGTCCGGGCCCTGAAATCATTGAGCAGCGAAAGCCGATGGAAACGCAACGGCACAGAACTGCGCGGTATAGGGCGCAATGTGGATTCTCTGTTCATCAGCTACAACCGTATGGCTGACGTGGAGGACCGCATTGAAACCGGGCTGGCAAGGCAGGTGGGGCGCACATCGGGCTATATCACCGAACTGTACGGCAAACGGCGCCAGCACTATCTGCTCAAAAAAGTTCTTCAACAGGGTGATTCCATTGTGGAGACCTGCTGCAACGAACTGATAGGCATGCTCAAGAGCGATGCAATGGAGCAGCTGATAGAAAATGAGGAACAGGGTCTTGAGGACAATTACCGTGTGTACCTTATTACAATGCAGAATGAAGGGCACTTGCCGGCCGATGAAAGCGATGCGCGTTACCTGACGCTGAAAGGCCGGCTGGCCGATGCCGTTGCCTTGCGCAAGGGGAGCATCACATGGTTGCAGACCTTCAGGAAAGCACACAGCCGACTGCTTGAGGAAATGGACAGCCACAGGACATATAAGGAAGTAAGCGACGCACTGTTCGATCTCTCACGCGAAAGTGCAGCGCTGCTCAGATAAGGACTTTTGAGTCTGGGTTTACCGCTTGCATACAGGCCTGACAGCGATAGGACTGTATCTTTTTGCTGTTCCAAGATTGCAGTACGATTCGGAAAAGGCATCCTGATTCCAACTTACGGACAGATAGAAGGCCTCAAATTCATTGTACTTTGCAATGGTCGAAGTCCAATAACTGCCAAATCTGTGGGCCGGATCATTATATCCGGAATCAGTGAACGGCAGGAAAAGCTTTGCTCCGGACATACCTTCCTGTGTGTTCACTAACAGTATGCCGGCGGTCCCTTCCAGTGTGCTCCAGAAACAGCCGCAGTCTGACAACAGTTCGCTCATTTCATCAAATGACGGTGTGTGCCAGCCGCCGCCAAGATATTGGTTTGCAGCATCGTCCTCCATATCAAAACTGAATGATGGCATTCCGTCAATGCCCTGATATGTGTACTTGAACATCTCATACTTGCTGTTGTCATACCATTTGTAATTCTCAAGAAAATATGAATCCTTAGGTTCAGTTTCAGCCCAAGCCAGTGTCATGCCCATATCGGCAGGAGTCTGTGCTCCAAGATTACATGGAGCCCACAGAAGACCGTCAGAAAGGCCAAGATCAACAGCCTTGAAACCGTCTGCCGTGAGAGAATGCTCTTCAAGCTGGGACAGCGTGACAGGGACTGCAGCCATATGCATATTCTGAATAGTGGCGGAATCAGGTTCATGGTATGACAGGATACCTTTTTCAACAGCCGTCACAATCATTGTGCGGTCCGGCAAATTCAGGCGCATTCCATCAAATGACCAGCTGTCGCCGTAATCCAGAAACAGGGAATCGGTTCCACTGATCCAAAGACCGAACAATTTCTCTTTTCTGATATCTCTTACCGTAACCTTGCATGACGCCGAGAACATGCCGCAGACGAATGAAACCGAACAGGTGCCTTCGCCAACAGCAGTAACCATTCCTTCCTGACTGACAACAGCCACTTTAACGTTGTCACTCTTCCACATAATCCTGTCCCTTACCGATTCATCCCATATGGACAAGTCCGATGCGTCCGTGCCATACGGCAGAATGACAGACACCAGTCTCATTGTATCACCTTTTGCCAGTTCTGCACCGGCAATGTTAAGAGCAACGCCCTCAACTGAAATGTATTCGTTCTGAACAGGTCCGTCGGGCCTGCAGGCAACAACTGCAGTCAGCAGGTACGCAGCAGTCATGACTGCAGTTAAAAAAGGTCTGATTTTCTTCATCATGCTATTAATGATTTATGTGGCCCTTTACCGGAATCAAGAGCCTGTTTCAGCACTCTGGCCAGTTGGTCCGGGCAACTGGTCAGCTTGCAGCCGCATCGGATTCCTTCCAGCCGGGAGATTACATCTTCAATCTTCATGCCCCGCACCAGTGCCGCCAGCCCCTGTGTGTTTCCGGAGCAGCCGCCTGTAAAGTGCATGTCCTCTATGCGGCCGGCTGTAATGCCGATAACTATCTGCCTTGAGCAGACTTCACCACATGTTTCCGCCACTAATACACGCGTTCCTTCAACGGTGTAGTCCTGCAGTATTGTAGGTTCGTACATGATAAAAATGCCTCTTCTTGAAAAAAGTCCGTTACCTGCGCCGCAGCAGCACTGACAAAAGCGCACATATGCCCACGGCGAACTGGTAGTACAGGAACGGGATTATCTCCAGCGCGCTGAGTCCGGTAAGTCCGGCTGCCATAAGCAGCTGCGCGCCATAGGGAATCAGTCCCTGCACGAAACAGCCTGAAATGTCCATCAGACTGGCTGCGCGCTTCTTCTCTATGCCGAATTTTTCAGCAATGTCATTGACAATGCCGCCGGTTGTGATTATAGCAATGGTATTGTTGGCGGTGCACAGATTGGCTGCTCCAGTAAGCAGTCCTATGCCCAGTTCGGCGCCGCGGCGGGAGTGCACATGCCGCATCAGACGGTGTGTGAGATACTCCATGCCGCCGTTGTGTCCTATCAGTCCCTGCATGCCGCCGGCCAGCAGCGTGACAATGACCAGGTCACCCATGCCGGCAATGCCGTCGCCAATGGATGACAGCCATCCTGCCCAGTCCAGGGTACCGGCTGAAAATCCTATCACCGCGTTAAGTCCTATGCCTATAGCCAGAACCGTAATGACATTCATACCGCATATGGCCAGCACTATGACGGCAATGTAGGGCATCAGTGCCATCCAGCTGACAGGTCCGGTATCAGGTGCGGCACCGGCATTCCTGCCCATGAACACATAAATGGCGGTGACCGCTATTACCGCAGGCAGCACAATGAAGAAGTTGGCTTTGAACTTGTCGCTCATGCGGCAGCCTACGGCTTTTGTGGCCGCGATGGTGGTATCGGATATGAATGAAAGATTGTCACCGAAGAAAGAACCCCCTACAATCAGCGCGGTCATGAGTGCAGGGCTCATGCCGGTCTGTTCTGCAATCCCGCCGGCAATGGGAACAAGGGCCACAATAGTGCCTACGCTGGTGCCTATGGCCATTGAAACGAAACATGCCGTAAGGAACATGCCGGCCAGCAGCATGCGCAGCGGAACAATGCTCAGTGTGAAGTTGACCGTTGCCTCAATGGAACCTATCTCCTTTGCTGACCCCGCAAAAGCGCCTGCCATCATGAAGATCCAGACCATGAGCAGAATGTTGGGCTGCGAGGCACCTTGGGAGAACAGTTTCACCTTGCCTTCCACACTGCCCGGCGTGATTGCCATGGCATAGGCCGATGCCAGCAGGAACGCGCTGGACACAGGCACCCTGTAGAAGTCGTGCAGCAGTATGGAGCTCAGCAGGTATACCAGAAGAAAAACGAGGATGGGGCTCAGGGCCAGCCATCCGGGAATTCTGCGGTTCTTTGACTTCTGTGCCATCAGGTATACTTTTCGCCATATTTGACCATGGCGTCGTTGACGTATTTCTTGAAGTCAGTCTCATTGTCGCGGCGGCATATCACCAGCACGTCATCAGTATCGACGACAAGGAAATCCGAAAGGTCATCAATCACGACCAGCTTCTTTTCGCTGTTGCACAGGAACATGCTGTTGTTGCAGTTGTATACCTGTGAATTGAACATGCCCAGCACGTTTCCATCGGCATCCTTGGCGCAGTAGTCATACAGCAGGTCCCAGCTCTCGATATCGTTGAACCGGAAATCGCCAGTAGCCATGAACACCTTATCGGACTTTTCAAGTATTCCGTAGTCTATGCTTATGCGCGGGAAAGCCTCATAAACAGAATACAGCAGGCTGCGGCGGGTATCGCGGTTGTGCAGCGTGTTGAATATGGTGTCGAACTGGGCAATCATCTCCGGAAGGCACTGGCGCACAATGTCAATGAAGGAATTCACGTTCCACATGAACACGCCTGAATTCCAGAAAAATTCGCCGCTTTCCACAAACACCTTTGCGAAACTCTCCTCAGGCTTTTCCGTGAACGTACGCACGCTGAAGATGCCCTCCTGCACCGGTTCGTTTATCTGTATGTATCCGAACCGCGTTTCAGGCCGGGTGGGCCGTATACCCACGGTCAGTATGCCTTCATTGCTTTCAACGAACTGCATGCCGCGTTCAATGATTTCGACATACTTGTCCTCATCCATGATGACCAGGTCCGACGGCACCACCAGCACGTTTGCACTGGGATTGATGTCACGTATGTGGTACGCTGCAAGAGTCGTGCTTGGTGCGGTACCCTTCATCATGGGTTCGCGCAGCACCTGCCTGGGATTCAGTTCCGGCAGCTGGCGGCATACGTCCTCATAAAAGTCAAGATTGGTGGAAACTATTATATTCTCCTCATGGAAAAGGCGCCTTACCCTGTTGTAGGTCTTCATGAGAAGCGTCTTGCCGTCATTGTTGAAGTCCAGAAACTGCTTGGGCATTCCCTTTCTGCTGAGCGGCCACAGGCGTGTCCCGAAACCGCCGGCCAGCACTACACAATAATTGTCTGATCCTAACATATCCTATTCGGACCGGCGGGGAAATATACCGCTCTCATTGTCCAGCTACGAAGATAAAGAATCTGCACTGCAAAACAAATGATTAGGCCAATTTTTAATTCATTTTTCAAATTAAGGAGTGGCCTACCTCCCTATTTCATAAAAAGTTGTACCTTTGCACTGGTTTCAGTGCCAAGCCCAGATGGCGGAATCGGTAGACGCGCTGGTCTCAAACACCAGTGGGGCAACCCGTGCCGGTTCGACCCCGGCTCTGGGTACAACAAACCCCTCTACAGCACCTTGTAGAGGGTTTTTTCTTTTCCCATCTCCCAAATTTGACCACATTTGACCACAAAATGTAACCAGTCAACACCCGGAGTCTTCTTTCCTGACTTTGGGATGTAGCACGGATCAATGGCTATGGCAATGC
>JAKSIS010000057.1 GCA_024398665.1 Bacteroidaceae bacterium
TCTGTGAAAGCAGACACAAATTTACTCAGCCCCCACTAAACTTCCACTGAGCCGTATATTCAGGTATGCTTTCACATCTGAGTTTTTGAAATACTCAGAAAAACAAAGGGTCCGCTTGTGCGAACCCTTTGTCCTCAATAGTCCTTATTCCAATAATTGAAATTCAGATAAACCGGTTTCACAACCAATCTTCTCTCCTTGTTTGCAATGCAAATATAAAAAAGAATTTCTAATGGGAAAGAATATTTTCATTCACGTTTTTACAAATTTTCCTCTTTTTGTGAATTTGGGAGAAATTTTGTGAATTTGGGACATCTGGGCGTGGAAATGGCGGCAAAATAAAATTATTTTACCTGGTGGCAATAAAAGCGAAAGAGCGGGATTTCACAATTCCGCTCTTCCTGAAATAAAATCTAATACCATGAAAAACACATGGCAAAGTTAATCTGGCAATACATAATATCCAAGTGATTCCGTAATTTTTTTCTAATTTTGCGCAAAATTATGAGGTGAACTCAGGGATGTCCGAAAGACTTTACATATTTGACACAACTCTGCGTGACGGAGAACAGGCTGCGGGATGCCAGCTTAACAGGATTGAAAAGATCCAACTGGCAAAGGCACTTGAAGAATTGGGCGTTGATGTCATTGAAGCAGGCTTTCCTGTTTCAAGTCCAGGTGACTTTGAGAGTGTGACTGCAATATCAAAGGCTGTAAGCGAACCTGTAATATGTGCACTGTCACGTGCGGTTGAGGGTGATATTGACGCAGCAGCCCAGGCTCTGCGTTTTGCAAGAAGGGGCAGAATACATACCGGCATAGGGACATCGGACATGCATATCCGCTACAAGTTCAATTCCACGCGTGAAAAGATACTTCAGCAGGCTGTGGATGCTGTTGCATATGCCCGCAACCTGATTGACGACGTGGAGTTCTACTGTGAGGATGCAGGCCGTACGGACAACGTTTATCTGGCACAGGTCGTTGAGGCTGTAATCCGGGCCGGAGCGACAGTCATCAACATTCCGGACACTACGGGCTACTGCCTTCCTGAGGAATTCGGACAGAAAATACGTTTCCTGAAGGAGAATGTCGACGGCATTGACAAAGTGCTTCTGTCAGTTCATTGTCACAACGATCTGGGTATGGCTACGGCCAATACCGTTCAGGCTGTTCTGAACGGTGCGCGCCAGGTTGAAGTTACAGTGAACGGGGTTGGCGAAAGGGCAGGCAATACGGCTCTTGAGGAAATTGCAATGATCATGCACAACCACCGTGAACTTGGAATTGATACCGGCATAAGGACAAGGAAACTTTTTCATACCAGCCGCATGGTATCATCGCTGATGAACATGCCGGTCCAGCCGAACAAGGCTGTCGTGGGGAGAAATGCATTCGCACATTCATCCGGAATACATCAGGACGGCGTGATTAAACTGCGTGAGACATATGAGATTCTTGATCCGAGGGATGTGGGCATGCTGGACAATTCACTTGTCCTGACCGCCCGCAGCGGCCGTGCGGCTTTGAAGAAGAGGCTTCTTTCGCTTGGAGTGGATCTAGACAAGGATGAACTGGACCTGGCATATGACAGTTTTCTCAAACTGGCCGATGTCAAGATGGACATTTCCGATGATGACATTCTGAAAATAGCCGGACGCAGTGCAGACAGTCAGGCACCTGTACGTCTTGACTGGCTGAAGGTGGTTTCGGGGAAGGGAGTCGGACATGAGGCTGAGGTTCGGCTCATTGTGAACGGTGAAGCGCATGAGGCGCATTCGGCCGGCAACGGTCCTGTCGATGCTGCCATAAAGGCTGTCAAGATGATCATACAGAGGAAGATGACCATACGCGAGTTCCTTATCCAGGCTATGGACAAGGGGAGTGATGACACCGGCAAGGTCCACATGCAGGTTGAATATGAGAAGTGTCTGTATTATGGCTTCGCCGCCAATACGGATATTGTGACAGCCGCGGTCGAGGCTTTTGTGAATGCGGTAAATAAATTTTACAAGTGAGCACTATGGAGATACTGGATACCACACTGCGTGACGGTGAACAGACATCAGGCGTTTCATTTTCCCAGCAGGAGAAACTGGACATAGCCAGATCTCTTCTGAACGATGTGAAGGTGGACCGAATTGAAATAGCGTCGGCTCTGGTATCGGATTCCGAGCAGGATACTATGCGGAGACTGGCTCGTTGGGCCGGTGCGAACGGCTGCATTGAACGTCTCGAGGTGCTTGGATTTGTGGACGGCCGCCGGTCTGTCGACTGGATTTCACAGACAGGATGCAAGGTCATGAACCTGCTGTGCAAGGGGAGCCTGAGGCATGCGCAGATCCAACTTGGAAAGACTGCCGGAGAACATGTTGCCGATATTGTTGAAACTGTGGGCTATGCCCGCTCGAAGGGTCTTGACGTGAATGTCTACCTTGAGGCGTGGAGCATTGGAATGGATGAATCCCGTGACTATGTCTTCTTTCTGACCGATGCCCTGGTGAAACTGCCTGTACGCAGAATAATGCTGTCCGATACGCTTGGTGTGCTGAATCCTGATACTGCAGCGGAAATGTGCGGCAGCATGGTCCGGCGTTATCCTGGAGTGCATTTCGATTTTCATGCTCACAATGATTATGACCTGGCTGTTGCAAATGTACTCAGTGCAGTGCGCGCCGGAGTATGCGGCATACACACAACTGTGAACGGTCTTGGTGAAAGGGCCGGCAATGTGCCGCTGGGCAGCACGCTTGCCGTTCTCAAGGACCAGCTTGGAACACCGCTTAACACTGACGAAAGCAAGATAAACCGCGTGAGCCGCATGGTTGAAATGTACAGCGGCATAAGGATACCGCAGAACATGCCGGTTGTTGGGGAGAACGTTTTCACGCAATGTGCCGGCGTTCACGCTGACGGTGACGGAAAGTGCGGCCTGTATTCGAACGGACTGCAGCCGGAAAGGTTCGGGCGTGTCAGGGAATACGCTCTGGGCAAGAACAGCGGCAGGGCGAATGTCAGGATGAATCTTGAGGCCATGGGTATCAGCCTTGATGACGAATCCATGAAGAAGGTGGCTCAGCGCATAACCGAACTGGGGGACAAGAAGGAGCAGGTGACTCAGGATGACCTGCCTTACATAGTCAGTGATGTGCTTCATCATGACATGGGGCAGGAGTCGAAGATAAGGATTCTGAACTATTCGCTGAGCCTTACCAAGGGGCTCAGGCCGCACGCTGCAGTTGAAATAGAAGTTGACGGGCACGAGTATCAGGATTCGGCCTGCGGGGACGGCCAGTATGACGCATTTGTCAAGGCGCTGAGAAAAATCTACGCCAGCCTGAACAAGCCTTTCCCGGTACTTACTGACTATACCGTGTCCATTCCTCCCGGAGGCAGGACTGACGCATTCGTTCAGACTGTAATCAGCTGGAATTTGAACGGACAGGATTTCAAGACCCGTGGACTTGATGCTGACCAGACTGAGGCGGCTATCAAGGCGACGATAAAAATGTTGAACAAAATTGAAGAATGACGATATGGCCGGAAACAATGGGGGACACAGAACGCGCACTGTTGACAATATAAGGGATTTCACTGTCTCCAGCGAGACGACACTGCTGCCTTTCCTGTTTGAAACGCTGCAGGGAAGGAGCAGGACGGAAATCAAATCCATGCTCAAGTACAGGCATGTAGCGCTCAGGGGCAAGGCTGTCACGCAGTTTGACACTCCGCTTGTGCCGGGTGATGTCGTCCAGGTCAATTTCGGACGCGCATTCTTCCATTTCAACAATCCGCAGGTGAAAATCCTTTATGAGGATGAATGGATGGTGGTGATTGAAAAGGCATCGGGACTGCTGTCTGTGGCAAATGAGAATGTGAGGGACAATACCGCATATCACATTGTGCTGGACTACGTGAGGCATGGTAATCCTGACGCCCAGCTATATGTGTGCCACCGCCTGGACCAGTATACGTCCGGTATCCTGATTTTTGCCAAGAATGAGGAACTGATGCACGAACTGCGGGCCAACTGGGACTTTTACGTCAAGGAACGCAAGTACATGTGCGTTACGGAAAGAGTGCCGGCACGTGCTGAGGATACGATCCAGAGCCTTCTTGTGCAGAATGACCGCATGCAGGTCCATTCGACTGACAATGAAGAGGCCGGCCGGCTGGCAGTGACACATTACCGTGTCCTGCAGTCACGCGGACGTTATGCTCTGGTTGATGTGGAAATATTCACAGGAAAGAAGAACCAGATCAGGGTCCATATGTCGGAGATGGGCTGTCCCATTGCGGGAGACATGAAATACGGGGCTGAAACAAATCCGGCCCGCAGGCTCATGCTGCACAATTACCGTCTCTCTTTCATACATCCGGTTTCAGGTGAACTGATGCGTTTCTCGCTGACTGTTCCGCCGGTATTCCGCAAACTTACACAGGAACTGCAATGAAGAAAAGTTTCAAACCCGGCACCATGATATACCCGCTGCCGGCAGTGCTGGTCAGCTGCGGCGCCACCCCTGAAGAATACAATGTCCTGACTGTGTCCTGGACCGGGACTGTGTGCAGCAATCCGCCCATGTGCTACATTTCCGTGCGTCCTGAACGCCATTCATATGACATAATACGGCGCAACGGGTGCTTTGTCATCAACCTGACGACAAAGGCGCTGGCTTATGCGGCTGACTATTGCGGAGTGAAGTCGGGCCGTGATACGGACAAGTTCAGAATGGCGCGTCTGACACCGGGCAGGGCAGAATGCGTTGCAGCGCCTACAATTGAGGAGTCACCGGTTTCAATTGAATGCAGGGTGGTGGATATCAGGCCGCTGGGGTCGCATGACATGTTTCTGGCCGAGGTTGTGAACGTGCAGGTTGACGAACGCTACATTGATGAGACTGACCGTATCGATATGGCAGCCATGGATCTGCTGGCTTACGCACATGGCCAGTACTTTGACGTTGCAAATCCCCGCGGCTTCTTCGGCTGGACTGTCCGAAGGAAGAAGACTATCAGGCGGGATAAACGCTGACGGTGTTATTTAAGGAATCTCAGGAATGATTCCACATCGGGGTCAAAGGTGTACGGCCCGCCCGCAAGCGAACCGTCGGACCTTACTATGACGTAGAACGGCTGTGCGTTGGCTCCGAACTTGTGTCTCTGAAGCAGGCTCCATTTGTCTCCGACAGTACGTATTTTCACATCGGTGCCGTTTTCCCTTACCGTAACGGTCTCCTTAAGCGCAGTCTTGTCATCCACATACAGGGATACCAGAATGTAGTCATTGCATATGCGGTCGCTGACGCGCGCATCAGTCCATACGGCGGCCTCCATCTTGCGGCAGTTCACGCATCCGTATCCGGTGAAATCGACCAGAACCGGTTTGCCGGTCCGTTCTGATTCGCGCAGCGCCATGTCGTAGTCGGTGAATTGCGCTTCCACGCTGTTTCCGCCTGTACTGAACAATTGGGTGCTCATGGGAGGGGTGAATGCGCTGACGGCTTTCAGCGGGGCTCCCCAAAGGCCCGGAACAAGCCAGATGGCGAACATGAACGCTGCTGCTGCGGCAATGACGCTTAAGGGACCTGGCTTGGTGCGGGGGCTGTCCTTTCTGAAATGCAGCACTCCAATAAGGTACAGGCCCAGCAGTATGGCCATTATGATCCATAACAGCACGAACAGGTCACGTGGCAGTATGCCCCAGCCGTATGCCATGTCAGCTACGGACAGGAATTTAAGGGAGAAAGCCAGTTCGATGAAACCCAGTGTTACTTTGACCTTGTCCATCCATCCGCCGGATTTGGGCAGCGATCCAAGCCAGCCGGGGAACATGGCGAAAATTGCAAACGGAATGGCCATGGCAGTGGAAAAGCCCAGCATTCCGACAGTGGGTGCCAGTATGTGTCCGGATTGGGCTGCATCGACAAGAAGGAAACCGATGATAGGACCGGTGCATGAGAATGAAACGATGGTGAGCGTGAGGGCCATGAAGAATATCCCTCCAAAGCCTGCCTTGCCTGCTTTGCTGTCTGTGCCTGTGCTCCAGCCCGAAGGCAGCGTGATTTCGAACAGACCGAAAAACGAGAGTGCGAACAGGACCAGAATCAGGAAGAACAGGATGTTTACTGTGGCGTTGGTAGCAAGTGAATTCAGCGCGCTGGCGCCGAACAACAGCGTAATTGCAAGTCCCAGCGCCACATACACCGTTATGATTGAAATGCCATACAGAACCGCATCCTTTACAGCGCGTCCGCGTTTTTGGGAGCGCTTTAGAAAAAAACTTACAGTCATAGGGATTATAGGCCACACGCACGGGGTCAGGAGCGCCAGCAGTCCGCCCAGGAAGCCGGTAAGGAAGAGCCCGGCCAGTCCGCGTCCGGCCACTACACTCCCTTTGTCGGAATATGTCACCGGAGCCCATGTCGATGCATCATAACCTTCGACCGCTTCAATGCCTGTTGCTGCTGTGGGGGCGGCCGTTGCGGACGCCTTGCCGTCATGCTTGAAATCCACATGCTGCGGCGGCAGACAGCTTTCGTCATTGCAGGCCCCGTATTCAAGGGCACCTTCGATATGGTAATCCGGATCAGTTACCAGCATGTTCTGGATGAACCTGACGCGGTTTTCAAAATATCGGACTTCCATGTCGAATGTAGCGTCATAAGCAGCCGTTTCCTTGCCGTCAAAATACAGGCTTCCGGCAGGGCGTGCGCCGCTTATTGAATCGAACCGTATTGCGGCAGGGGTGGGGCCCCCGTCGGACAGTCCGGTTGAGTATACATGCCAGCCTTTTGATATGGAAAGGTCGAAAAGCAGACGTACTGTGTCCTGTGAGACATTTTCAATGCTATGTACGGCTTTGATGCGATTCTCCTGGAGACCGGCTGGGGAAGCGGCCAGAAGAGCGGTCAGAAATATGGTGATGAGTGACATGTCCTGATATATTAAATGGCAAAAGCCTTCGCGAAGATAGTAAAAAAGCGTATCTTCGCGTGATGAAACAGCCGATAAGCTATGAACAGACGCAATTATGTTAAATTTATGGCCGCAGCAGTCATTCTGGCGGCGACAGTTCTGGTTATGGACAACTGCAAGGAACAGCAAAGCAAAGTGAATATAGGGCGCAGCGCCATTAAGGTTGAAAACGGCCTGATGACACCTGAAGTCCTTTGGGCCATGGGCCGCATAGGCGGTGTTGCAACGTCGCCGGACGGATCGAAGATAGCATATCAGGTGTCTTACTACAGCGTTCAGGAGAATGCAGGACACACCGTGATATACGTTATGGATGACAAGGGCGGAAATGTGAAGCTTCTCACCTTGACTGAAGCCTCAGAACACAGTCCGGCATGGATTGACAATGACCATATAGCATTCCTTACAGCCGTTTCAGGAAGTCAGCAGATATGGAGCATGGCCGCTGACGGAACTGACCGCAGGCAGCTTTCATTCACTGACCGTGACGTAGAGGGCTTTCTCTTCAGCCCTGACATGGCCCAGGTCCTTATGATAATGGGTGTGCCCAATCCTCTTGTAAGGGAAAAGGCTTATGAAGACCTCCCCAAGGCTACCGGCATGATAGCTGACGACATGATGTTCCGCCATTGGGACAGCTGGGTGACAGCCCTGCCGCATCCCTATGTCGCTCCATTTGACGGCAAAAAGGTGTCACAGGTGACTCTTGACCTGCTTGAAGGGGAACCGTATGAGAGTCCGATGCTTCCGTTCGGCGGAATAGAACAGTTCGACTGGTCCCCTGACGGCTGCAGCGTTGCGTACACATGCCGCCGCAAGCAGGGTATGGACTATACCAGAAGCACTGATTCTGACATTTATCTTTACCGCATCCAGAGCGGCGAGACTGTCAACCTGTGCAAGATGGATGGTGACAAAGACCGCAATATGGGTTATGACACCAATCCCAAGTTCAGTCCCGACGGCACCCGCATAGCATGGCAGAGCATGGAGCGTGACGGTTATGAGAGTGACCGTAACCGTCTGTATGTCATGGATCTTGCTACCGGAAAGAAGCGTTCCGTGTCAGAAGACTTTGACAGCAATGTGGATGATTTTATATGGGATGATTGTGAGACGCTGTATTTTATAGGTTCATGGCACGGGCGCATGTCACTTTTCAGGACCGGTGTTGATAATGTTACTGAACCGGTAAACGATGATGTCTGTGATTTCAATTCACTTGCATGGGCTCATAACAATCGTCTTATAGTGACACGTCAGTCCATAAAAAACGCAACTGAGATATATTCGGTCGATGTTCAGCGCGGGCTTTGCGAGAGGATATCGCATGAAAATGACCATATATTCTCACAGCTTGACAACATTAGGGTTGAGGAACGGTGGATAAGGACTACTGACGGAAAGGACATGCTCACATGGGTGATCCTGCCTCCCGGTTTTGACGCTTCGAAGAAGTATCCCACCATCCTGTTCTGTGAAGGCGGTCCCCAGAGCATGGTATCACAGTTCTGGAGCTACAGGTGGAATTTCAGAATAATGGCGTCACAGGGATATGTCGTGGTCGCACCGAACCGGCGCGGTCTGCCGGGATTCGGTCAGGAGTGGCTTGAACAGATAAGCGGCGACTACGGCGGCCAGTGCATGAAGGATTATCTTACTGCAATTGACGAAATAAGCAGGGAGCCTTATGTTGACAAGGACCGCATGGGGTGTGTAGGAGCCAGTTTCGGAGGCTTTTCAGTATATTGGCTCGCCGGCAACCATGAAGGCCGTTTCAAGGCTTTCATTGCTCATGACGGCATTTTCAATCTGGAACAGCAGTATGTCGAAACTGATGAAATGTGGTTCCCGCAGTGGGATCTGGGCGGTCCGTACTGGGATGACAACAGTACGGCCAGGAAGACATACGCAACTTCACCCCATCTTTTTGTGGACCGATGGGACACGCCTATTCTCTGCATTCACGGTGAAAAGGATTACCGTATCCTGTATTCCCAGGCAGTGGCTGCATTCCAGGCTGCACGGCTGCATGACGTTCCTGCCGAACTGCTTCTTTTCCCTGATGAGAACCATTGGGTTCTGAAACCGCAGAACGGCATTCTGTGGCAGCGCACATTCTTCAACTGGCTTGACAGGTGGCTGAAATGAAGACAGCCGGTCCGGTAGCGGACTGGCTTGTCAGCTGAACACTACGGTCTTGTTCTTGTAGACCAGTATCTTATGGTCTATGTGTTTCTGGACAGCGTGTGAAAGCACGATCTTTTCCAGATCCTTGCCCTTGTTGACCAGATCGGACGGCATGTCCTTGTGCGAAATGCGGACTACATCCTGACAGATTATAGGTCCTGCATCAAGTTCGGCGGTCACATAGTGGCTGGTGGCTCCGATGATCTTCACACCGCGGTCAAATGCAGCCTGATACGGCTTGGCACCGACAAAAGCGGGCAGGAAGGAATGATGTATGTTGATTATCCTGTTCGGATATCGGGCTATCATGCGGTCCCCGATAATCTGCATGTAACGTGCCAGTACAATGAAATCAATGTTGTTCTTCTCAAGCAGTTCAAGCATTGCGGTCTCCTGTTCCAGCTTGTTTTCCTTGTTGATGGGGAAGACATAATAGGGAATTCCGAACATTTCAGCAACCTGCTTCATGTCGGGGTGGTTGCTTATGATCAGGGGGATTTCCACATTCAATTCCCCAGCGCTGAAACGTGCCAGCAGGTCGAAAAGGCAATGTGACATCTTTGACACGAAAATGGCCATACGCGGTTTGGTGTCGCTGAAATAGATGCGGAAATCCATATCGTACTTCTTGGCATAGAGAGTGCCGAAATAGTCGCTGATCTTGTCCCGGGGTATGAGGAAACTGTCAATGTTCCATTCTATGCGCATGTTGAATACGTTTTCCACATGGTCAACGAACTGGGCCAGATAAACAACGTTTCCACGGTTCTCAGTGATGAAATTTGTTATGTCGGCAATGATTCCGGGTTTGTCCGGACAGTGCAGAAGAAGTGTTACGGTCATGTCTACATTTGTTTTTCAGGTCGCGAAATTACACAAAAAGCTTGCAATTGGTCAAATTATAGGGTGGAAATGAATGAAACTTGGGTACCATATGGAAAAATAGCGGTAACTTTATCAACCGAAACAACGGAAAAGTCCGATGACAGACAGGGAATATTTCAATGGAAAGGTGGCGGTTGTGACCGGTGCGAGTTCGGGAATAGGACTTGCTACGGCACGCAGGTTCGCCATGTGCGGGGCAAGTGTCGTACTGGCGGCAAGGTCTGAGGACAAGTTGCGCAGTCTGGAGAAGGAACTATCAGAGTTGACCCGCGTCATTGCTGTCACGACTGACGTTTCAAAGGAGGATGACTGCCGCCGTCTTGTTGAAGCTGCGGTGGCGGAATTCGGAAGAATTGACATCCTTGTAAACAATGCCGGCATATCAATGCGTGCAATGTTCAGGGATCTGGACCTTTCGGTCATACACAGGCTGATGGATGTGAATTTCTGGGGAACTGTGTACTGCACCAAATACGCCCTGCCGTATCTTCTGGAATCACACGGGTCAGTTGTTGGCGTAGTGTCGACTGCCGGTTTCAAGGGACTGCCGGGACGTACCGGCTATTCGGCATCGAAGTATGCTATTAACGGCTTTCTGGACACCCTGCGCAGCGAACATCTGTATGACGGCCTTCATGTTCTGGTATTCGCGCCCGGATTCACCGCATCGAACATACGTTTCACTGCACTTGTGGCTGACGGCAGCCAGCAGGGAGGGACTCCACGTGATGAGGGGAAGATGATGAGCGCCGAACGGGTGGCGGAAATAATGCTGCGCAAGATAAGACGCCGTTCGCGCCGTGCCATACTTACCCCGACTTCGAAACTGCTCCTTTTGCTGGCGCGCATTTTCCCTGCACTTACGGACAGGATGGAATACTGGTATATGGCCCGCGAACCGGAATCTCCTTTCAAGAAACGCTCCGAGATAATGCGGGAGCGTAAGGGCCGGGGAGAATGATCACCAGGAATAGTTGAAATTCAGTGTCAGCAGTTCCTTGTACTGATGGTAGGTGTCAATGCCTGCCTTTTTCTTGACGCTGTCATCGAAACGCCAGTGTACGAAGAGCTGGAGTGAGAAATATTTGTTCAGTTTGTAGTCAAGCGTGTTTTCGAAATTGAACTGTACCATCTTGAA
>JAKSIS010000058.1 GCA_024398665.1 Bacteroidaceae bacterium
CCCGTGCTTCTTCCATCGAGAAACCTTTGGAGATAAGATTGTCTTCGCCTGGCATCAGAGTCTCAATGAAGCCTGCATTGAGGATAAGCAGGTATTGACGGGCTTCCGGATGGTTCACTATTGTGCTGACCAGACCTTTCCGCTCATTGTTTGGTTCATTGATGTCCTCATAAGGCGGCAAAAAGCCCTGTTCCAAGGCGTTGAAGATATAAGTTGACAAATCCTTCATATCGACACCTGAGAGCTCCATAAACCTAGCACTCTGTTCTGACGAACACTTGTGGCAGATTCTGGCAAGTCTCGATGCGAGCGAACGGAGGTATTTGTCCTGGACATTTCCGTGCGTTATCAGTTCTAGGAGCCTCTTGAAAGTGATGGTTTCAGTTGAATCATCCACACCGGCCGTCGGAATGTATTTCTCGTGCTCTGTCACGCCAACAGCATCAATCAGGAAGAAACAGTCTTTTGAGAAAGCATTCGGGGTGACATTTCTCAACTGTTCATCACCGATGGTGCGCACACCCCTTCCCTTCATTTGAACATACAGAGGTTCTGACTGGACATCACGCATGAACATCACAACTTCAAGTGGTTTGACATCCGTTCCTGTCGCAACCAATGTGCAGGTGACAGCAATACGGAACTCCTTGTCATTCCGGAAATGGCGTATCAGTTCATTACTGTCCCCAGCGGAATACGTTATCTTCTGAACGAACGGATCATTCTCTCCGGTGTGGCCGAACACTTCCTTGGCAATATTCACAATGTTCGTGGCATGAGCCTCGTTAAGGGCGAATATCAGTGTCTTCGGTAAATAGTCCATGTTCGGTTCACGCTGCGGATCCGTGAACAATTCAGTATAAACACTGTCACGGTAGGTCTCAAGCACCAGTTTGATTTGTGCCGGATTGACAATACTCCGGTTCAGTTCTTCCTTGGTGTATTGCTTTGTTTCCTTCTGGCTTATGGTCTCAACCTGCCCTGTGTAACGGGTTACAACGTGAAGCTTGTCGCCTTTTCTGATTGCACCACCGTTCTCAGTAGCCTCAGTCTTGACGCGGTAAATGCGGCAATCAACGTTGACGCCGTCAATGATACTCTTCTCAAGCGTATAGTTGACAATGCGGTTGTTATTGAAGAATGCCATCGTTTCCGGCACTGGCGTAGCCGTAAGGCCTATCATCTTGGCAGTGGAGAAATAGTCCAGAACCTTTTTCCAGTTTCCGTAGATGCTGCGGTGACATTCATCTATGATAATCAGATCAAAGAAGTCCTTTGGCAAAGTCAGATTCTCCGGAAGCTCTACCGGTGAATCGGCGGTATCCTCGTCATCATCATTATCCACTATTTCTTCTCCCTTCAATAATGAGAAAAGTCGCTGGATAGTTGAGATTACAACATTGCTGTCACTCGGAATCTTGGCAGATTTCAGACGGTTTACAGTATATATTGTATTGAAAGGGTCGCCATTCTCAGTAAGACGGAACATGCCGAACTCACCTTCAGCCTGTTTGCCTAGATTGTTCCTGTCAACGAGGAAAAGCACACGCTTCATTGGTGTGTAGGCCAGGAATCTGTAAGATGCCAAACAAGCGGTATATGTCTTTCCGGAACCAGTGGCAAGCACCATGAGCGCCTTGTTCTGACCGGCCCTGAAGGATTTGTCCAATTCGGTTATTGCTTCAATCTGACAAGCCCTTAGCGCTTTCTTCTCATGTTTGCTAAGCGCAGGGAGGCCGGCAAAAGGATCCGTTATTCCAAGCATCTTGGCCATCTCCTTCGGAGTATGAATCCGATTAATAAAAATCAAGCCATCCTCAGGATTGCGGAAATCCTGGAAATATGTGTACGCTCCGTTTGACTGATATCCGAACGGAAGAGGTCTGGACCATGCCTGATAGCAGTTAGGGACTCCCCTAGCGTACATGGCTGTCTGTTCGCACACCATGTGAGAGGTCACATTGACCTCTTCTCTCTTGGCTTCGAGTATTCCAACAGCCTTACCGTTAAGGAACAGAAAATAATCAGCTTCATGGTTCCCTGCCAGCAGACCTTCCCGGATAGCGGCTGCTGTCATGGTTGGAGAATAGAAATCTCTATCCACCACCTGCCAACCAGCATCCTCGAACATCTGGTCTATCTTAACTCTTGCTTTTTCTTCCGGCGTCATATCAATTGTCACACACGACAAAAAAATAATTATGGATTTACAAACTTACATAAATTTCGTGGCTTTTATGTAAGTTTGCACTACCATGATTGTATGCATAGCTGAAAAGCCAAGTGTGGCGAAAGAGATTGCCGATGTGATTGGAGCTACGTCACGTCACGACGGATATTATGAAGGGAACGGATATCAGGTGACCTGGACATTCGGCCATCTGTGTACTTTGAAAGAACCGCATGATTACACTGCGAACTGGAAGAACTGGAATCTGGGCAGTCTGCCAATGATTCCGCCACGTTTCGGAATCAAACTGATTAATGACAAGGGAATTGAAAAGCAGTTCCGTACAATCGAATCACTTTACAGCAAGGCCGATGTCATTGTTAACTGCGGTGATGCCGGCCAGGAAGGTGAACTGATCCAGCGCTGGGTTATGCAGAAAGCCGGTGTGAAATGCCCTGTAAAGCGCCTATGGATATCGTCACTGACAGAAGAGGCCATACGTGAAGGGTTCACCAGACTTCAGGACCAGCAGGATTTCAAGTCCCTGTATGAAGCGGGGTTGTGCCGTGCCATAGGCGACTGGCTGCTTGGCATGAACGCTACGCGTCTGTACACCATCAAGTACCGTACGCCCAACAGCAGGCAGGTGCTTTCTATAGGACGCGTCCAGACACCGACACTAGCTCTTGTGGTGAACCGCCAGAACGAAATTGACAACTTCAAGCCGGAACAGTACTGGGAACTTAAGACAACCTACCGCGACACAGTGTTCAGTTCGACCAAAGGCAGATTCACCAGCATGGATGAGGGACGTAAGTTTCTGGAATCCATCAACTGCGAACCGTTCGCCATTACTGACGTCACACGCAAGGAAGGCAAGGACTATGCCCCGCGTCTGTTCGATCTGACATCCCTTCAGGTGGAATGCAACCGCAAATTCGCAATGAGTGCCGATGACACTCTCAAGATCATACAGTCACTGTACGAAAAGAAAGTCACAACTTATCCGCGCGTTGACACACAGTTCCTTAGCGATGACATTTATCCGAAATGTCCCAGAATACTTGAAGGGCTCAAGGCATACAGTCAGTTCACAGAGCCTCTAAAAGACAGGAAACTTCCCAAAACCAAGCGCGTTTTTGACAACAGCAAAGTCACTGACCATCATGCCATAATACCGACAGGCGTATGGTCTGAAACACTTCTCCCCAACGAAAAGCGCGTATACGACCTGGTGGCCAGACGCTTCATAGCCGTGTTCTATCCTGACTGCCAGTATGCACAGACAACCGTGTTGGGAGAATCGGCCAAAGTGGAATTCAAGGCCACAGGCCGCGAGATACTCAAACCCGGGTGGCGCGTACTGTTCGAAAAGGACAAGACTGATGAAAAAAACGATGACGATGAACGCGTGCTGCCCACATTCACAGTCGGTGAAAGCGGTCCCCACCAGCCCGAACTGCAGGAGAAATGGACCCAGCCGCCCAAGCCGTACACTGAAGCCACACTGCTGCGTGCCATGGAAACAGCCGGCAAGCTGGTGGCCGATGAGGAGTTGCGTGACGCCATGAAGGAGAACGGCATAGGGCGTCCGTCAACCCGGGCCGCCATAATTGAGACGCTGTACAAACGCAATTACATGCGCAAGGAAAAGAAGAACATATACCCCACCGCCATGGGCATGAACCTTATTGGAATCATTCATGAGGAACTGCTCAAGAGCGCTGAACTGACCGGTATATGGGAAAAGCGCCTGCGTGAGATAGAACGCAGCAAGTACAGCCCCACACAGTTCATTGACGAACTGAAACAGATGGTAAGCGGTCTGGTACACGATGTCCTTTCCGACAATTCATCACGTCTTCTGCAATAATAGCGCGCGCACATACGTTATTAATGTGTAATGAAAATCAAGGCCGTACTTTCTCTCTGCACTGCGGCCCTGCTGCTTTGTGGCTGCGGGGCTGAACTGAGCATGCGCAAAGGTGACCAGAGTTATGCTCTGGGCGAATATCAGGCCGCATCGGTCCACTACAGGAAAGCATATTCCGGCCTGCCGTCAAAAGAAAAGGAACTGCGCGGACAGGTCGCATTCAAGCTGGGTGAATCATACAGGCACACCAGTTACGTTGCCAGGGCCATAACCGCATACCAGAATGCCATAAGATACGGTTACGCAGACAGTACGGCATACCGTCATATGGCTGACATGCAACGTATGAACGGCAATTACAAGGAAGCCGAAAAGAACTACCGCACATATCTGGAATATGATCCGGCTGACGTACTGGCTTTGAACGGACTGGAATCCTGTACGCTGGCAAAGGACTGGAAATCCAGCCCCACACGTTTCACAGTCAGGAAGGACAACATTCTGAACGGACGTTTCAGTGACTATTCACCCGCCTACGGAAGTGCTGACTACGACAGGATATTCTTCACGTCAACCCGCAACGAGAGTCTTGGCGATGATGTGAATGGCATAACCGGCATGAAGAGCTGTGACATTTTCGTGTCAGAAAAGGACGAAAAGGGTAAATGGAAGAAGCCGGAAACCATTGAGAACGGTCCGAACACCGAATTCGAGGACGGGAGCTGCGCGTTCAGTCCGGATTTCAGCACAATGTATCTGACATACTGTTCCTGGGATCCGCAGTTTCCACGTCCTGCGGCAATTGTAAAATCACAGCGCAGTGACGCTTCATGGTCAGCGGCCACTCCGTTCGGCAGCGGAGCTGATTCGACATACAGTTACGCTCATCCGGCTGTTTCGCCTGACGGCAAATGGCTTTACTTCACATCGGATATGGACGGTGGCTATGGAGGGCTTGACCTGTGGCGCATTCCCATTGACGGGCGTCTCATAGGTGCCGAAAATCTGGGTCCGGACATCAACACCCCCGGAAACGAATGCTTCCCCACATTCCGCAGGAACGGAGAACTGTACTTTTCATCAAACGGGCATCCCGGCATGGGCGGGCTGGACATATTCAGGGCCACCGCCACCAGCGACAGCACATGGAACGTGACCAACATGCAGTATCCGGTCAATTCCAGTGCCGATGACTTTGGAATGACTTTTGAAGGCGATCTTACAAAGGGGTTCTTTTCTACAAACCGCAATGACGGCCGCGGACGTGACCATATATGGAGTTTCGAACTGCCTGAAACGGTGCACCGCATCACCGGGTGGGTCTATGAAAAGGACGGCTATGAACTGAAGGACGCCATAGTATGGCTTATCGGTGACGACGGCACCAACATGAAACTGGGCGTACGTGAGGACGGTTCATTCTCCCAGCGCATAAACCCCAACACCAGCTACGTGCTTCTGGGTACGTCAAAGGGCTACATGAACTACAATGTGGAAATGAAGTCCGATGACACGGACCAGGACCGTGAATACGTTCTGCAGTTCCCCCTATCATCAATTTCAAAGCCCGTTCTCATTGACAACATTTTCTTCGACTTTGACAAGGCAACACTTCGCGAAGAATCGGCCCAGTCTCTTGATGAACTTGTGGAACTGCTTGAAAGCAACCCCAATGTGACCATCGAGATTGGAGCCCACTGTGACTTCAAGGGTGATGACGATTACAACAAGCGGCTCTCCCAGCAACGGGCTGAAAGTGTTGTCGGATACCTTATAGGGCACGGAATAGAATCCGCAAGGCTGACCGCACACGGCTACGGCGAATCGCAGCCCAAGAGCGTGAGCCGCAAGATGGCCGAACAGTACGACTGGATGCAGGAAGACAGTCTGCTGACTGAAGAATTCATACTTTCCCTGCCCGAGGACAGGCAGGAGGTGTGCAACCAGCTGAACCGGCGTACCGAATTCCGTGTGCTAAGAACGACCTACGGACTGTTCGGAAAATGAACAATGGGGACAGTCCCTGGCTAATGGGGACAGTCCCTATTTGACAAAAGTCAGGAACGAATAAGCCGGAGTCTTATCATCGGCGGGAAAATCCTCTTTGTTCACAAGTGTGAAACCCTGTTCCCAGAAAGCGGGGAAATAGGCATCGGCCTGAAGGGGTGTGTCGTGGACAAGAGTGATTTCAAGTTCGTCAGCAAGCGGCAGAGCCTGGGTGTAGACAGCGGCACCACCTATTATATATACCTTTTCATCACTGCTGCAATGCTGCAGGGCCTCCTCAATTGAGGGGAATGTTTCAGCACCGGGAAATGAAACATCAGTGCTGCGGGTAAGGACAATATTGCGGCGGTTCGGCAGGGCGCCTTTGGGCAGGGACTGGAAAGTCTTGCGGCCCATAAGTACGGTATGACCCGTGGTGAGCGCCTTGAAGCGCTTCATGTCCGCACTGATATGGTAGAGCAGACTGTTCTCAAACCCGATAGCCAGGTTTTCAGCTATTGCGACTATTATTGAAATCATACTGACACTTCAGCCTTGATGTGTGGATGCGGGTCATAGCCTTCCAGCCGGAAGTCCTCATACTTGAAGTCGAAAATGCTCTTCACATCCGGATTGATAATCATGCGCGGCAGCGGGCGCGGTTCACGTGTCAGCTGCAGACGGGCCTGCTCCAGATGATTCAGATACAGGTGGGTGTCACCGGTAGTGTGGATGAATTCACCGGGTTTCAGCCCGCAGACCTGAGCCATCATCATGGTAAGCAGTGCGTATGAAGCGATATTGAAAGGCACGCCCAGGAATGTGTCAGCGCTGCGCTGGTAAAGCTGCAGGCTCAGTTTGCCGTCAGCGACATAGAACTGGAAGAACGCATGGCAAGGCGGCAGGTTCATGTTCTTGAGATCACCCACGTTCCATGCGCTTACAATGATGCGGCGTGAATCCGGATTATGCTTAATGGCATCTACAGCCTCACTGATCTGGTCAATGAAACCGCCGTCATAGTCAGGCCATGAACGCCACTGATAGCCGTAAATATGGCCAAGACCGCCGTCAGGATCAGCCCATTCGTTCCATATGCGGACACCGCGCTCCTGCAGCCAGGTGGCGTTGGTATTGCCGTCAAGGAACCACAGCAGTTCGTATATGATTGACTTCAGGTGCAGTTTCTTGGTAGTGAGCAGCGGAAAGCCGTCTTCAAGATTGAAGCGCATCTGATGTCCGAACACGCTGATGGTACCGGTGCCTGTGCGGTCACCTTTCTGAACGCCTTCCTTCAGGATTCTGTCAAGCAGATCAAGATACTGTTTCATAAACTGGATTCTTCTTTGACCGCGAATATACAGAATTTTGAATTAATTTCGCGGTAAAAATCAGGGTACAAGCATGGCTATTCCGAACGAGTTTTCAACAATGATGCTGCAGCAGCTTCCAAAGGCACAAGTCGATGAACTGCTGGCAGCCATCGCAACTGAACCTACAGTAAGCATTCGCTGCAACCCTGCCGCAAAGGACGCAATGGACATGGGCCTGGCATCGCTTGGCGTCAAGTCCGATGGCACGGTCCCATGGGCCAGCCACGCCTGCTGGCTGGAAAGCCGTCCGCAGTTCACAATGGACCCGCTGTTCCATACGGGTGCATACTACGTTCAGGAGGCTTCATCAATGTTTCTTGAACAGGCTGTCAGAAAAATCGGGGAAAGTCCGATGCGCGTTCTGGACCTGTGCGCAGCCCCCGGCGGCAAATCCACCCACCTTGCATCGCTGCTGCCTGAAGGGAGTCTGCTTGTTTCAAATGAGATTCAGCGCGGAAGGGCCCAGGTCCTGGCTGAAAACATGGTCAAATGGGGGCGTGCGAACTGCATTGTAACATGCAACACTCCCAGGCAGATCGGTGACAGCGGCCTGAAGTTTGACCTGATTGCTGTCGATGCGCCCTGTTCTGGCGAAGGCATGTTCCGCAAGGACGTACAGGCCGTAGCAGACTGGAGTCCCGACAATGTGAAAATGTGCGCCTTACGCCAGCGCCGGATTCTGGAAGACATATGGCCCGCCCTGAATCAGGGAGGATATCTCATTTACAGTACATGTACATTCAACCGCTATGAAGATGAGGACAATGTGAAGTGGATTGTTCAGGAACTGGGCGCAGAACCCGTCGGACTGGAAGTCCCTGAGGAATGGAACATTACAGGCAGCCTTACAGATGACAGCCTGCCTGTGTACCACTTCATGCAGCATAGGACAAGGGGCGAAGGATTCTTTCTGGCACTGCTGCGCAAGACTTCAGGCAATTCCAGAAATATGGAAAAGGCTTTCCGCCCGTCAGGACAGCCTGTTCCCGCCCATTGCCGGGAATGGTTGGAGGGCGAATTCGAATTCGCGGCTGTGAAAGATTCAATAACCGCGTACCCCAAGGAACTTGCAGGCATGATGCAGCAGGTTTCGCTGCTACTGTACCCGCTTGTCTGCGGTGTGGAAGTGGCTGCCATGAAAGGACGTGACTACGTTCCCGCACACTCACTTGCCATGTCCTGCGCCCTGTGCGGCGAATCTTTTCCAAGAGCGGAACTGACACGGCAGCAGGCGCTGGAATATCTCCACTGCGAAGCCATACAACTGACTGATATCCCCAAGGGCATAGTTTTACTTACATATATGGGCCGTCCGCTGGGGTTTGCCAAAAATCTGGGCAACCGTGCCAACAACATGTACCCGCAGCAGTGGCGCATACGCCGCGATGTGCACAGCGTGGATGCACAATAGGGACAGTCCCTGTTCAATAGGGACAGTCCCCATTGAACAGAAAAAGGCGGCCCGAAGGTCGCCTTTTTCATTTTATGCAACAGATCAGTATGACTGTTTGTCCTTGGTGGCAGAGTAGACTATATTCAGGGCAGCTGCCTTACGGAGCTCCTGCTTTACGTCTGTCACAATACCCATCTGTGTCTTGGTGTCAATCTTGAGAGACATCTTCATAAACGGCTTGTCATGTTCATACATGCTCTCACGTTCCGAACGGACAAAGTCACGTACGCCGCTGGGATCAGCGTAAAGGACATCGTTGAGCTGGATACGGGTACCCGAGCCCAGTGCAAGACGCTCCTTCTTTGTGGGAGGACCTATGTAGATGTGCGATACAAGAGACTTTCTTTCAAGCTTCTCGATTTCTGTTCCTGAAGGTGTCGTGAACTGGACACGCAGTTCAACGTCACGCATTGATGTTACCATCATGAAGAAGAACAGTACGGAGAATATCAAGTCAGGAAGGGACGAAGTGTTCAACTCCGGCATTTCCCTCTTTCCATTGCTTCTAAATTTACTCATAGCGAATTATTTTCCTGATCCATACTGTTTCGGTTCGGCTTCAGAAATCTTTGAAGGATACATTGCCTTCGCGAATGCCTTTTCATCATCGTTGCAGTCATTCCAACCCTTTCCGAATGTGGACTTGCACCAGGCATCGCGGAGTTCGTTGTAAGCGGCTGTCAACTCGTTCTGAACCTTGAAATAGATATCATATCCTGTAACACGGTCTGTCTGCAGTGAAATGACATGCTTGACCGTTGTGATCACTACCTTGAACCCGGGAATGTCATATTCTTCCAATGCAGGAAGACTGGGATCATTCTCAGGGTTGGCAATGAATTCCTTTGCCAAATCCTTAAGCTGACTGGGTTCAACCACGCCTTCGAACTTTTCATGCTTTACGAAAACTTCGTTGTCCTTGTTTACCTGGACAGTCATGACGTTACGTTTCTTGACCTGGACTTCCTGTTCCATTGCTTCAGGATCCCACTCGGGCAGACGGCGGGACAGACCCGTGTCAGTGTCCATTGATGTGGTCACCAGGAAGAATATCAACAGGATGAACGAAATGTCAGCCGTTGAAGATTGGTTCAGTTGGGGAACTTTTCTTTTACCCATAACCTTATAATCTCCAGTTTACTTCTTTGATTTGAAAATGCCGGTCATTGACAGAAGAGCGCTGATGATAGCGAGAACTGCCAGAGCATAAATTGAGTACAGGCATACGTCAGTCAGCTTCAGCATGGAGACATTGCTGTACAGTGATTCGTCACCGAGACGTACAGCCTTTGTTCCGGCCATGAAGAATGACACTACTATAATGACGACAGTCACAAGGAATACTATTCCGAAGAATCCGGACTTGGCGCCCTTGTCTCCCTTGTAGCCCATGTTCTTGATACCATTGACCAGACCGAAACCCAGAATGAAGAGTGCGGTGAGAGCCACCAGAACGTACTGCCATACAAGCAGAAGTCCAGTATATCTCGGAGCGGTAAGGTTCAATGTCGAATCCCAATCGGAGAATCCCACGCAGTAGAACATAACAAGCACTGCCGCTGACAGGATGAGGATAATCCCCAAAACCCATGATGAGGCTTTAATCTTCTTGTTTTCCATACTGGTGGATATTACTTCTTGAGGTTATACTTCATGATGATGTCAAGCAGTGATACTGATGCGTCTTCCATATCAGTATTCAGAGCTTCAACCTTGCTGAGGATGTAGTTGTAGAAAATCTGAAGAATCAGAGCAACGATAATACCGAAGATGGTTGTGATAAGAGCGACCTTCATACC
>JAKSIS010000059.1 GCA_024398665.1 Bacteroidaceae bacterium
ATCTGTGAAAGCAGACACAAATTTACTCAGCCCCCACTAAACTTCCACTGAGCCGGAAATTCGGCTGAGTGTACAGACTCGCTTCCATTTATGCCTTCCCCCACTGAATTCCCACTGAGCCTACAATAGGTTTACTCTTCAATTATTGGGAAGAGATGCGGGAGGTTGCTTATATTTACAATTTTGAAGGCGCTGCTGATATAATCGATGCTCATAAATTATGCATTTCCGGAATAGTTATGCGAAAATACATAAGTTTACCAATCGTGCAAGGCATTGTAACGTCATCCCCCCGACAACTGGATTGCCAATGAACGTCAGCGGCCTGTTTCTAAAATTTTTCCGCCCAATCCGGAAGTTACAGATTGCAGCCGATGATGGCATCGATGAGGTCCTGACTGGGAAAATCCATTGGGATGATGCCGGTGGGAGTGGGGTGTTGCTGCAGCTGTTGCAGCAGCCTGGCATTTGTTGCGGTTGCGTTACGCCTTATGTTCGTTGTAATGCCGTGCCCGGTGTAGCCCGATGCATGGTTTATGCACCAGATGCCGGTGGAATCATCCATTCCTGAGTTCCTGAGCAGGTTTGCAGACATCATCTGCCATTTGCGCTCCAGATAGTCATCGCCGCCGCAGTAATAATCCTGCCATAGGACGGGCGCGCTTTCATCGGAGTCCGATGCCTCAATGGTCCTGAATTCTGGTCCCGAACGGCTGGGGCCGGCAAAGTATGCTCCTGTGGCCTTGCCGCTGCGATGCAGGAACAGAATGCGTCCGCGCAGACTGCCCGTCTTCAGGTCCGATGTGAATCTGGCGGTCATGGAATCGGGGACGGTCCGGCAGATTTCATCATTGACCATTTCCATGGCTTGCCGGTCTCCACCTGCCAGGTTGGTCATCACTATGCAGAATTCTGCAGGGTGGGCCTGCAGTTTCCCAATAAGTATGAGAAGCGCCTCGGAAAACGTCAGATGGCAATTGGCGGGGCCGTGGTAAATCGCCAGACGGTCACCGTCGGGCTTGGGGCGCAGGTCATAGAATCGGATTCCGGCATCCCACTGCTCGGCCAGTGTCAGGGTCTGGGTTCTGGCATAGTGCCTGGCCGGGAACCGCACTCCGGCTGTGCCGCTGTCATGCGTTCCCGGAATGGAGACGCGGCAGACCGGCATGTCATCGGGCAATTGCGCCATCCATGCGCTCCTTTGGGCCGATGCCGTAAGACACAAGCACAGGAGCGGTATTGTCAGAAACCGTCTCATGACAAGGAGTACTACGGCTGGGAACTTACTGCTTCACGGCCCAGAGTATGCCGCGTTTCATTATTTCAAACGATTCCGGGCAGTTGATGAAATCCTTTGCCGTATGACCCAGTGACGAATAGAACACACGTCCGTTGCCATACTGGGTCTTCCATACTACCGGGATGGTACGGTCCTCAATCCACCAGTCATTGTCACCTGTGTACCTGGTTTCGGCCAGGACTTCAACATTGGGGTCAACCTGCATGTAGTACTGCTCCGAGTGAACCTGGAAATCCTTGATGCCCTTGGTGATCTTGTCCCTGTGATTGGTTATCTTGACCTTGTAGTCGATGATGTTGCCGGGATGTGCCACCCACTGGCCTCCTATCATATACTGGTAATCGGTGCTGTTGCGGAATGAATCTCCTGTGCCGCCATGCCAGCCGGCTATTCCCGCACCGTTTTTCACGGCTTCCAGCAGACCGCGTTCCTGCGCACCGGATATGTTGCCCATGGTCCAGCACTGGATAATGAGATCGGCCTTCTCCATGATGTCACGTTCCAGATAGATGTCCAGATTGTCAGACTGACGGACTGTGGCTCCCTGTGATTCAAGCCAGGGAACGAAAAGATCGCGGCATCCTACGGGGTCATGGCCTTCCCATCCTCCATATACGAATACTATTTCCTTTCCCTTGAGGTTCTGGCTTTTTGAACAGCTTTGGGCCGATGCCGCCAACATAATGACGGCGCATATTGCCAGCAGTGATTTCTTCATGACTTATCTTATGAAATTGGTGAATGTTCTGTCAGGACTGCAGGCTGCCAGCGCTTCAATTCCGCTGGTCGTGACTGCAGTTGCGGCTGCAATGACACCCATTTTCTTGAGCGCCTCGCGTCTTGTCATTTCTTTTCCATTATCCATCGCTCACGATACGGTTTAGAAGTTGTTGAAATTTGTTCGATTAAAAATTTTATGAACGATTTTCAGCCGAAAAGAATCATAAAAGGTTAATTGGAATAAATTTAAACAGCTTCTTGAATATCTTCTGCAATCAATTGTGAACTTGTCGCGGTCTGCCCTTTATTATTGTCTGACCTGGTCAAGGAAGTGCGCAACATTATTGAAGAACAGATCACGGTGAGGGCCAAGAGCGTCATTGCCAAGGGCAGGTGTCGTGAAACCGTATCCGTGCCCGCCGCTTGGGAATATGCACATCTGGACTTTTACATGCTTCCTGTTGAGCTGCTCGAAATAGCGCAGGCTGCTTACCGGCGGCACGGTGGTGTCATCGGCACTTAGCAGCAGCAGGGTAGGAGGGGTGTTTTCCGTCACGTTGTTCTCCATGGAATATTTTCTGATCAGTTCCTCATCCTCACCAACCAGCAGCTGGCGTGTGCCCTCATGCGTGATTCCGCGCTCAAGGGTGATGACAGGGTATACGAGAATGGAGAAGTCGGGGCGTGTGATACTGTCAGCATAGAAGTTCGATGCGTATGCGGCCAGATGTCCTCCGGCTGAGAAACCCATGATTCCAATCTGTTTTACGCCCCATTGTCCGGCATGTGCACGGCAGTAGCGGAAGGCATTCTGAACATCGGTCAGAGGTACCTGCTTGTGACGGTTGGGGAGACGGTACTTGACCACGCATGCGGCAATACCGTGTTCAGTCAACCACTTGGCTGCCTGAACTCCTTCATTGCCGGCCGATACGAAAGAATATCCTCCCCCTGGAATAACCACAACCATCTGACCGTTGGGATTCTGTTCTTCAGATGGCAGATAAATGTCAATCCGTGCGTCATCACCTATATTGAATATCCATCCGGACGGCATGCTTCTTTCACCGCCGTTCAGACCGTTTGATTCACCGGGACCCTGAGTGATGGGAATACCGTTTTCAACAATGCCGGTATTGGAATTCTGTCCAAGCGGATACAGTTTCAGCGTCATGTCCGGCTCAGGCAGTTGGGATGCCTGTGTGCCCTGTGCCGCAATGTTTCCTGCTGCCAGTATTGCAGCCAGAAGAATGGATAGTGATTTCATATTTTTGTCAGTTGTTAAATGGAACAATCAAGTATGGAATGCGGATAGTCTCTTGCTCATTTGGCGTCAATCTGGCGCAGCAGTTCCTTGACGGCTGCCTCCAGCTGGTCGTCCTGACCATTGACAATCTGTTCCGGTTTGTTGATTACCAGGACATCAGGCTCAAGCTGGGTGTTCTCCAGATAGCGTCCGTTCTCCTGAAGGTAACCTATTATGGGAATGCCAAAGTACATCGAGTCATCAATCAGATCAACCCAGTTGACGCTGGTCATTGTACCCGGAACCGGAGTGCCTACAAGTGAACCAAGCCCGGTGTGGCTGTAGACCCATGGGGTGCCGTGGGCGTTGCTGTAGTCACATTCGCACTGCAGCATGATGCTGGGCCTGATCCATCGGCGTGAAGGCATGTCACAGGCTTCGCGGCCACGAACCATCTGGGTAAGGTACTGGTGGCCGCCGAACAGGATCTCAATATCCTCATGAAGACGTCCGCCGCCGTTGAACCGCTGGTCAATGACAATGCCTTCACATTCATAGTACTTGCCCATAATGTCCTCATAAATGGTACGGTAGCTGGCGTCATTCATTCCTTTGATGTGTACGTAGCCCAGACGGCCGCCTGAAAGCTCCTTCACTTTGTCTGCGTTCTTCCTGACCCAGCGTTCGTAGAGAAGGTCGTTCTGGACCGATGCACTGATAGGGAGCACCACCATGTCGTCCTTTCCCCTGACACTGACAAGGGTCTTCCTGCCAATGCAGTTGGCGAGCAGCAGGCTGGGGTCTGATTCATTTGAAATTTCCTGTCCGTTGATGTGTGTTATGATGTCACCTGCCTTAAGTTTCAGTGAAGCGCGGTCAAACGGACCTCCGGTAATGATTTCGCTTACCTTCAGGCCCTGACCTTCATATGTCCAGTCATACAGCAGACCCAGTTGGGCTGTAGGTTCCGTCTTTCCACCGGGGCTGTAGCCGGAACCGGTGTGTGATACGTTAAGTTCGCCAAGCAGTTCAGACAGCATTTCACTGAAATCGTAGTTGTTTGAAATGTGCGGCAGGAAACGGCGGTAAGCATCGCAGTATGCCTCCCAGTCAACGCCGTGCATGTCAGCGTTGTAGAAGCGGCAGCCTTCTTCGCGCTGCACATAGTCGAACATGTAGGCGCGTTCTGCGGCATGGTCAATTTTCAGTTCGGCACTGAAATCAACTGCCTTGAAACTGTCTCCGTCAAGTTTCTTGAAGGTGCTTCCAAGCAGGAAGACGGTCTTGCCGTCACTGCTGTGCGCAAAGTTTCCGCTGCCGGCATTCTTAGAAATGAGTTTGGTCTCCTTCTTGCGGAGGTCCATTTTCCACAAATCCGGTCCGCCTTCAAAGCTTGCGGTGTAGTACAGGGTCTCTCCGTCGCTGGAGAGTGTGGCACCGGAAATGCTGCTGCTGTTGGGCGTGATGCGCACAATGCGGTTCTCAATGCCTTCAGGTTCGAAAACCACCTGTTTCACATCGTCCTTCTTCTCTCCATCGTCCTTTTTCGGGTTTTTCTTGCGGTCCTTTTCAGCCTTTTCATCGGGCTTGACGGCCTTTTCATCGGGCTTGTCGGCCTTTTCCTGTTCCTTAAGCAGTTCATAATCCTCCTTGGAAAGACGGAACCGGTCATATGCGTCCTGATTCATGAAACAAAGGAACACGTCATCCTGTGATCCCCATGAAGCGTGTGAACGCATGCCGTAGCGGTCGCTGGAGAACATGACCGCATTGCCCTCAAGCACGAATTCCGGACTGCCGTTCATGTACCCGCTGCCGGTAAGGTCTGTTATTTCGCCGCCGTCAACGCTGACAACACCTATGTTGTAATAGGGATCGTGATGGTTGGGTACGTATTCTATGGTCAGGAAACGGCTGTCGGGACTCCATGCGTAATTGAATGCGTCACCCAGATCATACCACTGGCTGCCGTCAGTCACCTGTGATATGGCCTTGCTGTCCATGTCAGCTACCATGAGTCTGGTACGGTCTTCAATGAAAGCCAGCTTCTTGCCGTCCGGAGAGAACTGCGGGTGTGAGCGTTCCACGTTCAGGTCCTGGAAAATGGGTTCTTCGTTTATTGTGGTGGCATTTGCAAAGTTCGGGTCCTCCTTGCGTGCAATGCTTGCCATATACAACTGTGACTTGCCGTCGCGGTCACTGTCATATACGATTGAGCGGTTGTCATGGCCGAACGTCACTCTGCTTTCAGCCTGTGGAGTATGTGTGATGGCTTTTGTGGTCTTGTATTCGACTGATGTCACGAACACTTCACCGCGCAGAGTGAATGCAATCTCCCCTCCGTTTGGGCTTACTGCAGCATACTGGGCACCGCTGGACTTTGTCATGATTTCCGGCAGGTTCTCATTGTCGCGTGTAAGACCTATGTTGACTTTCTGTGCTTTGCCGCCAGGTTTCTGGGTGTATATCTCGCCGTCCCATGTGTAGCATAGAGTTCCGCCGCCCATGCTCAAAAAACGTACAGGATGCGTCTTGAAGTCCGATATCTGTTTCAACTCTCCGGGATTGTCCATCCTGAACGAATAGACATTGATGCTGGTCTGCCAGCCCTTTTCCGTGGGATAGCCGTCTCCCTGTGCGGGTTCGCTCAGAATGTAGACAGTACCCGTAGCCGCGTCAATTACCGGATTCAGGTCCTCACCGGGGCGGTTTGTCAGATTGGTGTGCTTTCCGGTTGCGATGTCATATTTCCATATGTCACGTGTGACTGATGAAATATGGTGCTTGCGCCACGTGCTTTCCATGCCCTTGTTGTCCTGATAAAGGAAACAGTCACCCTTGGGGCTGTAGCTTATGCTCAGTGCCGGAGTGCCCAGAACCTGTGTGGTTTTGCCGCCTTTTGCAGGAACGCAGTACAGTTCGCCAAGGCTGGTGCGTGGGAACATGGCGCTTTCAGCGGGATCCTGTATGCTGGCGCTGAACAGTATGCCGCTGCCGTCAGGAGTGAATGCCTGTGGTATTTCCGATGTCGAGTTGAAGGTGAGCCTTGTGGCCTGTCCGCCGGCTGATGGCATGGTGAATATGTCAAAGCCTCCGAATCTGTCACTTGCAAAAGCGATAGTGCTGCCGTCAGGACTCCATATGGGATTCTGTTCGTAACTGCTGCGGGTGGTAAGCTGGACTGCTGTGCCTCCGGTTGCGGGAACGGTGTAGATGTCACCCATGTAGCAGAATGCTATTGTCTTGCCGTCCGGAGAAATCTGCACATCACGCATCCATAACGGGGTGACGGCACTGGCTGATACCGCTGCGGAAATCAGGAGTGCTGATAAAAGTGTTCTCTTCATATCTGTTTTATATCTTTTTTCCAAAGGTAATGAATAAATGTGATGCCGATATTCTGAATTATGAAATATGATTTTTTTTAAAAATGTTTGCACAGTCCGGAACAATGCATTTACTTTGTAGCGCAAAGTACTTTTAAAATGAAAAAAGAAGAAGAAAAAATGGTTCCGGGCAAGGCCCTGGAAGAGATTCGGAATCTGATGAACCGTTCTACGCGGTCATACCTGTGCGGATGGTCTCCGTTTTTGTGCGGACTTATAGCTCTTGCCGGCGGTCTGGCGGTAAGAGGTCTTATTGGCTCTGCGGACGCTCATGCCGGAGATTCCGGCTTCCCTGTTGCCCCAGTCTGCATTGTTGCCGCCCTCACTCTCGGACTGGGAATCCTGGTGCCGTTCATATTCTCTCTGATACGTGCCGGAAGGAATGGTATCAAGCTGTCTTTCAATGCCAATAACCGCAGACTGTTTGTCACGCTTTTCATGCCGGTTTTAATTGGCGGTATGATGTGCATTGCAATGTGTACTGCAAAGACAGGCATGTATGAGTGGATTCCGGCTGTGATGCTGTGTTTCTACGGACTGGCGGTGTACAATCTGTCAAAATGCAGTGAGCCAAGCCTCAAATGGCCGGGACTGATTCTGATTCTCATCGGACTGGCGGCCTGTTTCCTGCGCCAGTACGCGCTTGTGCTATGGATTCTGGGATTCGGTGGGGCGCATGTCATATATGGAACATATCTTATTTTCAAAAGCCGTGGCTGAACAGAATCCCATATCGCTGGACGGCTATGACAGGCTGTTTGAGAACCGTATCCGCTTGGGCGTGATGTCAGTGCTGGCAGCCAATGACAGCTATGACTTTGTCAGCTTGAGACAGATGCTGGGCGTGACTGACGGCAACCTGACCACACACCTGCGTGCCCTGGAGACGGCCGGTTACGTGGCATCGGTCAAACAGTTCATAGGCCGCAAGCCAAATACATCGTATTCCATCACCGAACAGGGCCGAAGCGCATTCACCGCGCATATAACTGCCCTTTCAAAACTGCTGAATATATGAACGTTGCGACAAAGGCGAATGGGACCTGCGGCAAGGGGCTGTCTGGTCTTGGATAAGGTTTAAGTTATTTCCAAATGATCATTGAATATGAACGAGATTAGAATCTGTTTGAAAAAGTATTTCAGTTTTGGTGGCAAGGCCTCACTGAAGGAGTTCTGGATATGGTGCTTTTCCGTACTGGGCGTTTCACTGCTTATGGCATGCATTATGGCGGTCATGGCTGCTGTCTTTGGCAATAGGACTCCGTCCTGCCTTTTTTATGAAGTTGCATGCAGGGTGCTGCTGACCCTGTTTGCCTGTTTCCAGCTGGCAGTCCTGTGTCCGTCTCTTGCAGTGTCCTCACGTCGTCTGCGTGACGCGGGAGTCTGTCCGTGGTGGCTGGCCGTGCCCCTTGCTCTGTGCATTGCATCGGCCTTTGTTCTCATGGATGCCGGACTGGCGGGGATGTCGGCCATGCAGCCGTCTGTACCTGTCGTCTGGCAAGTGGTTATATACGCGGTGACGGCACTTGTCGGGTTCGTTTTCATTTGCCTGTTCTGTAAACCATCAAAAAAATGACAATAGCAGGAAAGGCCGCCAAACTTGCGGCGGGGATAAGGGAAAGCATAGGGCGTTTCCCGCATACTGTGGCGTTTTCAGTGGCGCTGACAGTCGTGGGGATAGTCCTGAATCATGTTCCGTCCGATGCAGTCGGACAGGGGGTCCAGTTCTTTCTGTACTGGTATCCTGCCAGCGCAATGATGCTGTCACTGGGCCTTTCGCTGCTTGGTGAGGAACGCCCGTTCAGAATACCTGCCATTGCAGTTTATGTGCTGTGGGCCGGAATCTGGGTGCTGATGAGCCGCTACGATGATGTGCTGAACCGCCAGCCTTATGTGCTGGTGTTTGCTGCGCTCGTCACGCTGGCAGCCGTTTCGGTAATTCTGCTGCCTTTCATTGGCAGGATGGAAGAGGACATGCCCATGTGGAATTTCACATTGAACGTAATCTGCACCGCTGTCGTGGCCCTTTTTGTGGCACTGTTGCTGTGGGGCGGGCTGTCCCTGCTGCTGCTGTCATTTGAAAAGCTGTTCGGCCTGAATGTCAGTTCTGACCTTTATGAGGATCTGGCATGTTTCAGTTTCTTCTTTGTCTCTCCGATGCTTGTGCTGCAGGGCATTCCATCGGCCCGGGACATTCACAGCGCGCAGCCAGGGCAAATGCCTGCATTCCTGCGCGGTGCAGTGCGTTACCTGTTCATCCCGCTGGTGGCGCTCTATTTCATAACCCTGTACTGCTATGCGGTCAAGATTATAGTAACGTGGAAACTGCCCGAGGGCTGGGTGTCATACCTGGTATCGGCCTCCATGCTGCTGGTTGTGCTGCTGCAGTATGCCGTAAGGCCTTACAGGCACGGGCAGGCTTTCGGTGATTTTGCTGTGAAACTGGTATGCGGCTGGATGCCCAAACTCATGCTGCCGCTGCTTGTACTCATGAGTGTGGGCATTGTCAGACGCTTGTCGGATTACGGGATAACCGTGAGCCGTGCCTATCTTATTGCGTTCAACCTTTGGTGCTATGTGGCCTGCATCATTCTCTCATTAAAGGAAGACGGTCGCATAATGTGGCTTTCTCTCACACCCGTCCTTCTGTTCGTCCTCCTTTCTGTATTTCCAGTCAACCTGTCTTCCGTAGTCCGCGACAGCATGCTGCGTCAGGTACGCTGCACCATGACGGAATCGGACTGGAACGGCGCAGCCATGAACAGGGATGACTACAGCGCGTGGCTGGACGGGCTGGACCGTGAGACCGCGTTCCGGATGGACAGCAAGCTGGACTATCTGAAATCCAAGTATCAGCAAGATGTGGTCGGTCAGCTTGTGGCTGCTGATGTTCTCACAGGCGGAATTGAAAAGGAAAAGTCCGATGCGCTGTACCTGTCCTGCTACCGCATGAACATTGAAAATGTTGAATTGGAGATTCCTGAAGGGAAGACCAGGGCCGTACAGTACGAGAACCGTTCGAATGTGGGTGACATGGAAATGACGGAAGACAGCGTCAGGGCGTCGTTCCTGCTTGACGGCGGAGCCGCGTTTACGCTTTCGGTGCCCATGGCAGATCTGCGTGCGCTGTCCGATGACTATGAGCATATCATGCAGTCACACGGCTCTCATGTGCTCTCTTATCCGGGTGTCCTGTCCGACGGACGTCCGTGCGTGTTCTTCCTTAACCATTTCTCCCTCAGGTCCGATTCCGATGACCAGTCCATTACGGTCAGCGGCATGCTGTTCTACTGACAAATCAATTCTATTATGAAAAAGTTCGTAAACGACTGGTGGTGGCTGTTCCCCGTACTGATTGCTGCCTTTGCATTCGCTTCGGCCAAAATAATTGACCATTCAAATTCAAAATGGGGCGATGTATTCTTCTTTCTCGCGCTCTTCAGCTGCGTGCTTTCTCTCGTATCACAGATATATCTTGGCTGTCAGAAACAGTGGCTGAGCATGGCCGTGTCAATAGCGTTCTCTGTAATTGCCGCTTTTGCGGGATTCGCCTTCCTTCTGGCCGCTTCTCTGTTCAGTACCGCACCTGACACATTCGGCAAGAAACATCCCATTCCGGAAGGACTGGAATACA
>JAKSIS010000006.1 GCA_024398665.1 Bacteroidaceae bacterium
CTAGACCTCATCTCAGCCAACTGCTAAAATGGGTGTCCCATTGCGGAAAACAGGAGGAACTTGTCTACGTGTTCCGCGCAGTCTTTGACGGTCCTGTACATCCCAGCGCCGAAGAACTTGACGGCGGACGTTTCTGGAGCATGGAAGAAATAAAGGACGCCCTTGGAAAGAACGTCCTTACTCCGAATTTCGAATCGGAATTCCTAAGATTCCTTGCACAACAGGGACAGTCCCTGCACAACGGGGACAGTCCCTGTTGATCACCTGAGCGATCCGGTTGCCCTGAAAGTGTCCAGTTTCTTGAAGCAGTGGGCGTCAATTATGCCAGACAGTTCACGGTCAAAGTTGTTGCGGACCTCAATTTGAGGGCCGAACATGTAGCATTCACCGTTTTCAGCTGTGTACGGATGCCACTGCGGCAGGCCGTCCACGTTAGGATTGCCGGTGTGGGCAAAATTAGCCCATGACTGCGCCATAAGGTCAGCCAGCTTCAAGTCCGATTCAGACGGACTGGGCAGGTCACGGCCTGCATGATGCAGGGTGTTGAAGCAGAAGTTCAGTTCCGCTCCGTGGGCCGAAACATGCGTTGAAGGTGATTTCCAGACGAACATGTAGTTGTAGACCGGAGCCGGTCTCTTTGCGGAAACGGCATCGGCACAGATTATTGTCTTGGGACGGAACATCATGTCAACTGAAGGCAGGTCCTGTGGAATGAAATCCGGCCATGCCTTTGCAAAAGCTTCAGCATATGCGTCGGTATCATCTTCAAACGTACCCTTCACGCTGGCCTTTGCCTCTTCAAGAGTCATCGGACTGTTGTAAGAACTGCGCTGGAGTTCATTGAATGTGGTGCCTATAACCAATGGAATGTCATCGGAAATGCTCGCGAAATCAGGCTGGAACGGCTGTTGCAGCAATACCTCGCCGTCAGGTGTCGGGCCGAATCCCCACATGATTGGAGTGCCCGGAGTACGTGTTCCCACACTTGCGGCAAGAGCACGCTGGCCGGCCTGGTACAATTTGTCATATGGAACGTCCCTGATGCGGTCAGGTTCGTTGTGGGGTATACCCAGCTGGTCCAGGACTGCCAGTCCCAGTTCCTCGGTCATGGCCTTGGTGTTCACGTTCAGTATGGTACCGCTCATGATTATGGCCTTGTGGAAGAGTCCCCTGGCTGACGGCATGCACATGAGCGTACCCACCTTGCCGCCACCGCCGGACTCACCGAATATGGTCACGTTGTCCGGATCGCCGCCGAACTGGCCGATATTGTCACGTACCCATTCAAGCGCCTTTACGGCATCCATCATGCCCACGTTACCTGAATATCTGTACCTGGGATCCCCTGTAGCGGAAAGGTCCAGGAAACCGGCAATGTTGAGACGGTGGTTGATGCTTACCACCACCACGTCCTTCATGCAGAGTGCCATACCCGGATTCCAGGCCGATGTACCGGAATCGAATCCGCCTCCATGACACCAGAACATGACCGGACGGCGGCCTGAGGTCGATGTGGTCCAGACATTCAGCACGCAGCAGTCCTCGCTGCTGCCCGGCTGGATGCGTCCGTTCTGCACTGACTGCGGGCCCCACTGCGTGCAGTCAAGCACGGTGTCCCACTTTTCCACAGGAGCAGGCGGCATGCAGCGTTCAGCCTTTGCGTAAGGTATTCCCTTGAAGGCCATTGAACCTTCTTCGTCAAATCCGCGGACAGGACCGTCTGCAGTCATGACCACATACGGATCCTGCGCCTGGCAGCTCATGAAAGCCACGGCGCATACCGCTGACAATATTAATGCTGTTCGTTTCATATGCTTCTGCACTGCTGCCGCAATCCGCATCCGGACCGGACAGTCTTTTTCAGAACTTCACGACATAGCCCACGCCTATTGTGTGCACCGGAATGCGGCCGTTGGGCAGATGGTAGTTGTAGAAGAAATCAAATGTGCTGTGGTCTCCTGCAGCCCATTCCAGTCCGATGTAGTTGAGTGAACGGATCCAGACATTGTCCCAGGTGAACACCTCTTCCATAATGTACGGGGTGATTCTGCTGTCCGGAATCCTGTACTGGACGCGAAGACGGGAACGGAGAGTGTGCGAACAGTCGCCTCCTGCATCGGGTATGTTCAGTTCATACTTTTCACGTATGGCAACGGCCAGACCGCCTTCCTTGAGCGTTCCGGTCAGTGCACCTACTGCCTTGTGGTTATAGTTTCCGCCTGCAATGTCCCAGAATTCATATGACAGTTCACCAAGCAGCCAGTCATTGAAGCGGTAACCGCCTGTCAGAGCTGCAAAACGGCATTCATTGTTACCCATGTCATCATTCAGACGCTGTTCCAGACGAAGGGAAACAACGGCCTTGTCAATGGGCTTGACTGCTGTCACACTGTACCAGCCGCCAAAATCGGACTTGTCCTGAGCATTCAGAGACGTGCACGCAACCAGCGCCGCAAAGGCGCACATGAAAAAGTGTTTTTTCATTTTGAATAAAAAATTAGGATTGTAGTTTACGGTATCTTATACGCTTGGGTTCCTCATAACCAAGCTGTTTGATCTTATACTCTTCATATTCGCTGTAGGAACCTTCATAGAACACGACCTTGCTGTCACCTTCAAATGAAAGTATGTGGGTGCATATCCTGTCCAGGAACCAGCGGTCATGACTTACCACCACAGCACAGCCTGCAAAGTCGTCCAGGCCTTCCTCAAGGGCACGCAGCGTGTTCACATCGATGTCATTGGTGGGTTCGTCAAGCAGAAGCACATTGCCCTCCTCCTTGAGTGCCATGGCCAGCTGCAGACGGTTGCGTTCACCGCCGGACAGCATGCCGCACTTCTTCTCCTGGTCGGCGCCGCTGAAATTGAAACGTCCCAGATAGGCGCGTGCATTGACGTCACGTCCGCCCAGACGCAGCAGTTCGTTGCCGCCGCTCACAACCTGATAGACGCTCTTTTCAGGATCAATGTCCTTGTGCTGCTGGTCCACATATGCAATCTTTACAGTCTCTCCTATTTCAAATGTGCCGCCGTCAACCTTTTCAAGCCCCATGATAAGACGGAACAGCGTGGTCTTACCGGCGCCGTTCGGTCCTATTACACCCACAATGCCGTTGGGCGGCAGCGAGAAGTTCAGGTCATCAAACAGGAGCTTCTCCCCGAACGCCTTTGCAACACCCCTGGCCTCAATGACCTTGTTGCCCAGACGCGGTCCGTTGGGTATGAATATTTCAAGCTTCTCCTCCTTTGCCTTGACATCCTCATTCATCAGCCTGTCATATGAATTGAGACGGGCCTTGCCCTTTGCCTGACGGGCCTTGGGCGCCATGCGCACCCACTCCAGTTCACGTTCCAGAGTCTTGCGCCGTTTTGAAGCCTGTTTCTCCTCCATGGCCAGACGCTGCGACTTCTGCTCCAGCCAGCTTGAATAGTTGCCTTTCCAAGGAATGCCTTCACCGCGGTCAAGCTCCAGAATCCATCCGGCCACATTGTCCAGGAAATATCGGTCATGAGTGACTGCGATGACAGTTCCGGCATACTGGTTCAGATGCTGTTCCAGCCAGCCAATGCTTTCTGCGTCCAGATGGTTGGTGGGTTCGTCAAGCAGCAGTATGTCAGGCTGTTGCAGCAGCAGGCGGCAAAGAGCCACGCGGCGGCGTTCACCACCGGAAAGGACCCCGCATTTCTGGTCCTCGGGAGGACAGCGCAGAGCGTCCATGGCCTGTTCAAGACGGTTGTCAATGTTCCACGCATCAGTCGCATCGATAATGTCCTGCAGTTCAGCCTGACGTGCCATAAGGGCATCCATCTTGTCCTGGTCCTCGTAGTATTCGGGCAGTTCGAACTTGTGGTTCACTTCATCATATTCACTGAGGGCATCATATATCTGCTGAACGCCCTCCATGACTGATTCCTTGACGGTCTTCTCAGGATCAAGCTGGGGTTCCTGCGGCAGATAGCCCACACTGTATCCCGGTGCAAACACCACCTGCCCCTGATAGCTCTTCTCTATGCCGGCAATGATCTTGAGCAGCGTGGACTTGCCCGAACCGTTAAGTCCGATGATTCCTATTTTAGCCCCGTAAAAGAAGGAAAGGTAAATGTCCTTGAGGACCTGTCGGTTGTTCTGGAAAGCCTTGCTTACCCCCACCATTGAGAAGATAATCTTCCTGTCATCTGCCGGTTGTGCCATATTTTCGTATTTTTTTCGGCCACGAAGGTAAAAAAATACCGCCGAACCGCCAACATTTTGCACCTTTGTACGTCTATTTACCGAACAACTTGCATAAATATGAGAAAAAGACACGCAATCGCCGCTATGGCACTGGTTCTTGCAGTCCCTGCCGCAGGCCAGACGACAGAGAGATATTACGAATATGACGAATACGGAATGATTGGCCGGGGGGAAGGCTGGGCCCACCGTTTTGCACACAGTCTGTTCGACAGTTTCCTTGGCACGGAATATTATGTGGTACAGGAAGAGGGCGAGAACGGTGAACGCAGTTTTCAGACAGAGGACAGTGAAGACAGGACCATAATGTCATTGAGTAATGGGGATAATCATATATGCGTAAAAAAAACTTACCATTTCGGTCCCGGTCACACCCCTAACTGTTACCTGGGTCTGAACATACTTTGCAGCAACCGTCCGCCGGAAGCGTCAGCGGATCTTCCGCAACGCGTGGGAAAAGGATTCGAATTCGGCTTTGCCCTCGGGCAGTACGGATATCATGTAACCCCGAACTTCGGATTCAACACTGCCCTGTATCTGACCCGTTCGCGTTACTGGCTGGAGCGCGGAAGCTATCTGGCCTGGCAGGACAACGGCAGCGGAGAGGTCCTGACACTTGTCGGTCCCGGAAACGGCGTAAGCCAGGGCTGGCTGCGCTACTGGAGCCTGAGAGTTCCGTTCTGCATGGAATTCAGTGCAGGTTCACACAATGGCGTATTCCTTGCCTTCGGTCCTGAAATCGAATACCGTTTCGCCGATGTCTCAAAAGTCAGATACACAGGAGGCAGCAAGGAGAAGCTGACCAAGGACACAGGCATCAACCCTCTCGGGCTCAACGCCACCGTCAGGTTGGGAATAGACGATTTCGGGATAATTGCAAGATATTCGTTCAATGAACTTTTCAACGCCTCCAGCCCGGTCAGCACCTTCCCGTTCATGATTGGCCTTTCAGCGTCGTTCTAATTCATTTGTAAGTATATTTCACAAACGCATTTCTGACCGGACTGTCAGGAATGCGTTTTTTGCATGCGTGGCGCACGTGCCCACGCAAAATTCATTATTTTTGCAGTTTAAACATTTGTCTTGAAATGATGGTTCAGATAAGGGAAGTACTCAACCGTAAGGACATGGAGAACATGTTCAGGTTCCCCATTGACCTGTACAGGGACTGCAGCCTGTACGTGCCCGTGCTGATAGGAGATGAAATGGACACTTTCAACAGGGAAAAGAATGGGGCATACGCATACGCTGACAGCCGCCTGTGGACAGCATGGCGTGACGGGAAGATGGTGGGACGCATAGGAGCCATACTGAACCGTGCAGCGAATGACAAGGAGGGCGTAAGGCAGCTGCGTTTCACACGCTTTGACTTCATTGATGACCTTGAAGTGTCCAAAGCCCTGTTCGACACCGCTGTCAGCTGGGCACGTGAACTGGGGATGAACGAAATGGTTGGGCCTTTGGGATTTTCCAACCTTGACAAACAGGGCATGCTGGTGGACGGCTTTGACCAGATGGACATGTACATCACCCTGTACAATTACCCCTATTATGTCACCCATATGGAGAAGTTGGGGCTTGTCAAGAAGTGGGACTGGACTGAAACAAAGATAATCATGCCGGCCGAATGTCCCGGGAAACTGGCGCGCGTGGCGGACATTTCCGAACAGCGCTACGGATATTCCGCCCGGAAATTCAGCAGCATGAAGGAAGTCAGGCCGTATGTACGTGAAGCCATGCACATAATCAACAGCGCTTTCGCATCACTTCACGGCGTTGTACCCCTCACTGACAGGCAGATTGACAGTCTGGAGCACCTGATAATGCTGGTGGGACGGCCCGAATATTCGCTCATGGTTGAAAACCGCCAGGGCGAACTTGTGGGATTCGGATTCATTGCCCCTTCCATAAGCCGCGGAATACGTGCCGGCAAAGGCCGATTGGGACCGTTGTCCGCACTCAAGGTCCTTGGTGACCTGCGCGACCACAGGCACATAGACTTCTACATGATAGGCGTACGTCCCGGCGACCAGAAGAAAGGTGTGGAAAGCATCATACTGCGCGAAGGCATAAACGCCATCATCGCACACGGCGGCATTGACTGCCAGACCGGCCCCATGCTTGAGGACAACGCCAACGTGCAGAACATCTGGAAGAATTTCGAACATTACTGCCACCGCCGCCGCAGGTGCTGGACATACACCATACCCGAAATCTGAATGAAGGATACGGTTTGCATAAATGTCAGGACCCAGGTCCCCTATGACGTGATTATAGGGAGCGGACTGCTGTCTGACACCGGGCGCTTCATGGCGGCCCTCACAGGATGCCGCACCGTGGCTGTATATTCCGATGACACGGTTGACTCTCTTTTCGGGAGAACAGTGACGGACAGCCTGGAGGCCGCCGGATACTGTTGTTTCAGACATGTGGTTCCACATGGGGAGCAGTCAAAGAACATACATTCCGTAATGTCATTCATTGACGCGATGGCTGCCCATGGAATGACGCGTGACGATGCCGTGATTGCTCTTGGAGGAGGTGTTCCGGGCGACACCGCAGGTTTTGCCGCCGCAATTTACATGCGTGGAATCAGGTATGTCCAGATTCCCACCACCCTGCTTGCCGCAGTTGACAGTTCTGTCGGTGGAAAAACCGCAGTTGACATAAGTGCCGGCAAGAATCTGGCCGGAGCTTTCCACCAGCCCTCACTGGTACTGTGTGACACATCGGCACTTGACACGCTGCCTGCAGCAACCCTGCGTGACGGCATGGCTGAAGTTGTGAAATACGGCGCCGTCAAGTCCTGCGCCCTGCTTGACATGGCACGCGAATGGCCGGACTGCAATTTCACAGACATCATATCGCAATGTGTGGAGATTAAGCGCGACATTGTATCGGATGACGAATTTGACCGCGGCCGGCGCAGACTTCTCAATTTCGGACATACGGTGGGCCACGCCATGGAACTTCTCGGAAACTATTCAATCACCCATGGCGCAGCTGTTGCAAAAGGCATGGTGCGCGCGGCAAGAATCGGAGCCGCAATGGGGCTGGCTGACTGTACTGACGCACTTTCGGAAATCCTGTCAGGCTGCGGTTTTGACCTGTCGTGTCCCTACAGCGCACAGCAGCTGTTCCAGGCTGCGCTTTCCGACAAGAAACGCGGCACAGACGGCATAGCTCTGGTACTGCCGCACGAATGGGGGCTGTGCGGAATCCACACCGTGCGGGAAGACAGTCTGCTTTCACTTTTGAAAATGACGGAACAATGGCCAGTCTGACAGTATACGGAAAACTCAGGGGGGCAGTCACGCCTCCCGCATCGAAATCGATAACGCACAGGTATCTCATCTGCGCGGCTCTTGCTGACAAGAAAACCGTTATCAGGGATTTCTGTGACAGCATGGACACCAGGGCTACAATAAACTGTCTGAAGTCACTGGGTGCAGGAATAGAAATTGAGGGATCCGATATCACGGTAACGCCAATAGGCCGCAACCGCCTGCCTGCGGGATGCACGCTGGACTGTCAGGAGAGCGGATCCACACTGAGATTCATGCTGCCGCTGGTATCGGCCCTGGGCTGCGGCGCAACGTTCACAGCCGGCGGGCGTCTGCCGGAAAGACCCCTGTCACCGCTTTACGAACAGCTTCTGGAACACGGCATGAAGCTTGGCGGAAACGGCATCATGCCGCTTACTGCAGCAGGCGCTCTGACGCCCGGCGACTTCACCATTGACGCAGGCATATCGTCACAGTTCACAAGCGGACTGCTCATGGCGCTTCCGTTGCTTGACGCCGGCAGCCGCATCGTTCTCAGCGGCAAACGTGAAAGCGCCCCGTACATTGACATGACGGTCAGCGTGTTGAAGCAGTTTGGAGTAAGTGTCTATGAGTCGCGTGACACATTCACCGTTCCTGGTAACCAGACATTCCGTTCACCTGTTTCTGTCACAGTTGAAAAAGACTGGTCAGCAGCAGCCAACTGGCTGGTTGCAGGATGTATAGGCGGCTCCATAGAATGCCTGGGGCTGGAATGGCCCGGTTCACTGCAGGGAGACCGCCGCATTGTGGAACTGCTGCGCAGCATGGGTGCCAGGATTGAGACCGGATCCGGCGTACGCGTACTGCCGTCAAGGCTGCACGGCATCGATGCGGACTGCAGCGACATTCCGGACCTTGTCCCCGCACTGGCCGTAGCAGCCGCAACGGCACAAGGGGAAAGCCGTCTGACAGGCATCGGCCGTCTGCGCCTCAAGGAGAGCGACCGCATAGAATCAGTATGCTCCATGCTCAGGTCTTTCGGCATACAGTGCAGCGCCACCGATGACAGCATTCACATATGCGGCGGCTATCCGCACTGCGCTACGGCCTGTCCGCAGGGAGACCATCGGATTGCCATGGCCTCAGCCGTACTGGCCACCGCAGCCGATGGAGAGAGCACAATAAAGAATGTGGATTGCACAGCCAAATCATACCCTGATTTCTTCCGTGACTTCAGGAATCTTGGCGGCAGAACAATTGAAAGGAAATGAAGAAGATACTGGTAATAAACGGTCCCAACATCAATCTGACCGGAATACGCGAGCCCGATGTTTACGGCAGCCGCCCCTATGACAGTCTTGTAGGATTCATTCATGACAAGGCCGCTTCCATGGGGCTGGAGGTATGCGTGTACCAGTCCAATCATGAGGGCTGCATAATTGACCGCATACAGCAGGCCCTGACTGAGTCCGATGCCATAATCATCAACCCTGCCGCGTACACGCATACCAGCATAGCCATTCTGGATGCGCTCAAGGCTGTGGGACTTCCTACCGTTGAAGTCCACCTGAGCGACATTTCGCAGCGGGAGGAGTTCCGCCGTTTCTCATATGTGTCGCTGTATGCCGAAAAGACAATATCTGGCCATGGATTTGACGGTTATGCCATGGCAATGGAATATCTTGCAGAAAAATACTGATGGAAAATAACAGGCTGAAAAATATCAGGAACTATATCAGACACGGAATCTGGACAGCTGACACCGGTGAATACGGCAAGTTCAAGGCCCGATGCGCCAGGCATCTGAAGATTTTCCTTATGACCCTGAAGACCTTCTCGAACCAGCAGGTAGGATACAGGGCCGTGGCGCTGGCCTTCTTCACGACGATTTCGCTCATTCCGTGCGTTGCGCTGGCGTTCACAATCACCGGAGGTTTCGGAATTGACGACGACCTGGCCAACCTGCTGAGACTGAATTTCGGTGACCAGCAGGCAATCATAGAACAGGTGCTGGAGTATGCACAGAATGTCATGGGAGTGGCCACACACGGCGCATTCGGTGCAATAAGCTTCATCTGCTTCATCTGGCTGGTATTCTGGCTGATGATCCAGGTTGAAAAGAACTTCAACTACGTGTGGCGCGTCAAGGTTGGAAAAACCCGCAACATATGGAAACGTCTTGGAGCATACACCGTAATCATTCTGCTGCTCCCGTTCGTCATAATCATGTTCCTTGCCACGTCCCTGCAGTTCACTGAAGGCAACGGTCTGATGAACCTGCTCATTGACATCCCGTTCTGGAGCACCATATCAACAGGTCTGAGATGGCTCATGACCTACGCCGTCACAGTTCTGGTCCTGATGCTCATGTACAAGTTCATCCCCACTCCGAAAGTGCTCATAAGCCAGGCATTCCATTCGGCGCTCATCACAGGACTGCTGTTCTGTCTGTTCCAGTGGATCTATGTCGAGACGCAGATATTCTTCAACCGCCTGAACGGAGTTTTCGGCGCCGTTGCCGCCATTCCGTTCCTGATGATATGGCTGAACGTGTCATGGTTCATAGTCCTTTTCGGGGCCGAACTGTCATACGCTTTCTGCAACATTGAAACCTACAACCCCCTGGAAGACGAATGATGGAAAGTTTTCTCCAGATTGACGGACTGTGCAAGTCATTCGGTGACAGGGTTATCTTTGACGGACTGACACTCAACATAGCCCAAGGTGAAAAGGTGGGGCTGATTGCCCGCAACGGACAGGGCAAGAGCACACTGCTCGACGTGATTGCGGGAAACGCCGATTACCGCAGCGGGACCATCACCTTCCGGCGCGACATAAAGACGGCTTATCTGGTACAGACGCCGCAGTTCCCGGCGGGCGCCACAGTCATACGCGCCTGCTGCGCATCGGATTCCGATGAGATGCTGCTCAAAGCGCGGCGCATGCTTACCATACTTGGCGTACCGGATTTTGAAAGGCCGGTATCCGAACTGTCCGGAGGGCAGGCCAAACGCGTTGCGCTGGCATCGGCCCTGATATCGGAACCTGATTTCCTCATTCTGGACGAACCTACCAACCATCTGGATGTGGAGATTACGGAATGGCTTGAGGAATACCTCACGGCAGGACGTCTGACACTGCTCATGGTGACACATGACCGCTACCTGCTGGACCGTGTCTGCAACCGCATTGTCGAAATTGACGATTTCCGCGCCTACAGCTATCAGGGCAACTACAGCTATTATCTGGAGAAACGTCAGGAAAGGCTTGATGCCGAATCATCACAGCGGGAAAGCGACCTGAACCTTTACCGCCGTGAACTGGACTGGATGCGCCGCATGCCCTGTGCACGTGGAGGCAAGGCACGCTACCGCAAGGAGTCGTTCCATGACCTGGAGGAAAGGCTGCAGCACAGGCGTGACGAACGCAGCGTGACACTGGACGTCAAGGCGTCATACATAGGGAAGAAGATCTTTGAAATTGACAGACTCAACAAGTCGTTCGGTGACAAGGTGATACTGAAGGACTTCAGCTACGTGTTCACCAAATATGAAAAGCTTGGAATAATTGGCGGAAACGGTGTTGGAAAGTCCACGTTCCTGAAGATGCTGCTTGGTCTGGAACAGCCGGACAGCGGTGTGATTGACCGCGGAACGACCCTGAAAATAGGCTACTATTCGCAGGAAGGCATGTCTTTCAATGAGAACGAACGTGTCATTGACGCTGTGACAGCCATAGCTGACCACATTGAACTGGATGACGGCCGCCGCATGTCCGCCGGTCAGTTCCTGCAGAAGTTCCTCTTCCCGCCCAAGACCCAGTACTGCTGCATATCAAAGCTGAGCGGCGGTGAAAGGCGGCGCCTGTACCTGTGCACCATACTCATGCGCAGCCCCAACTTCCTGATTCTGGACGAACCCACGAATGACCTTGACATAATGACCCTGCAGGTGCTTGAAGAATACATATCGCAGTTCAAGGGCTGTGTCATCGCCGTCTCCCATGACCGCTATTTCATGGACCGCACGGCTCAGCACCTGTTCGTGTTTGAAGGTGACGGCAAAGTCACAGACTTCCCGTCGTCATACAGCGACTACATGGAATGGAAAGTCCTCAAGGAGGATGAAGAAAAGGCCAGTCTTCAGAACCAGTCACAGAACAGGGCCGGGGGGCCATCCGGGGCAGCTCCCCAGCAGCGCGGACAGGCTTCAAGGCCGGCAAAACTGACATTCAGGGAGAAGCGTGAAATGGAACAGCTGGAAACCGAACTGGAACAGCTGGAAACGGAAAAGGCTGCACTTGAGGAGGAACTTGGCGGCGGCAGTCTGCCTTATGATGTACTTCAGGCCAAATCAGCCCGCATCGGAGAGATAATTGACCGCATTGACGAGGCTACAATGCGCTGGCTTGAACTTAGCGACAAGTGCTGAGACTTGTCACATTGGCTTGATACGGCGAGCCAGGCGTGAACACAGACGCGGAAAGAATCTCTTGATATGGACCATTATCAGTTCGCCACGGCCCACCAGCACTTCCTGACGTCCTTTTGAAATGGCACGCACTATCTTCTCCGCAGCCTTTTCCGGTGACAGTCCCGATTCCTGACCGGGGTCCATCACCCCGTGCCTGACACCTCCCCTGTCCAGCGAATTGACAGAAATGTCAGTCCTGACACGGCCTGGACAGACTACAGTCACGCGTATGCCGCGGTCATGATACTCGGCAGCCAGGGTTTCAAAGAATCCGTATACGGCATGTTTCGATGAACTGTATGCGCAACGCAGGGGGAATCCGAATTTTCCGGCAATGGATGACGTTACGGCAATATGCCCGCCGCCATCGGCAATCATGCGCGGCAGGACGGCCTTGGTCATGGCCACAGGAGCGAAATAGTTGATTTCCATCAGTCTGCGCACCATTTCCATCGATGTGTCCATAACCGATGTCCGCTGGCTGACCCCGGCATTGCAATACAGCACGTCAAGCCTGCCGAAACGTTCATATACGCTGCTGACCAGGTCTTCAATGCCGTCAGTCCTGCTCAGGTCAAAGGGAAGGACCATGACATCGGCAGCCCCCAGTTCAAGACAGCGCTCCGCAACCTTTTCCAGTTTCGGAGCCGACGTTGAAGTGAGTACCAGAGCGGCACCCTGCTGCGCATAACGGCAGGCGCATGCTTCGCCTATGCCTGACGACGCTCCGGTAATCCAGACAATCATACCTTCCTGACTATTGAAACGATTCCCATCATGCGGAACAGGAACTTGGGCAGGGGCTTTGAAGCGTCACGCCTGCCCATGTCAATGAACCATCCCAGTTTCTTGACGACAGGAATCCTGTATGATTCCACGAATTCGACCAGCGTTCCGTCCGGGTCCTCATTGTATGTGAAGCGGCCCGATGCATCGCCCATGTCGAAAATCTGTCCGTCCGGGCAGCTGTCCACCGTGAACGGATAGCCCTTCTCAGCGCAGAACCTGCCGAATTCATTCATGCCGGTGACATCGAAACACAGCTGTATGAAACCGGGATCACCCCAGAAACGCCCCTCATATATCTTGCGCGGCACACGGTCAAGAGCCTGGACCAGTTCCACCATGCTGTCACCGTACAGACCTGAGAAAGCGCCTGTCCTGGATGCCGATGTACCCAGCAGCACACGGCGGTAACGCTGTCCGCCTTCAGGCAGTGCAGCCCAGTCGTCAAAAGAACCTGTGACATCAAACAGCACCTTGTCAAAGCCCAGCACCTGCTGATAGTATTCCATGGATTTCTCCATATCAGTAACTCCGATGAGAGCCCCAACCACACCGCCGGTAAGCGATTTCTGTTCTATGTATATGTCAGTGCGCTGGATAATCTGGAACCAGTTGCCGTAAAGGTCCTTTATGTAGAAGCACGGCGTGCCGTCAGGATATCTGCATATATCCGTGCAGCCGTCCCATTTCTTCGAAGCCGTTTCGTGGAACTTTGCCACATCACGGCACTTGATCTTTGCTGCGAAAATGCCCAGATCGGCTACTGCCGGCTGGAAAGGACATGGCTGCGGCTTGCGTTCGGAATACTGCCATACTTCAAGGCCGCCTCCGCCCTGCAGGCTGACCGTAATGCAGGCGTGACGTTTCTGTGCTTTGTTACCGGTATAGGGAAGCATGCGTTCAGCTACGGTATCGTCTTCAAGAATGCGTACGTTTATTCCGAACATGTCAATGAACCAGTTCCATGACCTGCTGAAATCAACCGTGCCCACACCTACCTGCTGAATGCCTGAAATGTTGAATTTTTCCATAGTCTGAATAAGGATTGTCTTTCACAGGCAAAGATACAACTAAATTTTCCAATTTCTAAGGAGTGAAGGCTATCCGCACAGCACAGCGACATGAAAAATACCCGAAATGAACGCATTTCTTCTTTTTTCATCCATTTTCTTGCACATTATAATAATTGGGATAATTTTGCGTCTCAAACGACTAACCAACACAAAAGCCAATCATGAAGAAATCTGGTATTGCCCTGATACTGACGGCAGCAGTCCTTGCTCCGGCAGCTATCGTGGCTGTCGCCGCAGGTGACAGCAAGATACCGCAGCGTCCCGACGGACCCTGTGACGTATATGCAAAGGGTGGCACTCCCTGTACTGCCGCCCACTCCTCAACCAGAGCTCTGTACCGCGACTACAACGGTCCGCTCTATCAGGTAATGAGACAGTCTGACAACAAGACCCTTGACATAGGAATAGTCCAGCCAAGCGCAGGAGATCCCGGCGGTTATGCCGATGCTGCCGCCCAGGACCGTTTCTGCCAGGACACCTACTGCTGGATCACCATTCTGTATGACCAGTCTGGAAAGGGCAACGATCTTGTACAGGCTCCGCGCGGCGGATTCGGAGGTCTGGCAATGGGCGGATTCAACAATGTTCCTGTAGCTGACTGGGCCCCCGTCACAATCATGGGACACAAGGTATACGGCGTGTTCATCAACGCAGGCATGGGTCTGCGCTGGAATGACGCTCACGGCACAGCGGTCGATGATCAGGCTGAAGGCCAGTACTGGGTCATCAACGGCCACCATTACAACACAGGCTGCTGCTTCGACTACGGCAATGCTGAAACTGACAGCCGTGATGACGGTGACGGCACAATGGAGACAACCTATTACGGCAACCAGCCTTCATGGTACAAGGGACAGGCTCCCGGACCGTGGATCATGACAGACCAGGAGAACAACCTGGTAGGCTGCGTGAATCCTGACCCCAATGACAAGTACTGTGCAGACATACCCAGCATAAGCTGGCGTTTCGTCACAGCTACGGCCGACGGCGAACCCCACCACTGGCGTTCCATGGGCGGCAATGCACAGGGCGGTGAACTCCAAATCATGTATGACGGCATACGCATCCAGAACCCGCGTCAGAGCTATGACCCCATGCGCAAGCAGGGTGCCATACTGCTGGGTAACGGCGGTGACAATTCAAACGGTTCGTCAGGCACATTCTATGAGGCCGCAATGACCGCAGCCGGAACATTCCCCACAATTGAGACCAACCAGGCAGTCCAGGCCAATGTCGTGGCTGCAAAGTATGAGGTCGCAACTCTTTTGGTCAGCGCGGCAAACAAGACTTCCAAGCCCAACATGCTGCAGACATTCTCACCCAAGAGCACAGAGAATGTGGCCGTCACATTCGTAAATACAACAGGCGCCCCCATCAATGACCTTGAAATCAGTCTCAAGACGCCCAAGGGCTGGAAGGCTGCAGTAGCCGGTTCAAAAGACAAGACCCGCAAGGTAGGCTATGAAGTGGCTCCCGGCCAGACCGTAGTCGTTACATTCGCCGTGACATCGGGCAAGAAACTGTTCAACGGAGACCTGCAGGCAGTTGCAAAGTTCAACGCAGGCACCACATTCACAGCTCATGAAAAGGTCCGCAACGTGGCTCCAGTCAAGATCAACGAATTCCGCATCGCTGACGGCAGCGGCAACTCAAGCAACTCATTCATCGAACTTTACAATGCCGGCGACAAGGCTGTGAACATATCGGGCTGGAATCTTACACACCACGGCGTGAACCTGCCATATTTCTCATCAATTGAGATTCCTGTAGGAACGAAACTGGCTCCAAAGGGATTCTATCTGATGGGAATAAGCAACTCCGGCCTTTCTGTCGATGCTGCAAAGGGTGACAATGTCATTTACGTGCGCAGCGTTGCAGGCATTGAAGCAGGTCATGAGATTCAGATAGGTACGGGAAAGAATGCTGAAACACGCAAGGTTGCAGCCGTAATCACCCCGCAGACCGCACAGCAGCAGAACGGCGGCCAGGGCGGTTTCCCAGGCAGACAGCAGGGCGGTTTCAACGGCAGCCCGACCACCGTCTGGCAGCCGCTGCCGGAAGGTCCGGTAATCACCATCCCGGCCGGTTCGAACAACATTCCGGTAACCAGTATAGCAGGCTTCAAGGTTGGAGACAAGATGGCCATAGGATACGGTTCAACCTACCCCGCAGTATCGAATTCACTTGAGAAATATGAAGTTGTGACCATAACTGAGGTCGGCAAGCCCGGCACACAGGCATGGCTTTCAATGGATGCAAAGAAGGGTGACACCAACATCAAGGTTTCAAGCACCCAGAACATCACTGCCGGTGACAGGATACGTCTTGACATTGACAGCAAGGGCCACGGCGTTGAATGGGTGACCGTCAAATCAGTGGGCACGCAGTCCAGCCGCAGCACGTTTAATGGTCCTCTGGGCCCGAATGACAATCCCGGCACTGGTCTTGAACTTATGGAGCCCCTCAAGTTCGACCACTCCAGCAACATGCCGTTCGCAGTCAACGGTACCGGTATCACATTCGAACCCGCTTCAAAATTCGACCACTCCAGCAACGAACCCGTCCTGCCGCTGGTTTACGCAATAGAACTTGACAAGGCACTTTCAAAGGCACACGCAATCAACGATGTCGTCTATGACGCACAGGTAAAGAATGCAGGCTATCACGGTGACGTTGAGGCTGACCTGCTGTTCGGCGGTCCCGCAGTTGACGCATCACGCGGCAACATGACCCTGCGCACAGGAAACGGACTGATTGTGGACGCCCTGAACTACGGCGGTCTGGTTGACCCGTGGCTGGCCGAGGGCTACCATGAGGATGCCGGAGCAGGCGCTGACGGCGCATACGCCAGGATTCCTTCAGGAGCACGCGGCGGATTCGGCATGCAGGGCGGAACGCCGGTGGCAGGACCCAACCTGAGCACAGGCCGTTATCCTGACGGTTTTGACACCGATGACAACAAGCTTGACTTCCATGCAGGCAGCGCAATGACAATTGCCGCTCCCGTCAAGGCCGGAGAAAACAATGTGAAGGTGGCCTCAACCAACGGCATTTCACTTGGTCAGGTGCTGTATCTGGGATCAGGCGAAAGCATGGAGAAGGTAAGGGTTGCAGTTGTAGGCACAGCCGGTGCAACAGCCATCCAGACAGCCGCTCAGAAGGGCGGAAAGACACTTTCCGTTGCCAGCGCACAGGGATTCCAGGCAGGTCAGAAGGTCTTCATAGGCAAGGATTCCTACACCGTTGAATCAGTACAGGTGGTGCAGCGCCGCGGAGGCTGGGGACGCCAGCCCGCCACAGCACCCACGGTACTTGATTCAGTCACTCTGGTTGAAGAACTGAAGTCCGATGTCAGTGCAGGAGAGTATCTGGCAGGCAGCGGCATCACCCTTGGCGCACCCGTCACCAGAAACCACGGTGCCGGCGACGCCTTCGGAGCATCAGTTGCTACTCCTGGAAAGCCAAACATCCAGTAACTTGAAGAAAGACAGAAACATACTTGAATGGACAATGGTGTCGCTCGGCACCATTGTCCTTATTTTGAGCATCGTGCTGTGCATACATGCCCTGTCTGGACGCGGACTCATAGGCTGTCAGGCAGGCACATCGTGCAATCAGGTATTAGGCAGCCGCTGGTCTTTCCTTCTGGGAACAGTGCCTGTCAGCGCACTTGCAATGGGCGCATACATCGCACTGCTGTTCTGTCTGTTGTCCTTTGACCGTCTTGAACCTGACATGCAGCGCTTTACAGGACGCATCATGCTGGTCATAGGCGGCGCGGTCTTCGGCAGCGCCATCTGGTTCATCCGCCTGCAGCGTACCCTGATTCACGCCTTCTGCCCCTACTGCATGACAGCCCACATTTTGGGCATGATACTGGCCGTGCTCATCATTTTCTGGTGCGCCAGACGTGACATCAGCGGCCGCGCACTGCATTTTCTCATCGGACTCCTGCTATCCGTTGCCCTGGCCGTTCTGCAGTTGTGCACCACGCCAAAAACGCTGTCCGAACGCGGTTTCGCCCAGGAGGAACTGCCGCAGTTTGATATGGACGAACTGCCAGTCATCGGCAAGTCCGATGCCCCCACGGCCGTCACCCTGCTCTTTGACTGGCAATGCTCGCACTGCCGCCGCATACACCTCATGCTGCCCGATGTGGTCCGTGAGCTGCATGACAGCGTGGCTTTCATCTGCTGTCCTGTTTCACTGAGCAACGAATGCAACCCTTACGTCCCCTACTCCGCTGACCAGTTTGCTGGCTCCTGCGAACTCATGCGCATGGGACTTGCCCTGTGGCGCACTGACAGGGATGCTTTCCGGGAATATGAACGCTGGTTTTTCGGGCGTGATCTGCCTACTGTAGGTGAAGCCCGCAACAAAGCGCAGAATCTGATTGGTGATGAAGCTCTGGAAAAGGCCATGCAGGACCCTTGGATTGACAGCTACACCATGAAGGCGCTGGAACTCTTCGGCCGCACATCAGTCAACGGCAAGGCCGCCATACCCCGCTTCATCTGTGAAGGCGCCTGGCTTGTCCCCGACGCCGATGACGCCCCCTCGCTTGCCGCCCTAATCCGCTCATTTGCACAATAGGGACGCACCTTGCACAACAGGGACAGTCCCCGTTGCGCAGGGACAGTCCCTGTTGCACACCAGTCTGACTGGGAACGCCATATCGCCAGACTCTTCCAGAGTCAGACTCTTTTCTCCCCTCCACTCGGAATAACAGGCCGCCTTGCCGGAATCTGAAACGTGATACATGGTCTCATCACGCCCGGCGTCTTCTAAGGAATACGGATTATCATAATAATAATAAAGCCATGGGTCCATACTGCCAAGAAACGGTATGAGCAGCGTATCGGACTCATGGCCGTGACTTTTGGAAGTAAAACGCACGACCGGCACAGCATCCCGAAAATCGTGCAGAGCGACATTGCATGATGAAATAAGTTCCTGCACTTCATCCCAGGTGGGTAAGCGCCAGCCTTCAGGGACGGAAGCCAGCAGGCGCGGCAATTCGCTCCGTGTAAAATAGCCGGACTCCTCAGATCCGTATCCGGGAGAGAGTTCACCCAAGTTGACATCGGCCCAGAGGACACTCAGTCCAAGGTCTACCGGATGTATTTCCTGCGGGATTACCGTGACGCGGCATCGGGCTTCACGGCCGCCTGCACCTGCAATTATTTCACAAGTGCCGGCAGACAGCGCTGTTATCACGCCGTTCACATCGGCTATGGCAATGCTCTCATCGGACGAACTCCAGGAGAACATGTCATTCAGGCAGATTCTAGAAGGAATGACTTTGGCCGTTACACAGGTTTTCGTGCCTGAAAGCATGACAAGGTCCGATGTGTCCATGACGACTGTTTCAAAATCGTTTTCCTGCAGGGCGGTTACAGCGCGCACGGGAACGCCCAGGTATCTGGTATCGGAATTGGAAAAAAGAGAACTTTTATTCAGGTTCAGGCAGGCTCCGTCCTCGGATGTCAGGATACGGCACATCTCTCCGCGTCCGGCAGGACCGTTACCGTCCATGACACCCGAAGCGGGAAAGAATACGCTGCGGTCTTCAAATCCGGGTACCATGCTGACAAGCCGAATGCCCGGTATGCCGCACAAGGTGTCAGCAACGGCATCACATGCGTCAGCCAGCAGTTCACATTCCATGCGCGCAGGCATGCGCCACTCCGGCCCCCACGCCACCCTTGCAATGTCATCATCAGGCGTAAGCCTCTTGGGCCGGGACCTTCCCGTACTCCAATTGTCTGTCCTGTAATTGAATATGCCTTCCCTGCTGCCCCACATGAATGTGTTCCAGCTGTAGAAATCCTTGGTCCAGGTCTCAGACCAGACAAAGCTGTCACCCCAGTCCTGCGGCCGCTGAGCACCCACATTCATGGTGGCAATGCGGAACGGCAGGCCCAGGTCAACGCTTTCAAATATGCCGGGAAGCACTGTCACCCTGCATTTGCGGGTATGGCCGGCACACGTCACAGTTATGGTGCACCGGCCTGCAGAGCGGGCAAGCACGCTTCCATACTCCACGACAGCCACTGTGGTGTCACTTGACTCCCATGTGCACAGCGCGTCCAGAACGCGGTCCGATTCCAGTCCGATGATTCCGTGGGCGCCCTCATGCAGGATCATGCTCCCTGTTTTCAGCCGGAATTTCTTCACATCGGACCTGGTGACCTCTGACACGGGACGGACAGACAGCGACAGGCTTTTGCTCTGGGGCCATATATAATGGCCGCTCCAGATCATGTACACTGCAAAACCGGAATGATTATCCGGGGAAGGTATGGGCGTCGAGCTCCAGTAGCACCCCACGTCTTCAGTCTGATGCACCCCTTCGTCGTTCTGCCAGCCTTCAAAAGGCAGGAAAATGCTGTTGCCTTTGAATCCGGGGACATGAGATGTCACAAGGTACCCGGTCACGCTGTCACTTTCAATGAATTTCCAGGTGCAGTTTGCCAGCAGTTCGCGCCATTCCTGCCAGGAGGGAGTGCGCCACGGCTCTTCCAACGGCACATCGGCCTGAAACCCGTAAAGTGCTGCGGTATCAGCGGACTGCACATTAGCCGCAGCCCATTTGACTGACAGTCCAAGGTCAACCCCGCGTTCATAGTCCGCCGCAGGTACAGGCGCAGCCATAAGCAGCGCCACAGCAATTGCCAAATGTCTTTTCATGCTGCAAATTTAGCCACATCACCCGCTCAGCACAAGATTCCAGCGTTGCAAAAGCGTTGCACAACGGGGACAGTCCCTGCGCAACGGGGACAGTCCCTGTTGCGCAGGGACTGTCCCCATTGATCACAGGCTCCACTCGTCGTACCAGTGCAGAATGAAGCGGCCGTCGGGAGTGAACTCGACCGGGAGCCATATGTAGCGGCCGTCAATGGCGTTATCCGGGGTCCAGCGGTCGCCCATGTAGATGAACGTGTTCTTCTTTCCGGCCACCTGAATGAAGAATGTGCTCTGCGAATGGTAGGTGGTTTCGCTGTCACGGTCCACACAGGGGTTGCCAATCTGCGTCCAGGGCCCCCATATTGACGGAGCCACGGCGCTGCGGGCACGGTTGGGAGCCCAGCCGGTGCATTCGGAACCCATGAAATAGTACAGACCGTCCTTCTTGAACAGAGCCGGCGCCTCCATGCGGTCACCTATGAACGCACGCACGTACTTGCCCGTGAAATCCAGATAGTCATCGGTCAGTTCCGATATGTGGATCACGCTGTTCGATTCCGATGAGCAGATGTGGTAGGCCTTGCCGTCATCATCGACAAAGAGAGTCATGTCGCGGCTGTGCTGTCCCTTCTGAAAGTCACGGCCCAGCGTGTTGACCGAATCGGGATGCTCATTCCAGTTAAGGTTGGAGCGTTCGCGGGCATTGCGTCCGGTCACAGGCTCCTTGTGCAGCGGCAGCACATTCACAGGCCAGGTCTGCGGGTTGCTGCGCGTACACCTTATATATGTGTACGGCCCCGTGACCTTATCGGCCTGCGCAATGCCGATCATGGCGCCGTCATAGCCTCCGTTCTTGGGTTCCAGATGAAACCACATGACAAACTTTTTCGTTCTGGCGTTGTATATGACCTTGGGACGTTCCAGAATGCAGCCTTTCGTTATGTCCGATGCGGGGTCGTCACTGACAGCAAGCGCAATGCCGCAGTCCTTCCAGTTGTACAGGTCCTTTGAGGAATACACATGAACGCCCACGTTCGCGTTGTTGCCGCCCGGGCCTTCAGTCTTGTGCTCGCCGAACCAGTAGTAAACGTTCCTGTAATACAGTATGCCGCCGCCGTGCGCGTTTATGTGCACGCCTTTGTCATCGGACCATATCTGTCCCGGTCTGAAACTTGTGTTCTGCGCCTGTGCGCCGGCCGCCAGCAGAATCACCGCCGCTGCAGCCATGACTTTCCGTATTGCTTTCATGCTTGTAAAGATATGAAATAAATCCGATGCGCATACGGGTGGTCTGCCAAAAACCGCCCGGCTCCGCATCCCCCGCCAAAGAGAGACTCACAAACACATGTCCAGAGCCTCTTGAGAGGACAGCGTGTGGCTGACACACCATTTTCAGGCAGGTCAGCCACATTATACTTTGTTTTGAGACTTATGACATGGTATCATGTGTCACCGTTTGGCAAAAATAATTATTTTTGCACAAAAGGAAATGTGTATGAAAATGCTGTTGACTATTCTGATGGCGGCCGTATATGCGACTGCGGCAGCACAGGGACCTCAGGGACCGCGCAGGCAGGCGGAGATGACGGATCCTTCGGTACATGATCCCGTGGTGGCGTTCTGTGAAGGCCGGTATTACCTTTTCTGCACGGGGTTCGGCGTGACGCAGATGTCATCATCGGACCTCAGGACATGGAAGTTCGAAAAGCAGGTGCTGTCACCCGTGCCGGAATGGGCCAGACAGGCGGTGCCGGGCTACAACGGGCATACATGGGCGCCGGACATCATTTTCCGTGACGGGACCTATTACCTTTATTATTCGTGCTCGACATTCGGCAAGAACACGTCAGCTATCGGCGTGGCGACCAACAGGACTCTGAATACGGAATCACCGGACTACCAGTGGGTTGACCACGGGATGGTGCTGCAGTCGCTGCCCTACCGCGACATGTGGAACGCCATTGACCCCAACGTCATTGTTGACGGGGACGGAACGCCGTGGATGGTGTTCGGTTCGTTCTGGGACGGAATCAAGCTGACGCGCCTGGATAAGAGCATGCTGCGCCTGTCCGAACCCCAGCAGTGGTTCTCGCTGTGCCGCCGCGAAAGGGCCGTGACCGATGACTCCGACCCCGGCACCGGTGCCGTGGAGGCTCCGTTCATATTCTACAAGGACGGCTGGTACTGGCTGTTCGTGTCCACGGACTACTGCTGCCGCGGCAAGGACAGCACTTACAAGGTGCAGGTTGGACGCAGCAGCACCGTCACCGGACCGTATCTGGACCGTGATGGCCGCAGCATGCTTGACGGCGGCGGAACGGTTGTCGTGGCCGGCAACGGACGCTACCCTGGCGTGGGTCATACCGCCACGGTCACATTCAACGGCAGGGACTACCTGTTCTTCCACGGCTATGACGAGACGCGCAACGGACAGTCCGTACTGCTGATACGCGAAATAGACTGGTCCACGGGATGGCCGCAGGTCACATTGTAATCAAAAAAAATTCCGTCGCAAGCGCATAACGCAAGCGCAAAACCGCTATCTTTGCAGCCGAATGAAAGGGGGTGCTTCCTGCATGGAAGCTGAGATCATACCCTAGGAACCTGATTCGGTTAGTACCGGCGTAGGGAGTGGACTTCAGAACAGTATTGTATCCCTTTTCATTTTTAACGGAAACAGAAATGAAGAGGGTTTTCTTTTTTATGGCTCTTACGGCTGTCACGGCAGGCATTCACGCCGGGCAGGAAGCCGGCGACAGCACACGCGTATATGACCTGGGTGAAGTTGTCATCGCATCGACACGCGTGGCGGCCGACGCCCCCATGACCGTCAGTCTTATGGACGGCGGAACGCTTCAGAACAGTTCCACCGGTACCGCAGAACTGCCGTTCCTAATGCAGCTCACCCCGTCAGTCATCGCTTCATCGGACAACGGCACGGGCATAGGAACCAGTTATATGAGCATACGCGGTACACGTGACGAACGCATCAACTTCACAATGGACGGCGTACCGCTTAACAACCCCGAGGACCAGACCGTATTCTGGGCCAACATGAACAGCTACAGCGCATCGGTCAGCAGCATACAGATACAGCGCGGAGCAGGCACGTCAACCAACGGCACGGGAGCGTTCGGTGCAAGTGTCAGTATGGAGTCCGATGCGCCATGCCCCGACCGTCACCTGAATCTGGAAACGTCGGCCGGCACTTACGGCACTTATGCAGGAACCGTCAAGGCAGGTACAGGCCTCATAAAGGGTCACCTGACCCTGGACGGCCGCTTTTCCTACACCAGCACCGACGGCTACATTGAGCGCACCGGAGCAAATCTGGGTTCCTATTTCGCACAGGCAGCCTGGAGTGGTGACAATGCAGTGATAAGGCTGAAGAATTTCGGCGGCTACGAACACACCGGCCAGGCATGGAACGGCGTACCCGCAGAACAGGTCATGGCCGGCAACCGCACTTACAACAGTCTGGGCCTGTACCATGATGACAGCGGCATGCCGGCTGAACGCCCCACCACTGACAACTACAACCAGAACATCACCCACCTGAGCATTGCCGGCCGGCTGAACGGACACTGGAACGCCGGTCTCACGCTGAGCCTGAACATTGAAGAGGGTTATTATGAAGACATGAAGGACAGCGTGGATCTGGCCGCGAAATTCGGTCTGAACGGATACGGCACAGCCAGTGCTGACCGCCACAAATGGGTCAGAAACAGGCAGGTGGGAGCATTCGGCACTGCTGTACGCACATCGGAATCGTGCGAACTGACTTTCGGAGCCGGCGGCATGTGGTACGTATCGGACCACTGGGGTGATCTGGAATGGATTCAGGGACAGCACATTGCAAGCCCCGTAAGATACTATTTCAGCGATGCCGGAAAAAATGACGCGAACGTATCGGCCAAAGCCATGTTCCACCTGTCGGAAAGAATGCACCTTTTCGCTGACCTGCAACTGAGACACACCTCTTACCGTATTGGCGGACAGAATGACAAATTCACAAAGGGAACGGACGGCACGTACCGGAACCAGCTGCTGGACGTGAATGAAAAGTTCACATTCATCAACCCCAAAGCGGGAATAAGCTGGGACAGCCATGCCGGCAACCTTTACCTGTCATTCGCCCGCACCGGACGCGAACCCACACGCAACAACTACACCGACAACGGCGGCACGCTGAAACCGCGCCATGAGAGCATGAACGACATTGAAGCCGGCTGGTCCAAAGCCGGAAAAGGCTGGCACGCCGGAATAAGCCTGTACCACATGGGCTACCGTGACCAGCTGATACCGACAGGCCGGCTGAGTGACATAGGCGAAGCCCTGACTGAGAATGTGGACCGTTCCCTGCGCAGCGGAATCGAACTGCAGGGCGGATTGCAGCCGGCCCGATGGTTCACCTGGGAACTTAATGCCACCTTGAGCCGCAACCTCATCCTGGACTTCACCGAATACGTGGACAACTGGGACGGTGAAGCGCTGCAGATCCATTATGACAGAACAGACATAGCACTTTCGCCGTCCCTGACCGCCTCCAGTCTCATGACATTCGATGCGGCGCGCGGCCTGGAGTTCTCCCTGCTGACCCATTACACAGGCAGGCAGTATCTTGACAACAGTTCCTGCCGCGACCGCTCGCTTGACCCATACTGCGTCACTGACATCAGTGTCCGGTACAGTTACGGCCGAATGGGGCTGACTGCCAGAGCGGGGAACGTTACAGGCGCCCGGTACGCCACCGGCGGCTGGGTATACAGCGCAGTATCCGAAAGTTGCGGCTATACCGCAGACCGGCGCTACACGGAAAGCGGACTTGCCGTCCAGGCCCCGCATACATTCATCCTTACAATCAGCTTTGACTTATGAACATTCTGCAGTACTTTCAGGAGCAGTTCACGGGCATGGACTTCTGGGATGCCATCCAGACAGCCGGGCTCATACTGAGTTTCATCTACCTGTGGCTGGAGTTCCGCCAGAAACCACTGATGTGGGTGATAAGCGCCATGTGTTCAATGATCTACGCCAGTGTCTACTTCCACAGCAAAATCTATGCCGACATGGGATTCAGCTGTTTCAACATCGTAATGTGCGTCTACGGCTTCATAAAATGGATGAAAGGCGGCAGGAAGACCGGTAAATCCGATTCCGGCATAACCTACCGCCATTTCCGCAGCCGTGAATTCATGGCAGTGCTGGGCGTATCGGCCCTGATTTGGGCAGCCATATACTGCGTGCTGGAATTCCTTACCGACAGTCCGGTCCCCATGCTGGACGCCCTCACCACCATGCTCAACATAGTGGGCACCTGGGTTCTGGCACAGAAGATCATTGAAGTATGGGGCATATGGTTCCTTGTGAATTCAATATCAATCTACATCTACTGCCGCCGCGGCCTTCACGTGACCACCATACTGCTGTACGGATTCTACCTGTGCGCATCGGTCTACGGGTGGATAAAATGGTACCGGAAAGGGCATGCAGTTCAAAACTGAAGTTCCGCTGTGAAACTTCAGTTCCAGCCGCTCGCGGCTGGGTCCTCCCCTGAGGGGAGGATGCTGGTGGGGGTCAGAAAAGGATATTTGTATTCAAGTTCCGCCTTGATGAGCCCTGAATGACAGTAATATGGAACATGCGGAACTTGAATTTAAAAATAATGAGTACCTTTGCAGTCCGCAACAACAACATGACAACATATTTATGAAGACAAGACTTTTCATTCTCGCAGCTCTGCTGCCACTGGGCGTTGCAGCTCAGGAGGAATCGGCCTGGACCCACAAAGGACTGACAGGTATCAACTTTACACAGACATCTTTCACGAACTGGAGTGAGGGCGGTCAGAACGCAGTTGCAGGCAACGCTTACCTGAACGCATCCCTGAACTACAAGAAGGACAAGGTATCCTGGACCAATGACCTGAATGCCAACTACGGTCTCCAGAACACTGAAGAGAACGGCTGGCGCAAGAACATTGACAACCTGAATTTCGCATCGAAGTTCGGTCACCAGATTACTGAAAAGGTCTACTATGCAGCCCTTCTGGACTTCAAGACCCAGATGGCCAACGGCTACCAGTACAAGGACACCGGCAAGGAACTCATCTCGAAGTTCTGGACCCCCGCCTATCTGAACGTTTCAGTCGGTATTGACTACAAGCCCAATGACAACATTGCAGTATACTTCTCACCGGTTGCCGGAAAGCTGACAATGGTCGCTGACACCGTATTCTCGACCCGCTACGGTCTGGATCCGGGCAAGATGGTACGTCCCCAGCTGGGTTCCACCCTCAAGGCTACAGCCAACTACGACAAGCTCATGAACGGCAAGCTGACACTCAAGTCAACGCTTGACCTCTTCACCGCATATGACGATTCATTCGGCAACATTGACGTGAACTGGGACGTTCTGGCAGGTCTGAACCTGTCAAAGTTCATCACCGTCACATTCCAGTCAACGCTGAAGTATGACGATGACATCAAGTACATTGATGCCGACGGTGTCAAGCACGGCGCCAGAGTACAGTTCAAGGAGATTCTCGGCGTAGGTCTCAGCTACAAGTTCTGAACAATCCGCTGAAAAGTCATGTGGCTTGGCTTTGCGCTCTTCTCGGCCCTGTTCCTGGGCTTTTATGACGTTGCCAAGAAACAGTCGCTCAAGGACAATGCGGTAATTCCCGTCCTGTGGCTCCACACGCTTTTCTGCAGTCTTTTCATGCTGCCGTTCACAGTACTGTCCTCAAGGACAGGCGTGCTGGACGGCAGCATGTTCTATGTTCCGACCGCCGGCTGGGAACTTCACCGCCTTATTTTCCTCAAGGCGGCCATTGTACTGGGTTCATGGGTGTTCGGCTATTTCGGAATGAAGCACCTGCCCATAACCCTTTTCGGGCCCATTAACGCTACGCGGCCCATCATTGTCCTTCTGGGCGGTCTGCTGCTGTTCGGTGAAAAACTTAACCTGTACCAGTGGGCCGGCGTGCTGATTGCAGTCATATCGTTCTACCTGCTTTCAGTCAGCGGCAGGAAGGAAGGGATCAGTTTCGTACACAACCGCTGGGTTTTCTGCGTCATCATGGCCACCCTGCTGGGTGCTGTCAGTGCCCTGTTCGACAAGTATCTCCTGGGACAGTTCAACAACATGTTCGTGCAGGCATGGAGCAACTTCTACCAGCTGCTGCTGATGACTGTAATCCTGTTCACCATGTGGTGGCCCACGCGCCACAGGACCACGCCATTCAGGTGGAAATGGCCTATCATACTCATATCCGTATTCCTCACTCTAGCCGACTACGCATATTTCTATTCGCTCACATCGGCCGATTCAATGATTTCAATCGTTTCCATGATACGCCGCAGCAGTGTCATAGTATCATTCCTGTGCGGTGCCCTGCTCTTCAAGGAGAAGAATCTCAAGAGCAAGGCAGTGGATCTGGTTCTCGTACTGATAGGACTTGTATTCCTTCTTATAGGTTCCATGAAGTGAACCTCCTGCCGGCCTCTCCCTCTTTATGCAATTTTATTCCCGTATTTGGATAAATATTCCATATTTTTATCCACAGGCTATAATTATAACCTTTTTTATATAGCTGGCTCTACATATTTTTGTAATTTTGCATGAGTTTGATGCCGCCTTCCGGACAGCATCGGACAATAATTTGAAAATTAACGCATTACAATAATTGAATTAGTATGATTACCGACATTTTTGACAGAATCAAAGCGACTCCGGGTCCTCTCGGACAGTATCAGGGTATTGGTGACGGATATTTCATGTTCCCCCGCCTGGTTGGCGAAATAGGCCCTGAAATGGAATTCAACGGCAAACCCGTCCTGAACTGGAGCCTGAACAACTACCTTGGACTTGCAAATCATCCTGAAGTACGTAAGGCCGATGCCGAGGCCGCCGCACAGTTCGGCCTTGGAGCCCCGATGGGTGCCCGCATGATGTCCGGCAACACCGACTACCATATCAAGTTCGAAAAAGACTTCTCAGAATTCGTTGGAAAGCCGGCTGGCCTGTGCCTGAATTTCGGTTACCAGGGAATGATTTCAATCATCGATGTCCTGACAAGCCGCAAGGACGTCATTGTCTATGATTCGGAATCACACGCATGCATTCTGGACGGCATGCGCCTGAGCCTTGCCAAACGTTTCGCATTCCGCCACAATGACATGGCCAGCCTTGAAAAGCAGCTGGGCCATGCGACAAAGCTGGCCGACGAACAGGGCGGCGGCGTTCTGGTCATTACGGAAGGTGTGTTCGGCATGGCCGGTGACTGCGGTCATCTTGCCGACATTGTAGAACTCAAGCAGAAGTATCCGTTCCGCATACTGATCGATGACGCCCACGGTTTCGGTACCATGGGAGCCAACGGCCGCGGTACAGCTGAACACTACGGAGTGATAGACCAGATCGATGTCATCTTTGACGCTTTCGCAAAGTCAATGGCGTCAATAGGCGGCGTGGTCAGTTCCGAACCTGAAATCATTGACCATCTCAAGTGCAACATGCGCTCACAGATATACGCCAAGTCACTGCCGCTGCCTCTGGTCATCGGCAACCAGAAGCGTCTTGACCTGATCAAGGCACATCCCGAATACCGCGAACATCTGTGGGAGGTTGTCAATGCCCTGCAGGGCGGTCTCAAAACTGAAGGCTTCAACATCGGCGTTACCGAATCACCTGTCACCCCCGTATTCTTCGAGGGCGGCGTGAACGAAGGCACCAACGTTGTGGTTGACCTGCGTGAGAACTACGGAATATTCTGCTCAATCGTGACATACCCCGTCATTCCCAAGGGCCAGCTCATGCTGCGCATAATCCCGACAGCATCACATACGCTCGACCACGTCAAGCGCACCATTGAAGTCTTCAAGGAAGTCAAGAAGAAACTTGATTCAGGCTACTACGAAGGCGGTATTCAGGACATGAACGTATTCAAGCGCCTTCAGGCATCGGAATAATGGCATACAGGCTTGTCTGCAGGAAATGCGGTAAGGAAATAGGTGACTTTGCCGCGTGGTTCAATCAGGACCAGCTGTGTGAATGCGGCAGCAATCACGCCGAGGCCGTCTATGACAGTGACTACCGTCAGCTGGACGGACTCTGCGCCCCGGGGCAGGACGTAAGGAACCTGTACCACTACCGGTCTTTCCTTCCTCTTGACGAATCCGATGAAACCGTAAGTTTCGGTGAAGGTGCCGTCCCCATTGAGGAATGGACATTTCTCAGCGACTTTGCCAGAGAGAAATACGGCAAAAACATCAAGGTTGTCGTATGCCGCAATGACCTGAACGGCGGCACCGGAACTTTCAAGGACATTGCCGCATCGCTTGCCGCCACGCTGTTCAAGAAACACGGCGTGAAGGAATACTGTCTTGCATCGACCGGCAACGCCGCCACGGCATACGCCACATATCTGGCCAAGGCCGGCGTGAAATTTGACATATTCGCACCTCATGACATGTATCAGGAATCCCAGGACGCAATCCGTGGCGTGGGACAGAATCTGATTGTGTCCGACGGAGGATACGGACAGGCCAAGTCTGAAGCGGCTGAATTCCACAAGACTCACCATGTCATGATTTCCGCAGGAAACATTGACCCCATACGCGTTGAGGCAAAGAAAACACTGGTATTCGAATGCCTGCGCCAGCTGGGCCGTATTCCAGACGTATACATGCAGGCTGTTGCCGGCGGTACAAGCCCCATAGCATTCGAAAAGGGCATGCGTGAAATCGCATCGGACTACCCTCAGTACAAGATGCCGCGCATGCTGCTTGTCCAGCAGGACACCTGCGACCCCATGGTCCAGGCCTGGGAATGGGCTTCGGCAAACGGTTTTCCCGAAGGCTGGAACATGAAATTCCCGTCCGTAACCCCTCATACCCGCATATCCATTCTGACCGCCGGCACTCCGGGCATGTACCCGCTGGTCGGCCCCATTGTCAGGAACAGCGGAGGCGGTTTCATCCGAATCAGGGAGGAAGGACTTGAAACCGTAGGACGTATGGTAAAGGACAACACTGGCGTCTACATGGGCCCGGCATCGGCGGTCTGCATAGCCGGTTTCTTCAAAGCTCTTGAAGAAGACAGGCTGAAGGACGGCGACCTGGTACTCCTGAACACCGGTGAAGGCAGCGAACGCGCACTGTGGTTCAAGAAAGCCATTGATGATTGCAAAATTTGAAAAACATAACCCGATATGAAAAAAGAAATCCAATTCAGTCTTGTCTACCGCGACATGTGGCAGTCTTCAGGAAAGTATGTTCCCCGCAAGGACCAGCTTGCAAAGATTGCTCCGGTAATCATTGACATGGGCTGCTTTGACCGCGTTGAGACCAACGGCGGTGCAATGGAGCAGGTCAATCTTCTTTACGGTGAGAACCCCAATCTGGCCGTACGCACATTCACGAAACCGTTCAATGAGGTAGGAATCAAGACACACATGCTTGACCGCGGTCTCAATGCCCTGCGCATGAACCCCGTTCCTGCCGATGTACGCCAGCTTATGTACAAGGTAAAGCACGCCCAGGGCGTTGACATCACCCGCATATTCTGCGGTCTGAACGACCCGCGCAACATAATCCCGTCAATCAAGTGGGCAAAGCAGGCAGGCATGACTGCCCAGGCAACCATGTGCATCACCTATTCAAAGGTCCATACCGCTGAATACTACATCAACCTTGCCGAACAGCTCATTGAAGGCGGGGCTCAGGAAATATGCCTCAAGGACATGGCCGGAATTGGCCGTCCCGCAATGCTGGGCAAGATTGTCAGCGCAATCAAGTCACAGCACCCCGACATCATCATACAGTACCACGGCCACAACGGTCCCGGCTTTGCAGTAGCCAACATGCTTGAGGTTGCAAAGGCCGGAGGCGACGTTCTTGACGTTGCCATGGAACCGCTGTCATGGGGCAAGGTCCATCCGGACGTCATCACAATACAGTCCATGCTGAAGGATGCCGGATTCCTTGTAAAGGACATCAACATGAAGGCCTACATGGAGGCACGCAGCCTTACCCAGAGCTTCATGGACGATTTTCTGGGCTACTGGATAGACCCCAAGAACTCACTTATGAGTTCGCTGCTGGTGGGCTGCGGCCTTCCCGGCGGCATGATGGGTTCACTCATGGCTGACCTGAAGGGCATGCACGCAGCCATCAACACCAATCTCAAGAAGAAAGGTGAAAAGGAACTTTCTGAAGACGAACTTCTTGTCGAACTGTTCGATGAGGTACAGCGCATATGGCCCATGCTTGGTACTCCGTGTCTGGTCACCCCGTTCAGCCAGTACGTGAAGAACGCCGCACTTATGAACCTGTACTCGAAGTCCATGGACGAAAAGCCGTTCACACGCATGGATCCCGCCATGTGGGGCATGGTTTTGGGCAAGTCAGGAAAACTGCCCGGCGAACTGGCACCTGAAATCATTGCTCTTGCCAAGGAACAGGGCAAGGAATTCTATACCGATGACCCGCAGGTTCTTTATCCCGATGAACTTCCGCGCTTCATCAAGGAGATGGAGGAGAACGGCTGGGACCGCGGTCAGGACGACGAAGAACTGTTCGAATTCGCCATGCACGAGAAGCAGTACCGCGAATTCAAGTCAGGACAGGCCAAGGACCAGTTCAACAAGGACCTCATGCAGCGCATGGAGAAGGCGCAGGCCGGTACCGCAGGCACACCCGTCAAGCACTTCACTGCCGCTGACAAGCGCGCCATACTGCATCCGGACGCCGAACCCATAGAAGCTCCGGTCAAGGGCCGCGTAATATGGGATCTTGACTTTGTCGACCAGTCCTGCAACCCGCCCTACGGCAAGCAGTTCAAGAAGGGTGACTGGATGTGCGCCATCCAGGAAACCGGTGCAAGTTTCATTGAAAACATCACCGCCGCTGAAGACTGCCACCTGGTTGCAGTGGAAAAGGACCACGGTGCTCTTGCAGCAAAGGGCGACGTGATAGGCTGGCTGGAAAAGTAAGCAGTCCGATATCTGTCATCTGAAGTCCCGGCAGGTAACTCCTGTCGGGACTTTCCGTTTTCGCCAGTCTCAACATCCAACCCAGACTCGGCATTCCCGCCAAACTGCGACCCAAGCACTGCAATTGTGAAGTATTTAAGTGCGGTATTCGTGTCTGACCCGTCGAAATCAGGCAGGACAGCCACATAGAACGCTGTTTGGAGGATTCTGGACGGTGATACTGTGTCACTGTTTGGCAAAGGACAAATGCACTGCGGATTTATGTCTGCAACCTATAGTATGGTGGAAAGTATAATACGCAGACAAAAAATGCCCGGCGGTATATGTCTGCAACCCGGAATAATGGCCTCTTCCTGAGCAACTGTCAGTTTACGTATTTTCGGATTTCATCCTCAGGTAGGCGTGCGATAATTGCAATTTGTCTGAAAGTCATCTGTCTCGTACGCCTCAAATTAAGTGCAAATGTCAACCTCTGGGACGGCGTCAGATGCCTGGCCGTCTTTTTCTCAAACAACTGGAAGCACACCTCTTCAGCAACCTTTCTGGCTTCCAGATAATCAAGCGTTATTCCATGCGCTTTAGCCATCCTGCCTACTATGGCATCGCATTTGCGACTGTTGTTCCCCATAAATACCCTGAAACAGTTGGCAGTAATGAAAATATTCTCAAATTTCTGGACATCGACATAATTCGATGGAAGCAGGAATCCGTTACAAACCAGCCAGTCCCGCGGCACTTGTCTCCTGCAGGCAAGCACTTTTCTCCTTTCGCGTTCGGTCAATGAACCAATCGTGACCGGTTTTGATACATTCATATCAGACGTAATATACCATATCGGTATGTAATTACCTTTCCTGAAATACATGGAAGCAGTTCCCCATATGTAGTCCGATGGCAATATTCCCTTACCGTCCTTAGTTGGTTGAAAGATGGTGTAAACAGCGGTGTTCCTCAAATATTCTTCGTTGGAAATGGCATACAAGTCACATTCCAGCCTTACATTGTCCCCGTCACCGCGCGTTCTTACAATATGATGGAAGTACGACGATTCAAACATGGTTTTGAAACGCACGCAATCTTCTTTACATCCATACAGCAAGATGTGCGGGTGTGTATCTTCTATTGAAAAAGACAATACTGAAGCATTTGTGTTTGCAGCACAGACGCCGATAAGATTGAAAGCGGCTTTCAAATCCGATTCTGATGTAATGAAATTGTGCGCGTCATCACCGTTCGCGAACAAATGATAATATTTTCCGGTATCCATAACAATGTGTTTCAGATGGATCAGACACTGGCGTCAGATCTTACTTTCCAAAGATACGGTTACAGATACGCGAATTCCAAATTTTACGTCAATTATTTTCAGAGGGCCTGACATTATTTCCATGGCAATCTTTTGTAATTCGCCAAATAGCGACTCAATCACCATAGCTGTAAGGTTTCTGAGTGCGGTGTGTGTGGCTGACCCGTCAAAATTAGGCAGGTCAGCCACACGGGACGCTGTTTTGAGAATCATGAACGTGGATAGTGTGTCACTGTTTGGCGAGGAAACGGGGCTGTAAGGCGAGGAAACGGGACTGTAAGGCGAGAAACGGGGCTGTAAGGCGAGGAAACGGGGCTGTAAGGCGAGAAACGAGGCTGTAAGGCGAGAAACGGGGCTGTAAGGCGAGAAACGGGAATTGTCTGGCGATAAACAACGGGGTTTGATGCCCCTGTCATAAAGCAAGCGCCTATATTGCAACGGAATTACACAGTCCGCCATTTGATACCGGCCAATGTTCATTGCCGCAACAAATCCTTGCCCGGATTCCGGATTTGGACGATATTTGCAGAAATTGAGGCAATGGAAATGAAAAGAACGTTTCAAATACTGGCTGCTGTCATATGGCTTGCAGGCAGCGCCTGGGGTCAGGGCATGCCACAGGCTGAAAAACTGGACCACGCACTGACCACTGCCGTTGTGGACGGCGGCATTCTTGTCAGCTGGCGCAGCCTTGAGACAGACAGTGAAAGAAACACCTATACAGTAATACGTGACGGCAAACGCGTGGCCTCCTTCTCAAGCGGCAACGCCACCTGCTGGCTGGACAGCTGTGGGACGGCGGCATCGGACTACGCCCTGGCAATAGGGAACGGACGCAAGCGCAGGCAAACCATTGAAACCCCGTTCATTACATTCCGCGATACCGTGCGCGACCCCGGTACTGGAATGCTGTGCCCGTACACCAGGCTGCAGCTGAACCTTCCCGCGCCCGGGTCAACGCCGGACAACAGCCGTGTGAACTACAGCGTGAATGACATGAGCGTTGGTGACCTGGACGGCGACGGCCGCTACGAACTGGTCGTGAAATGGGACCCCGAAAACTCCAAGGACAACGCGCATTCCGGCTACACGGCAAACGTGCTCATTGACGCGTACCGCATGAACGGCGAATTCCTGTGGCGCATCGACCTGGGCCGCAACATACGCGCCGGGGCACATTACACACAGTTCATGGTGTTCGATCTTGACGGTGACGGCAAGGCCGAAGTGGCCATGAAGACATCGGACGGCACGACTGACGGCCAGGGCAAGGTAATAGGCAAGGCCGATGCGGACTACCGCAATCCGGAAGGGCGCATCATTAGCGGAAACGAATTCATGACCGTATTCGAGGGTGAAACCGGACGCGAACTGACCACAATAGACTACTATCCTCCACGCAGCATAACTGACAGGTGGGGTGACAATTACGGGAACCGTTCCGAACGGATGCTGGCCTGTGTGGCATACCTGGACGGGCTGCATCCCAGTCTTGTAATGTGCCGCGGATACTATACCAACACCTATGTAGTTGCGTATGACTTTGACGGCAAGCAGCTCAGACAGCGGTGGGTGTGCAAGGCTGAGAACAGCCGCGATGCACTGTACGGTCAGGGTAACCACAACATTTTTGTGGGCGACATTGACGGGCTGGACGGCTGTGACGAGATAGTATACGGCGGCGCGGCCATAGGACATGACGGGAAACTGCTGTATTCGACAGGCCTTGGACATGGCGATGCAGGACATCTGGGTGACCTTGACCCTGACAGTCCGGGGCTGGAGTTCTGGGACGTTCATGAAAGCAAGACAGCGGAATACAGCGACGAACTGCGTGCCGCTGACGGCCATATTCTATGGGGAACGCCTCAGGTGGGCAAAGACAACGGACGCGGCATGGCGGCTGACATTGACCCGCGCTATCCGGGATATGAAATGTGGAGCAATGCTGGCGGCGGCATTCACAGCTGCAAGGGAGAACTGATATCAAGTGTCAGGCCTTCAGTGAATTTCCGCATATACTGGGACGGTGACCTGCTGGACGAACTGTTCGACGCCACCGGTGCCGGAACAGGCGGTAAGATTGAGAAATGGAACTGGGAGACCGGGCGCATTGACCGTCTGTTCTCTTTCGCACAGCTGACAGGGACATCACTGAACAACGGCACAAAATCGAACCCATGCCTGCTGGCCGACCTGTCCGGTGACTGGCGCGAGGAGTTCATTGTACGCCGGGGGAACGGTGAGGTCTGCATTTTCACAACCCCATATCAGACTGACCACCGCGTGACCTGTCTCATGCAGGACCACACCTACCGCATGGCCGTCGCCACACAGAACGTAGCATATAACCAGCCGCCCCATCCGGGCTATCTCCTGAACAAATGACCGCCGGGGTCTGGCCCCGGTGTGCAGGGTCTGTACCCGGTACCCCGGTGGTTATCCCTGCTGGTCCAGATACTCCTTGACTGTCACTGCAGCTGACCTTGCGTCGTTGATTGAATCCCACACGCTCATGGGACGCTTGCATGTGCCGGCAGCGAACAGGCCGGGCCGGCCGGTCTCGTTGTCGTACAGGTGCGGGCTGATTGTGCGTATGAAACCGTAGTCGCCGCATATGTCGCATGAAACGCCTATGGAACGTGTACCGCATGAAGGCTCCATGCCCACCATGAGTACCAGCAGGTCCGATGTCATCTTGAGCGGAAGTCCCATCAGCGTATCCTCGCTCTTCAGCTGGATACGGCTGTCAAATGTTCCGGCGGCTTCCGATATGCGTCCGCGAATGAAATTGATTCCGTATTTTTCCTGAGCGGTACGGTACATCTCCTCGAACCCCTGCCCCCACATGCGCAGATCCATATAGAAGACTGAAATTTCGCATTTTGGCAGCTGTTTGCGGACCTCAATGGCCTGTTTCACTGCTGTCACGCAGCACAGTTTGGAACAGTAGTTGTTGCCGGACTTCTCGTCACGCGAACCCACGCACTGCAGGAAAGTTATATTGCGCGGTTCGTCTCCGCTGGCATTCAGAATCCTGCCATGCTTGATCATGGATTCCATTTCGAGCGACGTTATAACGCCCTTGTATATGCCGTAGCCCAGTTCCTCCTTGCGGTGGGCGTCAAACACCTGATAGCCCGATGCGACTATGACCGCATCGGCAACATATGTCTGTCCCTTGGCATCAAACAGCTTCCATTCCGTTCCCAGCCATTTCAGTTCAGTGATGTCCGTACCGTAAACAGTACTCACGCCATCGGTGAGCAGTTTGCCGGCCAGTTCATCGGCAACTTCCTGAGCGGCCTGAAAGTTCGGAAACAGCAGGGCCTTGTCCTGAAGGTTCTTAAGTGGAGTTTCAGACTTCTCATACAGATTCACTGCCACTCCCATCCTTGCCAGAGCAGATGCGGCTTCAATACCGGCTGGGCCGGCTCCTATGATTGCAACTTTCTTCATACCAACAGGTTATCAGGTTTTTCGGGTGCACGCAGAATCCTTCCGTCCGCGGCGTTGTATTTCTGTTTAGGGTCATACGGAATGCCTATCTTGTCAAGCAGGCGTTCGCACTGCACCTGGTGTATCTGCAGGCCCAGCTCCCAGGGATTGTAACCCAGCAGCAGGCCGGTCATCTCCTCATATGTCAGCACCGGAATGCCGTAGCCTTCACGGTCATATGTCTTGTGCTCCATTTCAGCTATCGTGTACTGCCAGCGGTCCAGGAACAGCGTGCAGCCCGGACAGTTGGTAACAATGAAATCGGGCTCATACGGTTCCATGGACTCCAGTTTCTTCTTGGTGTTCGATATGCTGTATCCGCGGTTCTCCTGCACCAGATACTGGCGGAAACCGAATCCGCAGCAGTGACGGCGCTCCGGATAGTCCACCACTTCACCGCCCCAGGCCTCTATCATGCCGGCCAGAACATAAGGGAATTCAGCCTTGCCAACACCCTTGTCAGGAAATATCTTGGCGTAATGGCACCCTATGTGCTCGACCACACGCAGCGGCCGGCCGGTGAAACGGTTCACAAGACGGTACTTCATACGGGCAGCCAGGTCAAAGCGGAACTTATACACAAGATCCGAGGGATGCACCAGATTCTTAGGAATCTCAAATTCGCGGCCGGTGGCCTTATAAAGGTTTTCGCGTGTCTTTTCCAGCAGTTCCGGATGCTCCTGCCACATATGGATCATTTCAGTGAACACGCCGAATGATGTCACGCATGACGGCACGTAATTCTCATATCCGTGCTCAGTCATCAGCGAGAACAGGCGCGCCACGACTGTCATTGTCGTCTCCATGGGAACCACATCGGCATGATATCCTATTCCTGTGCATGTGTGCTGGCGGAAATCGTCAAACACGTCCTTGCCCAGTTCTTCCTTCATTATCTTCAGGAATGCGGTTTCGGACCCCGGGAAAAAGGTCTGGCGTATGCAGCTCCTTTCGTAGAAGAAGCGGTCATCGGCAATTGCCTTCTGATATTCGTTCCAGTATCTGTTCATAGTCTAGTCAATGATGTTTTCCGCCACAAACTCAGCAATGTCACGTACCGTATACTGCGTTGTGGCACGCTGGAAGGCCTTCTTGCACATGGGGCAGGCAGTCGCAATGGCGTCTACGGGTTTTGATGTAAGGTTCTCCAGCGACACGTTCCTTATTCTGGTCTGCTCTTCCACGCTGAGTTTTGTATTGCCTAAGTTGAAGCCGCAGCATACGCTCTTCTCACGCTGGTAGCGGGTCTTCTGCAGGTTCGTCACCGCACTCAGGACACTGCGCGGTTCATCGTATATTCCGCAGCCGCGGCCCAGTTCGCACGGGTCATGATATGACACGTGGCGGTCGTCATGGCGAACCTTCAACCTGCCGTCCTTTATGAGCATGTCAATGTATTCGGTATGGTGCATCACCGGAATCTTCAGGTCATATTCCTTCTTGAACGACTGGTAGCAGATAGGGCACGATGTCACCAGCATTGAAGCGCCTGACTTTTCAATCATTTCCGTATTCTTGCGGCGCAGTTCATCGGACTGGTTCGTGAAACCCTGCTGACGCAGAGGACGGCCGCAGCATATTGACGCATCCTTGTCCATATACCAGTAGCGCTGGCCGGCAGCCTGGAAAATGCGTTCCATGGACTGCGTTATGCCGGGCGTCAGGTGAGACATGCATCCGCCGAAATACACAACTCGGCTCATTGCGTTGAACGGCTGCTTGTCATCAGGAATATAGGAATAGTTTCCGATGGTATCGATTGGCCCTTTGTCACGGGTCTGACGGCGCAAAGCGCTCAGGTCAATGCCTACGGGACAGTCAACGGTGCAGCGGTCGCACATGAGACAGTTTTCGGCGATATTCTTCAGGCGGCGGCCAAAGTCCTGGTTCCGTATGCTGCGGATCAGATATACCGACTGGACCTCATGGTTGCCCAGGACCTTGTCCATGGGGCATCCCTGTATGCAGACTCCGCAGCGCGAACAGGCATTCAGTTCGAAATACGTGTAACCCGTCTTTTTCGGACTCTCCTTCATTCCCAGCTTGCGGAAATAGATAAGCAGCAGCTCGGTAAAGATATGCATGTACCTGGTGAACGGCATTGTCACGAAGAAGACTCCCAGCATGAGCGAATAGAACATCCAGAGCGATGTTTCCAGGCCGCGCACAATCATGGGGTCGAACAGATTTCCAACGGCCTGCGTAAAGAAGCCTCCGTTTCCGTACAGGCATGCCGTAACTGATTCGGCAAGAAGACGCAGCGGGAAGATCATCCACAGCGAGAACTTGGCGAAGCGGTCCACAATGGTGTGTTTTGTAGTACGGCGCATGCCCATCATGCGGGAATAGAATATCTTGACCACGGCCAACGTCAGGCCCAGGAACACGTAAAGCAGCAGCGCGTCCATGGTATCGGCATAACGGCGGTGCAGACGGAACGTAGCCGGTGCCTCATGTACGAAATAGCGGTAGAAAATGCCCACATAGAACGGACGTCTGTAGTGGATACGGGCCGGGCCTGATTCCGTTTCAACGCGATAGCGGCGCTGGTTCAGCTGCTCGGGATCCTTTTTCTGCTCCTTGTCCTTCACCGACCAGCCGGTCTGGTTCTCCAGCTGGCGGACATATTCAATGTCCTGTTCATGGTTCAGGGAGATGAAAGCGTCGCGGCTCTCTATTGCACCCACCATGATCAGCAGGAACCATCCAAGTGCAAAAGCCTGGTGCATTATGCCTAGAACGAGATTCTTCCTGAGTATGCGCACGTGAAGCAGTCCCTCACGCAGCATCTCCCATATTGCCGGGAACACCTTCCAGGGCAGATACCAGTTGCTGCGGATGACAGCGCGCTGGGCGTCATCGAAGCGGCGTATCCACTTTATGTACTTGAAGATGATGATTCCGAACAGCAGAACGGTTCCAATCAGGAACGGAATCACGAAATCATTGTATGGAAATGCCTGTATCTTCATCTCTGTCTTCTCCTCCTCTTTACCTCAACAGGCGTTTCGTCAAGCAGCTGGCGCATGCTGATTATGAGCGGACGCAGGTTCACTCCGCGCGGGCAAGCCAGCGTGCACTTTCCGCACAGCATGCATTTCTTCAGTTCATCCTCCAAAGTCTCATAGTCGCCGCGGCGGAATGCGGTGTGTATATGACGGATGCTGAAATCAGTGAACTGACGTGCCGAACATGTCGCGCTGCACGTTCCGCACTGGAAGCAGCGCTTGAATGACGGCTCACGCTCCAGCAGCTGGCGGTACTTGTCCAGCGACACCTGGTCCAGGTCCTCGCCGCGTGACTTCTTTATGCTAAAACCGAAATCGGGCATCACTTATCCTTTAGAATGTTGTCATGGAGTTCCATGCCGCCGGTAACTTCAAATATCTTGCGGAGTTCCTCCATTGTCTTGGGTTCAATTTCACGCAGGGCTCCCGGTCCTTCGCCGTGGTAGTTGGCTCCGAACTTGGGTGCCACGTCACGTATGTTCTTCACATACCATTCCCACACAGGACCCTGTTCAGGATGCTTGGCGGGACGCACGCGGTCCGGATGCACGCAGTAGCCCATGTCCAGGATGTTCTGACCCACCCCTTCCATAATCTCAATCTGCTGGCGGCCCATCTCACTCTCCCTGTAGTAGCCCATCTCCTGCGACACCTTGCGCAGAACGGTTATCACTTCACCGGGAATGTTGCCGCGCGGACAGCGCGGCTTGCATGAAAGGCACTGGCCGCAGTACCATATGGTATCGCTGCGCAGCAGTTTCTCTATCTGCTCCTCATCACCGCGCTGGACAGTGTCGCATATGCGGCGGGGATCATAGTCGTAGAATTCGGCGGCCGGACAGATGGCCGTGCAGATGCCGCAGTTCATGCAGGCTTTCAAAGCGTCGGCATAACGGACATCAGACTTTATCAGGTCAACAAGGTTTCCCATTACAGTTTGGGTTGTATTCAACTTGCGAAGTTACAGATTTCCGGCGGCATTTCCAACACGCGCGCGTGAAAGCCGGCCCTGTCTGTAAAAAAAACAGCGTCAAAAATGAGTTCTGTGTAACATTTGGCTTATTTTTGCAGCAAACGGATAATTTTGAAAACTTATGATAACCCCAATTCTCCTAGGCGGTCTTGGAACCGGTGAACTTATTGTCATAGTACTTGTCATACTGCTTCTGTTCGGTGCGAAACGCATTCCGGACCTTATGAAAAGCATGGGCAAGGGCGTAAAGAGCTTCAAGCAGGGAATGAAGGAAGTCGAAGACGAAATCAATTCGGCCGGCGAAACCGACTCCAAAAAGGAAGAAAAGGAATCCTGACACATCAGAATGGCTGCCCCTGAAGACAGGCCCATGACCTTCTGGGACCATCTGGAATCACTCAGAGGGGTGTTGCTGCGCATTCTGGCCGTGGCAATGGCCGGCTTCATTGCAGTATTCTGCTTCAAGGAACCGCTTTTCAAAGTGATACTGGCACCCAGTACGCCTGACTTCATATTCTACCGTGCCATTGCAGCATTGGGAAACAGGCTGGGGTTCGATGCCACTGCGCTGACAGACTTCAGTGTGGACATGTTCAGCGCGACCATGACAGCGCAGTTCATGATACACATGAAGATGGCTTTCTACGCCAGTCTTATAGCCATACTGCCGTACATTCTGTACCTTCTCTTCGGATTCATATCCCCCGCGCTGCATGATGACGAACGCCGGCACTCGACCGCAGTGGTAGTGTGGTCATACATTCTGTTCATGCTTGGCACACTGGTCAACTATTTCATAATATTCCCCCTGGCATTCCGCTTTCTCGGCACCTATCAGGTCAGCGAATCCATACCCAACATGATTACGCTGGAATCATACACGAACATGCTGGTCACCCTGACGCTGATGATGGGAATACTCTTCGAACTGCCTGTCCTGGCATGGTTCCTGGGCCGTATAGGACTGATCACTCCGGAATTCATGAAGAAATACCGCCGTCATGCAGTGGTAGTGATCCTGGCCATAGCCGCAATAATCACCCCTACCACCGATGTGGTGACGCTCATGGTGGTTTCAATCCCCATATACCTGCTGTACGAAATCAGCATACGCATAGTGAAATGAACAATGGGGACAGTCCCCATCAGACAGGGACTGTCCCCATTGGACACCGTTACCGGACTGGGGTCACTTGAATCTCCACCAGTCAAAGTTGAACAGGTTGTTTCCGGCGCCGGAGAACACGAAATAGATGTCATGGACGCCCTTGATTCTCTTCATCAGTTTTGCCGACAACTCCTGATATGAGCTGAATCCGCCCGTAGGACCAACCACAAGCATGCCTGCCAGCGGTCCGTCTGCGGCATCAAGATGTATCTCTATATTGCTGGCAAGATTGTCTGTAGCCACACTTGCAAAGAACTTCTTCGCGCCTTTACCGCCGAAATCACAGCCTTTCACACAGATATATTCGCCGTCATCGATGTTTGTCACATAGCGGTTGTGCGGGTTATAGTCTGCCTGGCCGTTGTACACTTCATTCATGGGAGCGGTCTTGAGTCCGAATCCCCATGCCATGGTCTCAGCCTCGACACGGCGCAGCGGATAGAACGTACGCACCTGCTCAATGTTGTTGTCCAGCCAGTAGGGAACTTCCTGGATGGTACCGTCTTCGTTGTAGTGGATCTCAGCGGCACTGACTGAGCGGCGCTCGTGGTGCGCAAAGGTTTCAAGATGCATGATGTCATAATTCAGGCCAAACACATAGCTCTTGCCGTGATAGTCTATTACGCCCGGATGGTTGCCGCGGGTGCGGACTGTGTGGTCCATGATGTGTCCCTTGTATTCCCATGGACCTTCAGGACCGTCGCTCATGGCGTATCCTATACCCTCAGGGCAGCATGTCGATGCGAAGGCAAGATAGTAGTGGCCGTTCTTCTTCCAGAACCACGGGCCTTCCTGATAGTCCCTGATCTTGGGGTGCTTGACAATGGGACCTGCCAGTGAAATCATGTCCTTGCCCAGTTTCACGCTGTACAGATTGGGGTTGCCCCAGTACATGTAAGCCTGACCGTCATCATCAATCCACACCGTGGGGTCAATGTCGTCCCAGTGCTCCTTCTGCCAGACCAGAGGCTCGCCCAGAGGGTCAGTGAACGGGCCGTAAGGCGAATCCGATTCAAGTACGCCTATGCCGTGGCCGTGTATGGGGCAGTACATATAATACTGTCCGTTGGCCTCAATTACCTGTTCGGCCCATGCGCCGTTCTTGCCGTTGAAATACTTGAAGTCGTCAAGTGAAGCCACCGCACCGCAGTCTGTCCAGTTGACCATATCGGTCGATGTGTACAGCAGCCAGTCGAACATGTTGAAACCGTCAGAACCGTCAGCGTCATGCGTGGTGTACAGGAAAACCGTATCGTTGATAACTACCGGAGCCGGGTCAGCGGTATAGCTTGTCTGCACAAGAGGCATGTTGGCATGGCTGTTGAACTGCCACCAGTCAAAGCTGAAAGGTTCGTCCATATCGGTCTTGAATACGATGTAGACGTCATGCACGCCCTTCACATCAGTATCAATGAGATAAGTGAAGGCTGCAGTGCGGAAACCTGCATTGTCCTTGTTGACAGGAACCTTGCAGAAAGCCTCGCCGTCCATGTTGTCAATGTGGAATTCAATGGTGCCGCTGCCCTTCTGGCTGCCTACGACCACCACTACGGCCTTCTGTCCGCAGTCCTTGAAGTCCACGCTGCGTACGCGCATCCAGTCGCCGTCGTGAATATCAGTTATGAAATGGTCGGTACCGGCATTGCGGTCCACTTTCAGGCCGCGTGATTCGGCCTGAGTTTCAGCCTCGACGCGTCTGTAGGGGTCAAGGTTCTTAATGGGGGTCTTCACGCCCTCCTTTGTGAAAGGTATGAACGGGAAAGTGCCGTCATCGTTCCACTTGAACTCTTCAACGGCTGCCGAACGGTTGTACCCGCCGCCACCGGGCAGGTCACCGTTGTGGTAGAACATGAAGCTGCGTCCCTTGAACTCAATGTTGCCGCCGTGGATGGTGAAACTGCTGGCTTCATCCATGATGCGTCCGCGGTATGTCCATGGGCCGTCAATGGTAGGAGCAGTCGAATATGCCATATGCTCAGGCACGCCGCCTGCCGGATATGACAGGTAGTAGGTGCCGTTACGTTTCATCAGCCAGGGACCTTCCTCGTACTGGGTCATCATCTCATTCTTGCCGTGAGCCCAGTTCATCTTGGACTGCAGTTCGCCGAAACACTTGGGGTCATGATAACCGGGAACCTCCTGATAGCCGTTCTTGAATGAGATCATGTCATCATTCAGTTCGCCGTACCACAGTCCCTTGTTTCCCCAGAAAAGATATGCCTTGCCGTTGTCGTCAATGAAGACGGTGGGGTCAATGAATCCGAACCCCTCACAAAGCGGACCGCCTATTGCGTCACGCCAGGGTCCGGTGGGACTGTCAGCCGTAGCGACTGCCAGGACGTCACCGCCGCCGGCCTTGTTGCAGCATACGTACCAGTACCACTTGCCGTTGCGTTCGACACCCTGTGAAGCCCAGGCGCGCTGTCCCTGACGGGCCCACTTGAATGTGGCGGTCGTAACCTGCGTACCCTCATATGTCCAGTTCACCATGTCCTCCGTGCTGAACAGCAGCCAGTCCTTCATGTTGAAGTCACGGTTGCGCCCGTCCTCGTCATGGTCTGCAAACAGATACACCTTGTCCCCGTAAACGAACGGAGCCGGGTCCGGTGTAAAAATTGTACTGATTATCGGATTCTGGGCATTTGCCAGAGCCGATACCGCAAGAAGCGGCAGAAGCATGAATTTCGTTTTCATAAGCTTATTTGTTAGTGTTAGAGAATTCAAGAAGTTCCCGGTACAGCCGCTGCACCGGCAGGCCCACCACGTTGAAGTAGCTGCCCTCAATGCGCTCGACGCCCACATATCCTATCCATTCCTGGATTCCGTAGGCTCCGGCCTTGTCCATGGGAGCATAGTCCGATACATAGTGGTCTATTTCTTCATCGGACAGGTCACAGAAACGGACGCGGGTGGACACTGCAAAGCTGTGACTGCGGCAGGAAGTCATAAGCGTGACGCCGGTGATGACATCGTGCCATCGGCCTGAAATGAGTCGCAGCATGCGCCGGGCATCACATTCGTCCACCGGTTTGCCAAGCACCTGACCGTCAACACAGACTATCGTGTCAGCAGTAATTACAAGTTCATCGGCGGCAATCGAACTTCTGTAGGCCGATGCCTTACTGCGTGAAATGTACAGCGGAATGTCCTCGCCCTTCAGTTCATACGGCCATGATTCGTCAATGCCGTCCAGCACGCGTACGGTGAACGGAATGCCCAGGCCGCACAGCAGTTCGCGGCGGCGCGGCGAATTTGAAGCCAGAACTATTCTGTACGGCAGTTCCTTTACCATCCGAATGCCTTTTCGTCCTTGAGCCACCGGCCCTGTACCTTCATGACCTGTTCGACCACGTCACGGACACAGCCGCGGCCGCCTTCGAACGGCGAAACGTATTTTGACATGGCCTTGATTTCCGGTACGGCATCGGCCGGACAGCATGGCAGCCCGCACTCCTTCATTATCTGGAAATCAGGTATGTCATCACCCATATACAGGACCTCTTCCGGCTTCAGACCGTATCTGGCCATGAATTCGCGGTAGTCCCTGATCTTGACTGAGGAAGCAATGTAGACATCAGTTATGCCCAGCCCCTCGAAACGCTTGCGCACCGAAGCCACCCGGGCGCCGGTGATGATGCACAGCCTGAGTCCCATCTTCACGGCCAGCTGCAGGGCATAGCCGTCCTTGACGTTTACGGTGCGGACCGGGTCACCATCCGGTGACAGCTGCATGACGTCACAGCTCAGCACGCCGTCCACATCGAACACCATGGCCTTGATGGCATTCAGGTTGTAGTCTATCATAATTTATCGTTTATATCTTTGGATATCAGTTCATAAAGCCGGGCCCAGGCCGGTTCGTCAGCAAGCAGCGCCATATGTTCCTCCACTACTGCACGATCCCCGCGTACGGCAGGTCCTGTCTGTGCATCGGACGGGCTCATGGATTCAAGTTTCCGGACCTCCTCACGGACCAGCGGCAGCATGACGCTGAAAGGTACGCCGTCCTTTTCCATGAGACGCTGGCTTATTGTGAACATGTGGTTTGAGAAGTTGTTGGCGAAAACCGCCGCAAGGTGCAGCCTGCGGCGTCCGTCCGAACTAAGGCCCACCACATTCGGGGTCAGCGACAGTGCCAGTTCCCTTATGGAATCCGATGCACCCTCGATGAATGCCGTGACTTCCCCCCACTCTATCACACTGGTCTTCGAGAATGTCTGCATTACATACAGAACGCCGCAGTCCCGTGCGCCGGCATCAGTCCATACCGACATGGGAATGCTGCCGGCAGTATGCAGGAACAGCGATTTCTCCCTGCCGCGGACAATGTCAGCAGCCAGTTCCAGCAGAGCGTCATCCTTGAGCATGGTCAGGTATACATCGGCCTGGGGCATGTCAGCCAGTGACGTGACAGCCTCAGTGCCAAGCCTTCCGGCAAGGACCGATGCCGACTGCATGGTACGGCTGTATACGCACACAATGTCATGTCCCGCAGCCTTCAGCCGCGGTCCCATGCATGTTGCAACATTCCCTGCACCGACCAGCGCTATCCTCATTCTTCAGAATTTTCCCCAGTGAACCTTGCCCCACTCTATCTTGTCATCATCATAGGGCTTGCGTTCCATATTCTTGTATCCGAATCCTATTATGCACAGCGGTTCATACTGCTGCGGCACACCGAAAAGTTCCGCAATTGTCTGCCTTGTAGGTTTCCCTTCAGCACTGGCACGGCCGCGCATATGGCACCAGCAGGCTCCCAGACCCAGGTCCTCGGCCTGCAGCTGCATGTCAATGGCGGCAATGGAGCAGTCCTCAATCCAGCAGTCGGACTTTGAGGGATCACCCAGCACCACAACCGCGAACGCACATTCGGCCAGGAAGCCCGACCCCATGGCACGGCACTGCGAAAGGGTCTTCAGTACAGCCGTATCATCAACTGCCACGAACTCCCATCCGCGGTTGTTCTTTGCCGTAGGTGATATGAGCGCCGCCCTGAGTATGGTCCTTTTCTGTTCATCGGTAAGCTTTTCCTCCGTGAACTTGCGCATGCTGCGCCTGTTTGCTATCAGTGCGCTGAATTTTTCCATAATCCACTTTTGTTTATTGTCGCAAATATAGCAAGAAAACTGCGCCTCCAATATACTTTCAGCCATTATTTCGCGTTAATAAGGTGAAAATGGCAACAGGAAGGTACATATGCCACGCCAGGTTCGTGTCAGCGTTCCTGACGGTTCTCTTCTGCGCCGCACTGCCGGTGCAAGCCATCCGTGTCCGCATTTCAGGACGCATCACTGACGAACACGGCGATGCGGTCGAACTGGCCACCGTCAATGAGGAACGCACCATGCAGTCAGCCATATCGGACCTGAAAGGCCGGTACTCGCTTATCGTGACAACCCCTGACGACACCGTGCGCCTGACTTTCCGTATGATGGGGCACGAAACCCGCCGCCGCACACTGGTAAACCCCGGTGACAGCATAACGCTTGACATTACGCTTCCGTCAATAGGCTACAGTCTGGAAAACGTTGAAGTGCGTGACACCCGGCGCCAGACCGGCGGCATGCAGCAGCTTGACGCCAGCGGACTGCGTTTCGGGGCCGATGTGAACGGCGGTTCCGTAGAATCCATGATCCAGTCGCAGGCCGGAGTGAGCAGCCACAACGAACTGTCCAGCCAGTATAGCGTACGCGGCGGCAATTTTGATGAGAACAGCGTGTATGTGAACGGCACGGAGATTCTGCGTCCGCTACTGGTACGCGCCGGACAGCAGGAAGGCCTGAGTTTCATAAATCCCGACATGGTCGGGTCCATACGGTTTTCCACAGGCGGGTTCGATGCCTCGTACGGCGACCGCATGTCATCGGTCCTGGACATCACCTACCGCAGGCCTGAAGGTTTCGAATCAACCGTTTCCGCCAGTCTGCTGGGAGCCAGCGCATACGTGGGCGGCGGCAATGACAGGTTCAGCGCCATGTTGGGAGTACGCTACAAGACAACAGGCAGCCTGCTGGGCACGCTTGACACCAAGGGCGAATATGACCCGCGTTTCCTTGATGTCCAGACCTCCCTTTCATGGACTCCCACCGACAGCTGGGAAATGGGGTTCATAGGAAACATAGCCCGCAACAACTACCGTTTCACCCCATCAGCACGGAACACATCATTCGGCACGTCTGAAAACCCGCATCATTTCAAGGTATACTTTGACGGCTGGGAGAATGACCGTTTCAATACCTTTTCAGGCGCGTTTGACATAAGGCGGAAATTGGGTGAATACAGTTTCCTGCGCCTTAATCTGGCCGCATTCGACAGCCGCGAGAACGAATCGTTCGACATTGCAAGCCAGTACTGGCTGGACGAAAGCGGCGGCACTGACGAACTGGCCGTAGGTACGTTCATGCAGCATGCGCGCAACCGTCTCAGCACGCAGGTGCGCACTGCAAGCCTTTCCGGCACACACCTGAGTGACATTGCCGGAACCCTGCAGTGGGGAGCCGAATACCGCCGCGAAAGCGTGACGGACCACATGCGCGAATGGGAAATGCGTGATTCGGCCGGCTACACCCTGCCCCACACGCAGTCAGGCCCCATGCAGATGATCTACTCGTTGAAATCCGATCAGGAAATAAGCAGCGACAGGGCATCGGCCTATATTCTGGACACCTACAGGGCATACGTGCCGGGCGGCCTGCTGACCGTCAACGCCGGTGTCAGGGCTTCATACTGGAGCTGGAATGACGAACTGACGGTAAGCCCCAGACTGACACTGGGGTACAGCCCCGAATTCAATGACGCGTTCACATTCCGCTTTTCCACTGGACTGTACTGCCAGTCGCCGTTCTACAAGGAACTGAAGGATACGGTATGTACCGGCGGAACGTATGAAGTTAGGCTGAACAGGAATATACGTTCACAGCGCTCGCTGCAGTTCGTGCTGGGAGGCGACTATGACTTCCGCGTGTTTGACCGTCCGTTCAAGTTCACCGCTGAAATGTATTTCAAGAAATTCAGCGACCTGATTCCGTACAATCTCGATAATGTAAGAATAGTTTACTACGGAGAGAACTGTGCTTCAGGATATGCGGCCGGCATTGACATGAAACTGTTCGGCGAATTCGTTCCAGGCACACAGTCATGGTTCACGCTTTCGCTCATGAACGCCCGCGAAAAGATTTCCGGCAAGTGGCTGCCACGGCCTACTGACCAGCGGTACGGCATGTCACTCTACTTCACTGATACATTCCCGCGCAGAGATTTCTGGAAGATGTCACTGCGCTGCAGCATTGCCGGAGGACTGCCTTTCGGCCCCACTCACAGCGGCCGCGAGAAGCAGGTGTTCCGTGCCCCCGCCTACAAGCGCGCCGACATAGGGCTTGCCTATAAGGTCTATGACGGCAGCAAGCATCCCCATTACTACGGAAAGTCAGCATTTTTCAAAGATGCATGGCTGGGGGTTGAGTGTCTGAACCTGCTTGGAATAAACAACGTCAGTTCATATTACTGGATTACTGACGTTACCGGAACGCAGTACGCCGTTCCCAACTACCAGACCGGACGTCAGCTGAACGTCCGTTTCATAGTGGAAATGGGCCGGTAGACATGTCGCCCGGCCCGCCGCCTTTCGCAATTTGTGGAAAAGTGCCGCTTCATTTGCTTTTTATTTTAAGGTATAAAGAGTACCTTTGCAAACCTAAAAAGGGAATTTTATCACTAACATTAATATCAAGCTTTATGAAACCTTCACACATTGAGCATCTCGGCATAGCCGTAACCTCACTTGAGGAGACCATGCCTTTCTTCGAGTTTTTAACCGGCAGCAAGTGCTACAGCATTGAGGAAGTCGCTGACCAGAAGGTCAAGACCGCATTCTTCAAAGTAGGACAGACCAAGATCGAACTTCTTGAACCCACATGTCCCGAATCAACCATTGCCAAGTTCATTGAGAAGAACGGCGGCAAGGGCGGCATCCACCATGTTGCTTTCAACGTTGAAAACGTGGCCGAAGCACTCAAGGAAGCTGAAGCTGCAGGCATCCGCCTCATTGACGTTCAGCCCAGAAAGGGTGCTGAGAACCTTATGATAGGTTTCCTGCATCCGAAAAACACCTGCGGTGTGCTGACAGAACTTTGCGAACAACCCAAATAAGAAATATAAAATGGAAAACAGCAAGCTTCAGAAGCTGGTAGAAAAGCGCGCCCAGGCTCTTGCCGGCGGCGGCGAAAAGGCAATTGAGAAGCATCACGCAAAAGGCAGCTACACTGCCCGTGAGCGTATAAACATGCTTCTTGACGAGGGATCGTTTGAAGAGATTGACATGTTCCTCACACACCGTTGCAATGACTTCGGTATGGAGAAGAAAGTGTTCCTGGGTGACGGCGTTGCCGTAGGTTCAGGTACCATTGACGGCCGTCTGGTGTTCGTGTTCGCACAGGACGCAACAGTAATAGGCGGTTCTCTGTCAGAGACAATGGCCCAGAAGATCTGCAAGGTCATGGACATGGCCATGAAGTTGGGCGCACCCATCATCGGACTGAACGATTCAGGCGGTGCACGTATCCAGGAGGGCGCATGCGCACTTGCAGGTTACGCTGAGATTTTCGAACGCAACATACTCGCATCGGGCGTGGTTCCCCAGATTTCAGTCATATTCGGCCCCTGCGCCGGCGGTGCAGTGTACAGCCCTGCCCTGACTGACTTCATCATGATGACCGAACAGAACTCATACATGTTCATCACCGGTCCCAAGGTTGTAAAGAGCGTTACAGGTGAGGACGTCACAGTTGAACAGCTGGGCGGCGCCAAGGTTCACGCCACCAAGTCAGGCGTAACCCATTTCGTTGCAGCCACTGAAGACGAGGCAATGCAGGAAATACGCCGTCTCATCAGCTTCATTCCCCAGAACAACATGGAAGAGGCTCCCAAGATTGAATGCGCCGATGACCCCGCACGTCTTGAGGACGCCCTGAACGACATGGTTCCAGCTGATCCCAACAAGCCTTACGACATGAAGAACATCATCTACTCAATCGTAGACAACGGTGACTTCATGGAGGTCCAGAAGGATTTCGCAAAGAACATCATCTGCGGTTTCGCACGTTTCAACGGCCGTTCAACCGGTATCATCGCCAACCAGCCGAGCTGGCTTGCAGGCGTTCTTGACTGCGATGCATCACGCAAGGCAGCCCGTTTCGTACGCTTCTGCGACGCTTTCAACATCCAGATTCTGACACTCGTTGACGTTCCGGGATTCCTCTGCGGTACAGGTCAGGAGTATGCAGGCATCATCGACCACGGCGCAAAGCTGATGTTCGCTTACGGCGAGGCTACAGTTCCGAAGGTAACCGTAACAGTCCGCAAGTCCTACGGCGGCAGCCACATCGTAATGAGCTGCAAGCAGCTGCGCGGTGACCTGTGCTACGCATGGCCCAATGCTGAGATTGCTGTCATGGGTGCCAGCGGTGCAGTAGGCGTTCTCGAAGCCAAGGCTCTCAAGGCCATCGAGGATCCCGAAGAGAAGAAGAAGTTCATTGCCGAAAAGGAGGCCGAATACAAGGACAAGTTCGCTTCACCCTACCAGGCTGCCAACCGCGGCTATATTGACGATGTGATTGAGCCACGCTTCACCCGTGCACGCGTTGTACGCGCATTCGAGCAGCTGCAGACCAAGCGTCTGACCAACCCGCTCAAGAAGCACAGCAACATTCCACTCTAAACACTATCAGCTATGACAGCATTAACAGTTAATGGATTTACATGGCTGGTCACAGGAGTGGGATTCGGCATGGTCATTCTCCTGCTCATTGTGCTCATCTTCATCCTCAAGGGACTCGGTGCAGTTGTAAGCCGCATCACCGCCCCCAAGGCTCCCAAGGCCGCCGCAGTGGCTGCACCCGCAGTTCAGTCACCTGCCGCATCGGCCTCAGGGAAGGATTCCGATGAAATGCCGGTTGCAGCCATCGCCATGGCACTGCATCTCTATTTCAATGGAGTTCATGATGAAGAGCCCACACAGATTACCATCAAGAATGTGGAGCGCAGCTATTCCCCATGGAATTCAAAGCTCTACGGTATGAACAACCTGCATCGTTAAATTATCAAGTAAGTAATGAAAGAATTCAAATTCACAATAGACGGCAAGCAGTACACTGCCGCCGTCAATGAACTTGAGGACAACTTTGCCGAAGTCACAATTGACGGCAAGTCCTACAAGGTCGAAATAGAGAAAGAAGAAGCTCCCGCAGCAGCAGTACGCCGCTCCGCAGCAGCCGCTCCTGCAGCAGCCGCACAGCCCGGTGGCCTGATGACCGTAAAGTCACCGCTGCCCGGTTCAATCATGAAGGTTCTGGTAGCAGCCGGCAAGGCTGTCAAGAAGGGTGATATCCTTCTGACCATGGAATCGATGAAGATGGAGAACAACGTCTGCGCTGAAGCTGACGGTACCGTAAAGGCTGTCTTCGTAGAGCCCGGCAAGAACGTCATGCAGGACGACAAGCTTCTCGAGATTGAAACCGTTGCAGTTGCCGCAGCTCCGGCTCCCGCAGCAGCACCCGCTCCCAAGGCAGCTCCCGCCGCAGCTCCCGCACCCAAGGCCGCAGCAAAGGCCGATGTTCCCGCCGGCGGAATCAAGGTTGTAAGCCCCCTGCCCGGTTCAGTGATCAAGGTCATGGTTTCTGAAGGCCAGGACGTAAAGAAGGGTGACACCCTGCTTACTCTTGAAAGCATGAAGATGGAGAACGCCATCAAGGCAGAACAGGACGGAAAGGTAACGAAGATCGTCGTAAGCGCAGGACAGTCTGTCATGCAGGAAGACCTTCTCATGGTTCTCGGATAATCAGATAATACAGCATGGAAGATATTATCAGATTTTTTGGAAGCATGGGCTTCATGAACATGACCTGGCAGCAGGGACTGATGATCATTCTCAGTTTCTTCCTGCTCTACCTGGCCATCAAGAAGCAGTACGAACCGCTGCTGCTCCTGCCCATAGCTTTCGGTATGCTCCTGACGAACCTGCCGCAGGCCGGCATGTTCCATAACGACCTCTGGGTCGCTTTTCTTGACGCAAACAGCCCCGCCTACCACAGCTATGGTACCATCATGAAGGAAGGCGGTCTGCTTGACATACTCTACATAGGCGTTAAGGCCGGCATCTATCCGTGCCTTATCTTCATGGGCGTAGGTGCCATGACGGACTTCGGTCCCCTGATTGCCAACCCCAAGAGCCTTCTTCTGGGCGCTGCCGCACAGTTGGGTATCTTCATTACCTTCCTCTGCGCAAACGCTATGGGCTTCACACCCGCTGAAGCCGGTTCTATCGGTATCATCGGCGGTGCTGACGGTCCCACATCGATCTTCCTGACATCGAAACTGGCCCCGCATCTGCTTGGCCCCATAGCCATTGCAGCATATTCCTACATGGCACTTGTTCCGGTCATCCAGCCGCCTATCATGAGGGCCCTGACCACAAAGAAGGAACGCGCCATCAAGATGAGCCAGCTGCGTCCCGTAAGCAAGACCGAGAAGATCATCTTCCCGATTGCCATCACAGCCATCGTTTCACTCATCCTGCCCGATGCAGCACCTCTTATCGGCTGTCTCATGCTGGGTAACCTTGCAAAGGAATGCGGCGTTGTTGACCGTCTGAGCAAGACCATGCAGAACGAGCTCATGAACATTGTCGTGATATTCCTGGGTCTTACCGTAGGTGCTACCGCTACAGCTGACACATTCCTAAACATCAAGACCCTGATGATTTTGGCAATGGGTATCGTAGCATTCAGCATGGGTACTGCAGGCGGTATCCTGCTTGCAAAGCTCATGAACGTGTTCTCAAAGGAGAAGATCAATCCGCTTATCGGTTCAGCAGGCGTAAGTGCCGTTCCAATGGCCGCCCGCGTATCACAGACCGTAGGCCAGGAGGAGAACCCCAGCAACTTCCTGCTCATGCATGCCATGGGTCCGAACGTTGCAGGTGTGATAGGTTCAGCCGTTGCAGCAGGTATCCTGCTCACAATGCTGGGCTGACAATCAACACAGCTATAGAAAAATACCGGGCGGTCCAAACAGGCCGCCCGGTATTTTCCTGTTTTCCGCAATGGGACACCCATTTTAGCAGTTGGCTGAGATGAGGTCTAGCAGTTCGGTGACTTCCGGTTGCTCCTTGGTATGAAGGAGTACTGACTTACTCTTCTTGTCATATGGGTTGACGTAGTCTATCTGGTATATTTTCTCGGCAAGGAAACGCGCTCTATCAAGCGAGATCTTCGATCCGGCAGATTTAAGGATACGCTCCAACTCCAGCATGATAGTATAAGCAACGAAGCAGATGCAGACGTGGGCCTCTATCCTGTTAAACAAACGATGGTACATCGGCCTGATGTCCAAGTCAGTCTTGCAGAAGCGGAAGGCACGCTCAATCATGAACAGATACCCATATTCTTCAATGATTCTGTCATCCGGGAGGCTGCTGTTGGTCGTATATCCTTTGTATCCGTCCAACCGTTCGTCTCTTGCAACCTTGTCATAGTCGATTCTGATGGATGCGTCTCCCGTCATAACGAGGAAGCGGTTGTAGCCACGGTTGTTCAACTTGTCTTTCGTAAGTTTGTCCGTCCTGAAGCGTTTCTCGAGCCTTTTGAGGCCTCTGTCCCTGTCAGCGGCGTTCTTTCTTGCACGGGCATCGCTCATTGTGACCACCATTCTTCTGCTTTCTGTAAGTCTGATGCTTGCGCTTTGTCCGTTGGACAGGTTCAACGATGCGACCCGTTCCTTGAACTGCTCGCTCTGCGAACGGATTCTCGCACCGAGGATGTACTCGTAGCCTCCGTCCTCCAGATCACGGATGTTCTCCTTGCTCAGCAGACCTGCATCAGCCACGACTATCGGCTTTGGAAAGCCGAAACGCTGCTGCAGTTTCTCGATGATGGGAATCATCGTATGGCCTTCATAAGTGTTACCGGGATGTATCTCGTAGCCTATCGGATTGCCGCCGGGACCCACCAGTAGGCCGAGAACTACCTGCGGATTGGCATTCTTCCCGTCCTTGGACCAGCCGGGGATGCGGACATCGTCCTCACGGGACTCGAAGTACATAGTGGTTGTGTCATAGAATACTACCGCCACACTGCCGCCAAGAACCTTTCTGGTCTGGTTGTATGTTACCTGTTCCACTTCGTGCTTTACATCGTAAGATGCTTTCCGGCGTTTTGATTCGGGCCTCCAGCACAGTTCGTCAAGAAAACGGTATATCTTGTCCTCATCGTAGTACTTGTTCATGAAGTAGGCCATGTACCGCAAGGTTTTCAGCTTGCTCCCGGGCCGGTATAGGCGTGTGACCACGAGACTCTTGAATATCTCATTATCGCTTGTCCGTACGGAACCGAAGCCTATCTTGTCGAACAGACGGCCGTAAATGAGGTCAGGTCCGACAAGGCGGAGCTGATCCTGACCGATGCCGGCAAAGATGGCATCGTATTCCTCAGCACCTTCAGGGGCAAACAGTTCCTCTCCGAACTCGTGTTCGTCCGCCCATTGGCGGGCCTGACGCTCCAGAGAAGCCAGTATGGATTCGTCACGGCTGCTGCCGAAGGACTTCTGGAGACGGTACTTGCCGTCCACCTTTGCGATTACCTGTATCGAGGTGGTTCCACTCTTGTTCTGCTTCCTTCGGACAAACATACCACGAAGGTAGCGATTTGTCGTGGGACACCCAAATCAAGCCATCATTCCTCCTCTCAGATAGTTGTAGGGCACATTGATGCAACGGTCACGAAATAGTGCGGAAAACAGGAAAAATACCGGGCGGTCCAAACAGGCCGCCCGGTATTTTTGTTGCTTACGCCGTCTTGTTTATTGTCTGGAATAGATTGTCTTAATTTTCAGTTTCTGTCCCTGCGGACCGCCCACCAGTTTCAGCTGACGCATTTTCAAATCAACTATGTAGCCTATAATACTGTTGTTGGCGTCATACTGTGGAGTGATGGGTATCAGCATGACCTTGTCCCAATCCGGCCTTTCTGCGGCGTATGCGGCACGGCTTGCAGCATTGTCCTGCAGCCCTTTATCTTCAAGCCATTCAGCGCGGTCACTGTAAGCCTTCTCTATGAGCGGGGCTATGTTGGCAAATGTGTACACGCCTGTCTTTGAGGTGTATACGGCTCCAAACGATTCAATGTTGTCAACGCTCTTGTTGTCATCAAAGAAGGCCGATGCGACATCTTTCCTGACAAGCATCAGTCTTGGAGGAGCCGAAGGCCTGATACGCTGCGAAGGAGTCACCATGCTTGACAGGCTCAACGTGGCGCTGTTCAGCACGACACCGCTCTCATTCTTCATTTCGTCAACCGGAAGCGTAATCTCAGTGAGCAGACCGTAAGGTGAAAGCACCCAGGTGCAGGTGGGATCAGACAGCGGAGTGTCCAGCCCGGTCCAGCTGAAACAGTTCATCTGCATCACTTCATTGTTGCCTGAGAATTCCGCCATGTAAGAACTTACCTGATCCGGATTCTCCGGGTCTATGCACTTGAAATTGACTTCAAGCACTGACTTGTCTATGTAGATGACAGTTCCGTCACCGCGCGAGCAGCGCAGGTAGAATCCCTTGCATATGTTTTCCATAAAGGCCGATGCGTCCCTGAAACACTTTTCAGGACCACCCTGCTGGTAATACTTGTCAAGAATTTCAAAAGCGAATTCATCCGGAAGTCTGATGCTCACCGAAGGGTAATAACTGGAGGATTCGTTTCTGGCCGAATCGGAATCCAGGAAATTCAGGGCTGACAGGGTCATACTGGCAATGGGTGCAGACGTACAGTCATAGAATTCCGAAGGGTCAATGCCAGGATAGTAGCGTTTTCCCGCATCAATCATTTTATCAAGCGGGAAGACGTCAATGTCAATGGTGTTTGTGGAATCGCCGAAAAAGCTTGTATAGTATATCCTGAGATTGGCATAATACGGCTTTACCCCTTCCATCTTCTCCTTGAACCAGTCCGGGAAATTGAAACCGCCTATACCGAACACCGAATCGGGAAACGCAAAGTTCTCCGGACAGTTCAGCTGTGTCAGGTAATCGGAATGGTACACAGTACCGTTCAACGGGTCAGTATAATGTCCTATGTTGCACTGTGTCGTCTTGGCCAGAATGGAATCCGGTGACAGGATGGTGCGTGAAACGGCGAAATAGGATTGCTCACTGACCTTTATCATATCACTGTCCGGGATCAGTGATCCTCCCAGACCGGATGTATCATCGTCACAAGATATCAGAAACAGTCCTGCAAGAATGCTGCAGGCCAGCATTTTGACATTCATAGTTTGTCGTAAAAATCATTTGTGGCCTGTGCTTCCATTCCGTCGGGGTTGAAGTCAAGCACAGGCAGGTTCTTTTCTCTGGCATATTGTGCAAGTCCGGGATCCACACCGGCTGTCTGACAGATTATTCCGTCTGAAAAGTCTATGGCCTTCTTCATGAGGGAACTGAAACCTATCGGAGTTTCAAACGTGCCGCAGTCGGAAACCTGCATGTCCTTTGCGGGAAGCAGCTGCGGAAGATTGTCGCGCATGGAATTGTCAAAAGCCTTGTCATAAAGCGAATAGACAATCTTCGATTCGCGGAATGCAGGCTCTTCACGGTAACCGGTCTTGACGTAAAGCGGAATGAACGCCGACAGCCATCCGTGACAGTGAATGATGTCCGGGCTCCAGCGCAGTTTCTTCACGGTTTCAAGCACGCCGCGGGCAAAGAATATGGCGCGTTCGTCATTGTCCTGATATTCGGCGCCGTCACGGTCATGAACCATGAGACGGTTCTGGAAATAGTCGTCATTGTCAATGAAGTAAACCTGAATCTTTGCTCCCGGAAGCGATGCCACCTTAATAATAAGCGGATGGTCTGTATCATCGATTATCAGATTCATACCCGACAGACGGATCACTTCATGCAGCTGGTTGCGGCGTTCGTTTATGGAACCCCACTTGGGCATGAAGGCACGTATTTCATTGCCGCGATTCTGTGTGAACTGCAAAAGCGGCCTGCAGTATTCAGCCATGTCGGACTGGCTTGTGAACGGGGCAATCTGGTCGGAAATGAATAGTATTTTCTTATCGCTCATAGGGTATGTTACGCTTTAACCTTGCAAAGATATAGAAAAAATCAATGATTTTAGCAAGCCGTTTGACTGAAACTTTTGAAATTACATAAATTATGACTTATTTTGCGGGCCTTTACGCACTACAGCATGCCGTAAAGGCAGGTTATTCAGCTATGGTCAAAATTATCACAACAGTCAGGGAGCTCAAGGCAGCTCTTGAAGACGGCCGCATGGCCGGAAAGACAGTGGGACTTGTGCCCACAATGGGAGCCCTTCATGAGGGCCACGCGTCACTGGTCCGCCGCAGCGTTGCGGAGAACGACATTACAGTGGTAAGTGATTTCGTCAATCCCACCCAGTTCAATGACAAGAACGATCTGAAGAACTATCCACGCACAATGGAAGCTGACTGCAGGCTTCTTGACAGTGTGGGAGCACAGTACGTATTCGCACCTTCAGTTGAGGAGATGTACCCCGAGCCTGACACCCGCCAGTTCGACTTCACGCCGCTGGACAAGGTCATGGAGGGTCCCAACCGCCCGGGTCATTTCAACGGTGTGGCACAGATTGTAAGCAAACTTTTCTATGCTGTGGAACCGGACCGCGCATATTTCGGCGAAAAGGATTTCCAGCAGCTGGCCATTATCCGCGAAATGGTACGCCAGCTTGGTCTCAAAGTTGAAATCGTAGGCTGCCCCATTGTCCGTGAAGAGGACGGAATGGCCCTGAGTTCACGCAACACGCTTCTCTCCAAGGCTGAACGCAAGCTGGCCGCAAACATATCGCACACATTGTTCGAGAGCCGCATCTATGCACGCAGGCACACTCTGGCATCCACCCGCCAGTACGTCATAGACACCATCAATTCCTTTGACGGCCTTGAAGTGGAATATTACGAAATAGTTGACGGCAACACCCTGCAGCCTGTCAGCCACTGGGATGAATCATCATACATTGTAGGATGCGTCACGGTGCACTGCGGCAAGGTACGCCTAATTGACAACATAAAATACAAGGAATAATGCTGCTTACAGTTCTCAAATCAAAGCTTCACCGTGTAAAGGTGACCGATGCCAACATCAACTACATAGGCAGCATCACAATTGACGGCAACTGGATGGACGCCGCCGGAATAATTGACGGAGAGCAGGTCCACGTGGTCGACGTGACCAACGGAGCCCGCCTTGTGACTTATGTCATACGCGGAGAACGCGGCAGCAAGTGCATCTGCCTGAACGGTGCGGCAGCCCGCCTGGTTTCAATAGGCGACACTGTCATCATCATAGCATACGCCCAGGTCACTCCTGAAGAGGCCAAGACATTCAAGCCCACGGTAGTCATTCCGTAACCCGGAACGTACCATATAAAAAAGACAGGATCAGGACCGGCATTGCCGGGTCAGGATCCTGCCTTCTTGTTATTATCATTTCACTTCCTGGGTTCCTTCTTTGTCACCTGCGCTGACTTGAGCCTTGCCACCTGCTTTTCAAGTGACTGTATCTTCTTGTCCTGGTTGCGTATGGTGGTCTGGAAGGCATTCAGTTCCTCCAGTTCCATATCCTGCGGCAGTGCCCAGTTCACGCGCTGCATGAAGTCACCCAGAATGTTCATGTAGTTGGTGAACGCGTCATACGGCGATTCGTATATTCCGCGGTCCATTGACACCGCATTGTTCTTGGTGGTCATGAAACGCAGGTTGTTGCTGGCCTGCAGATAGTCCCAGTCCTGACGCAGGTGCCTGTCACCGCTAAGCAGCACGCGTTCGCCTATCGAATACAGCTTTTCAAAAGCCTCACGCTGCATGACGTTACCCAGCCAGCAGCTTATGTCACGCTCCTCATCGTTCCATGACATGGGATACGGGACCTCAACTGCGGAAACGGATTTGTGTGTCCTGATCACTTCCGACGGGGTTGCGAATCCTATGCCGCGCTGACGGCACTGCTCAGGCAGGCTGCGCAGAAAATCAAGGACATGTGAACTGAGCGGCTGGTATATTCCAAGTGCACACAGTTCCATGCATATGCTGAACACGCCGTCCTCTTCCGGGCTGGAAGCTATCCAGTCAGCATATGTGTCGGCCATCAGGGGATATGACTCCCATGACGGATTCGAGAAACGGAGACTGATGTCATCGGACAGCTTGTAGTCACGTGTAAAGACCTTGAGTGACGGGTTCAGGACACAATGGTACAGGTAATGCGGGCTCTTCCAACCCAGTATGTGCGACGCACCTTCGGTCAGTATGCCCTTGAAACCCATGTCAGCCACCAGTGAACCTATCTCGTCATCATAGATCATGTTCGAATTGCAGAACACCTTGGGACGCTGGCCGAACAGCTGGTTGACCTTTTCCACCAGGCGTTTCGTCTCCTCACGGAAACAGGCCTCACCGTTCGGTGCCAGTGATGACAGACCGTGTGAATATGGTGCGGCAATGAATTCGCAGCAGCCGGTGCCGGCCAGTTCCTGCAGCAGGTCTATAACCTGCGGAGCGTAGCGTTCCAGCTGCTCCAGGCCCACGCCTGACAGTGACAGCGCCACCTTGAAAGCCCCCTGGCTTTCACGAACCATGTCTATGAGCGTGCGCAGAGCCGGAATGTAGGAATTCTCAGCAATGCCGGTTATCGATGTCTCGTTGGCATAGTCGTCATAATAGTAGTGGTCTGTTCCGATGTCGAAGAAACGGTACCTTTTAAGATGTATCAGCTGATGGATCTCAAAATAAAGGCAGATTGTTTTCATATGTCGTTTTCAGTTATTCAGTTCATTATTCATTTCATGCCCAGAATCTTTCTGTAGCGGTTCAGTATGCGCTGCCCCACCTTGTCCCAGGTTATGGCATCGACCTCCTTCTTTCCCTCAACCTTGAGATATTCGTACAGCGACGGATTGTTGCAGATTGAGTATATGGCATCGGCCATGGCATATATGTCCCAGTAGTCAACCTTGATGCATTTCTCCAGGATTTCAGCGCAGCCGGACTGTTTGGAAATGATTGTCGGCACTTCACACTGCATGGCCTCAAGCGGAGATATGCCGAACGGTTCCGACACTGACGGCATTATGTACACGTCACTTGCCTTGAGGCATTCATAGACCTGACGGCCCTTCATGAAACCCGGGAAATGGAAACGGTCTGCTATGCCGCGTTCGGCGGCCAGGCGTATCATGGCGTTCATCATGTCACCGCTTCCGGCCATGCAGAAACGGATGTCATGAGTACGTTTCAGCACCAGTGCGGCGGCCTCGACGAAATATTCAGGTCCCTTCTGCATGGTTATGCGGCCCAGGAAAGTCACGACCTTCTCATGCGGTTTCTTCTGCGGCACTATGTCCTGGATTTCCTGGGGCAGCGGTTCCACGGCGTTGTGCATTGTGGAGACCTTGCGGGGGTCCTGGTGGTATTTGTTTATTACTGTCTGGCGGGTCAGTTCGCTCACGCACATTATGTGGTCAGCATAGTCCATGCCGTTCTTCTCAATGGCATAGACCGTAGGGTTCACATTGCCGCGGCTGCGGTCAAAGTCTGTGGCATGGACGTGTATGACCAGGGGCTTGCCGCTCACCTGCTTGGCATGTATGCCTGCGGGATATGTAAGCCAGTCATGGGAATGGATTATGTCGAAATCCATGCTGCGCGCCACGACACCGGCCACTATCGAATAGTTGTTGATCTCCTCATGCAGGTTGTCCGGATACCGGCCCGAGAAGCCTATGCAGCCCAGGTCATCGGTATAGATATTGCTGAAATCGGAATAAATGTGGTCACGGAACGTGAAGTAGTCCTGGGCATCCATCCACGGATACCTGGCCTGGACCGCCTCCTTTGAAGGGTTGCGCCATACCACAGGCACCGTGTTCATTCCTACAATCTTCATGAAACTGTGGTCCTCGTCGCCCCAGGGCTTGGGCAGGCAGAATGTAATGTCCACGCCGCCCTGCTGGGCCAGTCCCCTTGTCAATCCGTAGCTGGCCGTACCCAGTCCTCCAAGAATATGGGGCGGGAACTCCCAGCCGAACATCAGCACTTTCATATCGTATTACTCAAATTCATTGACAATCTTGATTGTTCTCAGTATCTCGGCCACATTCATGGCGAATGAAACGGCGCCGCGTCCCTTGAACGGAGGGTTGCCGTCAAAGAGTTCGGGCAGCGAACCCACGCAGTGTGAAGTCATTTCATCCTCATAACCTATCATCTGGCGCTCCACGAATGACAGCCCGCTCATCTTGAAGACCTTCAGGTACGCCTCGAAATAGAATCCGGCCAGCCACGGCCATGCCGTACCCTGATGATAGGCATAGTCACGCTCACGCTGCGGACCTACGTAATTGGGATTGTAGCCCAGGCTCTTGGGACTGAGCGAGCGCAGGCCCTTGGGCGTAAGAAGTTCCCTTGTCACAATATCGACTATGGCCTTCTTCTGTTTCAGATCAAGCGGCGAATAGTCAAGTGCGGCCGCGAATATCTGGTTGGGACGGACGCTCCAGTCAGGAGTGCCGCCGTCCACAAAGTCATACAGATAGCCGTACTGGTTCAGGAAAGTCCTTACGAATGACTTTCCGGCATTGCCGGCAAGTGTCTCCAGGCGCTTTGCGTAGTCCGGCTTGCCGAACTTGCCCGACAAATCAGCCACGAACATCAGCGCATTGTACCACAGCGCGTTTATTTCCACCACATAGCCGGTACGGGGTATCACCGGGACACCGTTTGCGGTGGAATTCATCCATGTCGCAGCCTTGTCCTTTCCGTTGACGTGGACCAGTCCGTTGCTGTGCACGAAGAAATTGTAGTGGCGGTTGTGGCGCAGGAAGTCAGTGATATCGACCAGCAGCTTGCCGTACCTGTCCCATGCTTGGCTGTCCGATGTGGCCTTAGCATACTGCTGTATGGCCCATATGCACCACAGCATGACATCCGGGGCATCGGTCTCATATATCTGAAGCCTGGACGGACTGCCTTTCATGAAACTGCGCAGGGCGTCCTGTGCGGTGTTCATGGCTGATTCGAACTCCCATTTCTCACCCAGCGCAAGTGTCAGGCCGGGAAGTGAGATGAACATGTCACGGGCACGGCACTTGAACCAGGGGTATCCGGCCAGGATGTAGTGGCGGCCGTCATACTTGTAATGGAACTGGTGGGCGGCGTTCTTGAGGCAGTGGTAGAAGTTGTCACGGGGAGTGCGTTCGTTCGCTTCAATGGTGAACGTGCGTTTCAGTCCCTTTGTCTTCACTTCCGATATGCCGGCGGAAAAGACTATGCTCTCACCTTTCTTTATATCCATTTCAAAGTAACCGGGCACGTAGAGGTCTTCATTGAACTCATAGCCGCGTTCCAGTTCCTTTGAATATTCGAACTTGCGGTACCAGTCAGGGCGGTATACGAAACGGTTCTCCTTGCTGAGCTGCATGTACAGGTCAGGATAGCCGGGGTACATGCATGTGCTTATGCCGTTCTCCACTTCACGGTATTCACGGCTGGCACCGCTGTTCTCATGCGTGAACTGGCGCACGCTGCGGAACGCCAGGAAGGGCTGCAGGCGCAGGGTCGTTTCCGAATGGGCATCCAGCAGGGTATAGCGTATGAGTATGCGGTTCTCATTGTGCTCGAAAAGCTTCTCCTTCTTCAGGAGCACGCCGCCCACACGGTATATTGTTGTGGGAACCTTGTCACAGTTGAATTCACGTATGTACTTGTGGCCCTTGGGGCTGAAGTTGTAGCCCCAGTACTGGTGCACGGCCAGGTCGAATTCAGCACCGTGCTGTATCACGGTCTCGTCAAGTGAGGAAAGGAGCACATGGTGTTCGTTGTCCAGTTCCGGCAGAGGCACGACTAGCAGGCCGTGGTACTTGCGGGTGTTGCAGTCCACAATAGTGGTGCAATGGTAGGCACCGGACCTGTTGGTTCTGAGTATTTCCCTTGGCAGGGTTTCCTCAAGGTTGGTCATGAATGTCTTCTCAAAACGCAGATAACTCATTGTTTTTGTATCAAAAGTCTATTAAATTACAAATTTAGAAAAGAAAACGCACAAAACGCATTTTCAGTAACACAAAATTAAAACATAAACGCATTTAATGAGTAAATTTGCGCTGCAAAAACCGGATATCCGGAAATTTTCCGAACAATAAGCAGAAGATGAATAAGATTGTATCCAAACAGCAGTTTTCAGAGAACGTTTTCAAGTTTGAAGTTGAGGCTCCGCTCATTGCCAAGTCACGCAAGGCCGGACATTTCGTAATACTCCGCATCGGAGAGAAAGGCGAACGCATGCCGCTCACAATTGCGGACTCCGATACCGCACGCGGCACCATCACACTGGTCGTGCAGCGCATAGGACTTTCTTCGAACAAGCTCTGCAGACTTGAGGTTGGAGACTGCATAACTGATGTAGTAGGTCCTCTGGGCCAGGCCACACATATTGAAAAGTTCGGCACGGTGGTATGCGCATGCGGCGGCGTTGGCACAGCTCCCATGCTGCCCATCATGAAGGCCCTGAAGGAAGCCGGCAACCGCGTCATTGCAGTGCTTGCAGGCCGCACCAAGGAACTCATCATACTTGAGGACGATGTCCGCAAGGTTTCCGATGACGTGATCATCATGACCGATGACGGTTCATACGGCAACAAAGGTGTGGTGACAGTTGGCATTGAAGAGGCCATAAAGAGAGAAAAGGTTGACAAGTGCATTGCCATAGGCCCGGCCATAATGATGAAGTTCTGCTGCCTGCTCACGCAGAAATATGACATTCCGACCGATGTTTCACTGAACACCATCATGGTTGACGGTACCGGCATGTGCGGTGCCTGCCGTGTCACGGTTGACGGCAAGACACGTTTCGTCTGCGTTGACGGTCCCGAATTTGACGGCCACAAGGTTGACTGGGACGGCATGATGAAGCGCATGGGCGCATTCAAGGAAATTGAGCGTGAAGAGATGAAGAAACTGGAAGAGTCTGTCGCCCAGGCTGCTCCGGCTGCATCGGACTCCGTAAAGCCCGCCGTAAAGGCTGCCGCAATGGAAATTGAGCCGCTGGAGGTGCTCTGTGACCGCAACGCCCAGTGGCGCCAGGACCTGCGTGCCACAATGAAGCCCAAGGACCGCACGAACATTGACCGCTGTGTCATGAACGAACTCGCTCCCGACTACCGCCGTCACAGCCGCAAGGAGGAAGTCAACCAGGGCCTGACAGAAGAACAGGCACTGCTTGAGGCAAAGCGCTGCCTTGACTGCGCCAACCCCACCTGCATGGAAGGCTGCCCTGTAAACATTGAAATACCTTCATTCATCAAGAACATTGAGCGCGGCAACTACCTTGCAGCCGCAAAGGTCCTCAAGAAGACCAGCGCCCTGCCCGCAGTCTGCGGCCGCGTATGTCCTCAGGAAAAGCAGTGCGAGAGCAAGTGCATACACCTGAAGATGGGCAAGAAGCCCGTTGCCATAGGTTATCTGGAGCGTTTCGCTGCAGACTACGAACGTGAAAGCGGCAACATATCCGTTCCGCAGTGCGCCGCACCGAACGGCATCAAGGTCGCTGTCATCGGATCAGGCCCTTCAGGTCTGTCATTTGCAGGTGACATGGCCAAGAACGGTTTCGACGTGACCGTCTTCGAGGCTCTGCATGAGATTGGCGGTGTGCTCAAGTACGGCATACCTGAATTCCGTCTGCCCAACAGAATAGTTGACGTTGAGATAGAGAACCTGCAGAAGATGGGTGTAAAGTTCGTAAAGGACTGCATCATAGGCAAGACCATCCAGGTGAGCCAGCTCGAAGCTGAAGGTTTCAAGGGCATATTCGTAGGTTCAGGCGCAGGTCTGCCCAACTTCATGAACATACCCGGCGAGAACTACCTGAACATCATGTCATCGAACGAATACCTTACCCGCGTGAACCTGATGGATGCCGCAAGCAAGGAGTCCGACACCCCCGTAATATTCGGTAAGAACGTGATGATTGTAGGCGGCGGCAACACCGCAATGGATTCGGTCCGCACAGCACTGCGTCTTGGTGCCGAACGCGCCATGATAGTCTACCGCCGTTCCGAAGAGGAAATGCCCGCACGTCTCGAGGAAGTCAAGCATGCCAAGGAGGAAGGCGTGGAATTCATGACGCTGCACAACCCCATTGAATACAAGGCCGACGAGAACGGCCGCGTGGGCAAGGCCGTCCTTGAGAAGATGGCTCTTGGCGAGCCCGATGCAAGCGGCCGCCGCAGCCCCGTCCCGACCGGCGAAACAATCGAGGTCGATGTTGACATGGTCATTGTGGCCGTAGGCGTATCGCCCAACCCAATCGTACCCAAGTCAGTTGAAGGACTTGAACTGGGCCGCAAGAACACCATTGCAGTCAACGACTCAATGCAGTCATCAATACCCACCATCTTTGCAGGCGGTGACATTGTCCGCGGCGGTGCAACCGTAATCCTTGCCATGGGTGACGGCCGCAGGGCAGCTGCCAACATGGCCGCCCAGCTCACCAAGTAACTTCCTTCAGGACGTACTTCATACAGGACGGTCCCATTCCGGCACACTGCTGCCAGGAAGGGACCGTCCTTCATTCTGCCCGGAAGGCCGTATCCGAGGGTGAGGACTGAATATTCCAAAGGATTTCAGGAACGGATTCGTTTCACGCGCCAAACAACATACTTCATATGGCCGCTGATTTTATTGGTGCCAATACTGCAGCCAGAAGGCTCAAAAACACATTTCGCTGCAGTATTGGCAACGATTTTGCCCATTTCAGGCTATTTGCTTGCCAATATTGCACAAGATTGGCCCTACGGACAATTTCGCTGCAATATTGGCAAGCAAAGCATGTCTCTTGGAAAATGCTGAAAAGAAATCAGTACTCCTATTTGTCTGCCTTTTTCAGCAATTCCTCATTCTTCCTGTTATATGCTTCTCCCCGTGGCACAAGAAGAAGAAACTGTCATTCAAACGTATTCCAAATAAAGGCTGTTTCCATATACGTTCTAACGATGAAACGTATGCTTGTTGAATGCTGTTTCCATATACGTTCTGATATGGTTAGAGCCGTATTCCAACTCCGTTTGCCCAACTCCTGACAACATTGCAACCAGAAGGCTCAGAACGCCGTTTTTACTGCAATGTTGTCAATGATTTTGCCGTTTTTGGCCAATTTGCGTGACAACATTGCACAAGAATCGGCCCTACAGGCAATCTGAGTGCAATGTTGTCAAGAAAACCAACACCACCCGAAACGTATCCTTGTAGGTAAGCTGATTCCATATACGTTCCGATATGGTTAGGGCCGTTATCAGAATCTGTTCCGTTCAACCGATTAATTTTCCAGTGCCTTGTCAATCTCCACTCTGATTGTGTCCAGACCGCCCCAGCCAAGCTGCTTGTAGAGCTGACTGCCCTCAGCATCGAAAATGGCGTACTTAGGTACTCCACCTGTGCCCCAGATGCTGCGGGACAGGTACTTGTCCTGCTCCTCGGTCAGGTAGTAGTGCTCGCCCGGGACTGTGGCGGTATAATGCATCCACTGGTCAAACGGCGAGCTTGACGATGTCAGATACAGGAACACTATGTCCTTGTCCTTGACCTCCTCCTTGTAACCAGCCATCTCCTGATGTCCCTTAATGCACCATCCGCACCATGTGGCCCACATGTCAAGCACTACAGTCTTGCCCTTGAAGCGGTCCAGAATGGTCGGGAGTATGTTCTCGGGAGCGACATCGGCAAGGTCCAGATAATGCACGTTCGGGGCTGTGACCATATCCTTGTTTTTGGCCATCTCATCATTGATGCCACCTGAGAGACGGTCGTACAGATTGGAAAGGTACGGGTCCTCAATGTAAGGCTTCTCCACCTTCTTGCCTCCGCGCAGTTGGGACACTCCGTACAGGTAACGGCAGAAATCCGCTCCCTTGCCGCTGACCTCTTTGC
>JAKSIS010000060.1 GCA_024398665.1 Bacteroidaceae bacterium
GTTATCTGGCTTGCCGGTGCTGTATTCTTCCTGCTGCGTCTGCTTATGGGAATTGTCCGCGCCGAAATAATAAGCCGCCGCAATCCCCGCACGCTGGCCAACGGTACGCGGCTGGTATTATCGGACCTTGACTGTCAGCCATCCAGCTGGCACCGCACCATAATCATGAGCCGCCGTGACTATGAGGATAACGGCCCTCAGATCATAGCCCATGAGCAGGCGCACATACGCTGTCGCCATTCCATAGACGTGGTTGTAGCCTCTCTGTGTTGCGCAGTTCAGTGGTTCAACCCAGCCTCTTGGATGCTTAAACATAGTCTGAAACAGATTCACGAATATGAGGCCGATGACACCGTACTGCGTAACGGCTATGACAGCCGTCGCTACCAGTCATGCCTGATACGTGCCGCCCTGCAGCAGCGTTTCAGCTTCGTGACCAGCAACTTTGCCGACTGTTCCACCAAAAAACGTATAAATATGATGAACCGAAACCAATCTTCCCCATGGGCGCGTATCAGTGTGCTGCTCATGCTCCCCGTCGCATTGTTTGCAATTTTGCTGGCATCGGCCTGCAGACAGAAATCATCGGCCTCTGTTGAGACTGTCTCTCAAGAGGCGGCAGTTACGGAAGAACCGGTATTGACCCCGGAAGTCCAGTCCATCCTCTCATCAGGCAACTACAGCAAGCCTGACGAATGGTTCGATGATTTTTTTGAAGGTGAGTTCATGAAAGTCATGATTAACAGCCAGGACCGGATTTACGTCAATACAGGACGTGTCAAACGCGTTATTGACAGTACGGATGAAATTGGCATAATACTTAAAGTAACATGGGGCGAACAGGATGAAGACTATTCAGATGTGAAAGCATGTCTGGAATTCGACCGCAACAGTTCCGAAGAAGTGATCCTTCAGACTCTCAATGAAATGAAGAAGTATGTCAGGCGGGACAACATCTGTATTCCCGAACCGAAGAAGTTTGGTGCAGACGGTGTCAGAAGACCGTCGTTTGTACTGAAAAGGTATCCTGACTACCTTCCAGAGCCTGAAGGAGAGATCAAAATACATGAACTGTTTCCCGAAAGAAACTTGGTCAACAGCCCTTTATATACAAAACCGTTTGACGCTGCATTGCTGAAAGACGGTGAAAACAAGGCCGGTATCCTGTATTTTATTGCGAACTCTGTACTGGAAGAAAGCACGGTACGCGTCTATTCCGAGGATCATGTCCAACCCGCAATCATCAGGGCAGCAGCCGATGGCGCAGTTGAAATATCAAACAGCATTCAGGAAATCATACCAGATGGCACCTATACAATTCAGAACGTGCCCACAGAACGTGAGCCTTATCTGGTCGAACTGACATCGGCCCAGGGACAGAAATACCGCGTAAGCTGCCATATGATGTTCAGTAAGGCGCTTCCGGACTTAATGCATATATATATATTCGACATGGAAACAGCTCTTTCGAGAGGAACCAAGCTACCGCCTCCACCACCAGCCGGGCCTGTGCAGAAAATAGAAGTGTTAGAAATTGTTGATATAAACAAGGATACCGCAACCGGTTTCAATTCTGCCCATTTTTATGACGGTGAAGACGCACGATATATAGCTGACTCCTTGTATGTTGAAGATGAGAATGGAATACCTGTTGCGATGATTGAGGGAGAAGCATTGGAGGAATGCGCCAAAAATATACCGGGTGCAAAAGTGGAAGAGGATGGCAGCATCGTGCTTCCGAATGGAAAAAGAATCAAGGCTATAATGTTGAAGAAAAATCCTACCGGGACAACCATTTCTTTTGTTGACTATGAAAATGAAGACACTGACCGATAAGGAGCAGCCCATAATGAACATAATCTGGGAGAAGCGTCATTGCAGTGTCGATGACGTTCTTCTGGAACTGCCGGAGCCCAAGCCCGCATACACCACAGTACAGACGTTCATGCGCATTCTGGAGCAGAAGGGTTTTCTTGGGCACAGGCAGGAGGGAAAGAAGCACGTGTTCTACCCGCTGATAGAGAAGGGCGAATACACACGCTGGACACTGAAGAACCTGAAGGACAGCCTGTTTGACGGTTCGGCCAAATCGCTGCTGAATACCTTCATCAGCGACAACGCACTTTCCGATGACGATGTCCGTGAACTGATACGGATGTTGCAGGAACTGGAGTAATGCAGATTCCGACACACGCGTCTACAACACGGAGAGTGACTGCTATTGGGAGACTGACGAACAGTACTGATTCCATTCTTACACATCTTCTTTGTGCCGGATGACACTTCAGGATTACATAGAGAGCAGCATACTGCCCATGTATGACAGCTTTGACGCGGGTCACGGGCAGGACCATGTGCGCAGCGTGATTGCCGAATCGCTGCGCATGGCGCAGTTCTATGACGTGAAGTCCGATATGGTGTATGCCGCGGCGGCGTACCATGACACGGGGCTGACAGCCGGCCGTGAGACTCACCACCTGGAATCGGGCCGTATTATCAGGGCCGATGTGAATCTGAAACGGTGGTTTACGCCGGGTGAGATTGAGACCGTTGCCCAGGCGGCCGAAGACCACAGGGCTTCATCGGACCATGAACCGCGCAGCATCTACGGCCGTATTGTGGCCGAGGCGGACCGGCAGATTGTGCCTGATCTGGTCATAAAGCGTTCCGTGCAGTACGGCATGGCCCATTTCCCCGGCCATGACAGGGAGTGGCACTGGAACAGGGTGGTGGAGCACATGCATGAAAAATATGATAACGGCGGCTATCTCAAGCTGTGGATCCCGCAGTCGGAAAACGCGAGCTCTCTGGCCGCTCTGCGCGAAATAATCCATGATGAGGCCCGCCTGAGAGCCCTTTTCGACAAGTATTACCTGTAAAAGAACTTCTTTCCGTCCCTGATGTACATCTGCCCATGGACGGGCGTGTGCACAGGCATGCCCAGCAGGTTGTATATCCGGCTGTTTCCTGTATCGGATTTGACAGGAACGTATCCGGTCAGGACGCGTGACTCCTTTTCTGTAATGTCAAACCATGAACGGAAATTGGCTGCGCCAATTGTGGGCCTGTTCATGACGTACAGCTTTTTGCCGCCGTCGGGGTAGAGCCCGATGCTCTGGATGCCCTCATGCATGCTGTAGCGCAGCGTATCGGCCCACGAACGGTCAGGAGCTGACAGCACCAGAGTGCTTTCGGCATTCTTCAGCTTGAACGGGGCGTGGATTCCGGTTGTGCCCTCCTTGCCGTCACACCATATCACCTTGAATCCGTATGCCGGCAGCGAATCGGTTTCAGGTATGCGGAACAGGGTCGGATTGTCAGGATCATTTGAAAGATACATGCCCGATATGGATACTGCATGGTCCGTGGTGTTGTAAAGTTCAATGCAGTCGCTGTGCTTGAAGAATTCGTCAGTGAAGATATCATTTGCTGCGCTCACTTCATTGATTCTTACTTCAGGCCGGCTGCCTTCAATGGGGCTGTACCGTGCAAGTATTTCCTTTGGCGCGTTCTCCTTGATGTAAAAGTAACTGAATGATGATATCTTGCGGTTGTTGGGCCCTATGAATCCGTCAAATTTGTACCCTTCAATTTCTTCTGCTGCGATTTTTGCCTGTGGGAACACCTTACCGTCGAACTGTGCCATGGGAATGGGCAGGCCGTCCATTGTGAGCCGTGCCTGAGGAATATTGGAATATATTTTCACCTGAACAGGTTCAGTTCCTGCCAGACCGCTGTATGACCAGTTCCTGAGATAGCCTATCATCTTTTCAGCGTATTCAACGGTCAGCGTGCCCTTTATGGTGTTTATGTCAGCCTGTGGCGATTCGTTGTTGAACGCCATCTCCCTTTTCGCCCTGTCGCAAAGTTCATCAGCTATGGCATTGACGCGGTCCGGGGTGAAGACCGATGCGGCCATGATGCAGAAACTGTCAATGAATTTTCTTCGGAATGTGCTGTTCTGAAGCATATTGTGGAAAAGCGTCACGACAATTGTGCGGTACTCTTCACTGTCAAACACAGCAAACGGGTCGGTGTTTCCGTTTCTGTCATTCAGGGCGTAGTCCAGATCGAAGAGAATGAAACGGTAGCGCCCGTTGTCCTTCTCTCTGAATGCCTTGACATTGTTCCTGGGCCAGTCCCAGTTATAAAGGAACAGTTCAGCCGCCATGTAATTGGCAAATTCGTCAATGTCGACCAGTTGGCATATCCTGTCATAACTGCCGGCAGACTTCTTAGACAGCTCCAGCCATTCGTCCCAGCTGTCACGGCTTCCGTTCACAAGAGTGTAGCCTCCGTTCCCGTTCTTGTGGTCCACCTTGAACATGTCAATGTCATCTTCATCAATTCCGCAGTTCGCCCTGGCATATTCCTTGTTGTTGGGTTCACGGAGGTTGATGATACCCTTGTACACACCGTTTATATAATGGTGGACGGGCTGGTATGACTGGCAGTCCAGATTGAGTCCTGAACGCAGTATAATCTCCTGCAGTGCGGCATCCTTTATGCGGCAGGTGTTGTAGTTGCCGCCGTTGCGCAGCTTTATGGCGCTGTAGCGGTTGTATGGCTTGTCCTTGAACGGCTGGAATGCAAAGTACGTGTCGTCACCGAATATCTTCTTGGCCTCCAGCTTGAACGGGTGGGGCAGATAGGCGCGGCTGTAACGGCCTGACATGCACAGGTTTGCCTCCCTGTTGACAAGCACACTGCCGTCAGTGTCTATTATTTCAACGTTGACCGGCCTGTCCCAGTCGCGGTTCCAGTTGCACAGATCGGTCTGTCCGCTGCCGTCAATGCCGTTGGGCCCTTTCATGAAAAGACCGTATTCCGTGCTGTACAGGTTGGCATCGGATGTAACTATTGAAACGACCGGCACGCCGTAATCGTTTGATGTTCTGATGAATGATCGTGTAACGACCGGCCCGGGCAGCATTCCGTCCATGAACAGTCTGAAACGGTATGTCTTTGTGTCATTGACCGTATGTGCTCCGCCGCTCACCAAACCGTTGGTAAGGGTGGGGGTGGAACCGTCCTTGGTGTACATGAGCGTTGCGCCGTCAGGTATTTCCACTCCGAAATAGAATGTTTCAGTGAACAGTCTGGAGTCCGTGTCAATGACCGGTGCTGGCATCATGGTCTCAGCAAATGCGCCGTTGATGTTGCTGGATGCGGGTGTGGGGTTGCCGGCATATGACCAAATCCCACCGCCGTCAGCAGTTCTGGCCCATGAAATGCGCGGCTTGCTTTCAGGATACCATACAGCGTCAATAAGACCGCCCTGACTGTCAGATATGCTTATGTACCCGCCGTCATAATCCAGTTTGGCATCCATCTGCAGCTGGCAGTAGTCCTCCCTGTGTCCGAACCACACATTCAGAAAACCGTGCGCAGGAACAGCAGGGGCGGAATTTGAAAAACGGTACCCGGTTGTGCTGTCAGGAGTGGTTGACAGCCAGAAATCTGCAATGCTGATGTCCTGATCAGTGGTGTTGTACAGTTCAATCCAGCTGCCGTAGTTGAATGACGGGTCCAGGAACATGTCAATGTTGGCCTGCATGACCTCATTTATGAGCAGAGCCGGTTCCTTTCCGGAATCGGCCCATGCGGGTGTCAGCTGCAGTCCCATGACTGCTGACAGGATCAGGATTCTGCCTGCCGCTTTCATCTTTCCGTATTATCTCGCGTAGTTGACTGCGCGTGTTTCACGTATGACAGTGATCTTGACCTGACCCGGATATGTCATTTCATTCTGGATCTTCAGGGCAATTTCAGCTGACAACTGTTCTGTCTGCTTGTCATCGATCTTGTCAGCACCGACAATTACGCGCAGTTCACGTCCGGCCTGGATGGCGTAGGTCTTTGTAACGCCGGGGTAGGACATGGCAATCTTCTCAAGGTCATTGAGGCGCTTGATGTAGGCTTCAACGATTTCACGGCGTGCGCCGGGACGTGCACCGGAAATGGCATCGCAAATCTGGACAATGGGAGCTATGAGGCTCTGCATTTCACATTCGTCATGGTGTGCTCCGATGGCGTTGCAGATATCGGGCTTCTCCTTGTACTTTTCAGCAAGGTGCATACCGTATTCGGCATGCGGCATTTCAGTCTCCTCATCGGGTACCTTGCCTATGTCATGCAGCAGTCCGGCGCGCTTTGCCTTCTTGGGGTTCAGGCCAAGTTCGGCGGCCATGACGGCGCACAGGTTTGCGGTCTCACGGGCATGCTGAAGCAGGTTCTGACCGTATGACGAACGGTATTTCATCTTACCTATTATGCGTATGAGTTCGGGATGCAGACCGTGAATGCCCAGGTCAATGGTGGTGCGCTTGCCGGTTTCAATGATCTCTTCCTCGACCTGTTTCTGGACCTTTGCCACAACTTCCTCAATACGTGCGGGGTGTATGCGGCCGTCGGCCACCAGCTGGTGCAGGGCCAGGCGTGCAATCTCACGGCGTACAGGGTCAAAGGCCGATATGACAATGGCTTCAGGTGTGTCGTCTACAACTATTTCAACGCCGCAGGCAGCTTCCAGAGCACGTATGTTGCGGCCTTCACGGCCTATGATGCGGCCCTTCATCTCGTCATTCTCGATATGGAAGACGGTGACCGAATTCTCAATGGCCGTTTCAGTGCCTATTCTCTGTATTGTCTGTATGACAATCTTCTTGGCCTCCTTGCTGGCGGTCATCTTGGCGTCATCCATAATGTCATTGATGTATGATGCGGCTTCAGTCTTGGCCTCTTCCTTGAGCGATTCAATGAGACGGGCCTTGGCCTCGTCAGCTGAAAGGCCGCTTATGACCTCCAGCTTTTCACGTTCCTGCTGCTGCAGCCTGTCAAGTTCCTCCTTCCTTTCATCAATTATGACTATCTGGTTCTCAAGGTTTTCCCTGATGGCATCGGCCTCCTGATGCTTGCGCTGAAGGTCCTCGTGGCGCTGGTTGATCTGCATTTCCTTCTGGCGCAGACGGTTTTCTGTCTGCTGCAGTTTCTGGTCGCGCTGCTGGACTTCCTTTTCAAGTTCGGCCTTCTTGTTCAGGAACTTCTCCTTGACTTCAAGAAGCTTGTCGCGCTTTATGGCTTCAGCCTGACTTTCAGCTTCCTCAAGACGACGCTGTACTTTCTTGTTCAATCTGCTGTTTGACAGTAAGATGGCGATTACAGCACCCACTGCCAGTCCGATAACGATACCGATAATGTATTCCATAATGTCTTTCTCCCTATAATGGATATGATAAAACGCACAAACCTGCTACGGAAAGGTTGGGAGAATACCTTTCTGACAGGAAAGTGCGCGGAATTACAAAATTATGAGAGTCCTGAAAGGAAAACTACTCCGTGCCGGCATCAGGCTGACAGCTCAGGAATGAATCAAGCTGTTCATCAAGCTGGCGTATCTTGTCCTTGTACGGGGTCGTATCATTGAAACTTTCCCACATGACGTTCACCATTGAAATGTGTATGGCGGCCATCACATAGTATTTTTCCTCACTCAACTGGGGGTAGCGCTGGCGGTAACGGCCCAGTTTATCGTTGATACGTCTGGCGGCTTCACGATACATCGCCTCATCCTTCCTCCTTATTGTGAGAGGGTAGTATGATCCGCCTACCATCAGTTTTATTTCAAAACAGTCATCCATTGCCAAAAACGGTTCAGTTGTTCAACAATTCTATGCAATGGTCAATCTCACGCACCAGTCCGGCCACTCTGCGCCTGGTCTCATCAATGTCCTGACCCGACACTTCAAGTACCTTGGACTGTTTCAGGGTGCGGTACGATTCCTTCTGGGCGGACAGTTCCTCTTTCAGCTGTCCTATTTCAATATCCTTTTCCTCAATCTGCCGCTGAAGTTCCGCATTCCTGCACTTTATGCTTTCGTAAAGGTCCATCAGTTTCCTGATCTTGCCTTCGAACTGCTCTACAAGTCTGGAATCGTCTTCAGTCATACCGGCTTTGGGATTCGTACCTAACTCTGAATTTTCAAAATGCAAATATAGCGCAATAAAGAGTCCGATGCAAGCGCAGCGGGCAAATTATCACCGGTTCTTCAGCATTTCCCTGGCTTTCTCAATGTCTTCCTTCTTCTTGGGTTCCTTCTTTGCCAGGCATATCATGTTGTAGGCATATTCGGTCATCCAGGATTCCGAGAAACCAAGGTGCTGCTGGTACTGGCGCAGGGAGTAGACGGTCTTGTAGCTGGCTTCGTTCTTCCACTTGTTGTCAACCATTATTCTGTGGACAGCGTCCTCAGTCATGGTGTGCAGCGCCTTCTTCATGAAGCCCGGAACGCGGAACTTCCACTTCAGGATGGTGCCTACCTGCATCATCAGGTCCGAACTGAAGCCCTGGAACTGGAACATGAAGCCCTGAACCATATTCACGTTGCGGCAGTTCTTGCGGATTGACGTGTCAATCTCCTTGAAGAAACTGTCAGTCAGACCGTACATCTGGCCCAGCATCTTCTTGCAGCGTGCCTTTTCGGCGACACCTAATTTATTACCCTGGGTCTGGATTTTCAGACCTCTCTTGAATGTTGCAAGGTCAGGCAGCATGTTGATGTTGGTTATGCCCATGTTGCCTGCCATTTCGGCCTGGAAATAGACGCGGATCAGTGTCATGAAGTCTTCCATTCCACCGATGTTTTCCAGCTGGTCGTTTTTCTTGCCGAACAGATTCTTTATAAAGCCCATACGTTATTTCTTAAACTGTTTTAACCTATTAAGCGTTGTAATTTTGCGCGAAAGTAGAAATAATTTCTTAATTTTGCGCGGTTTTTTGATGGAGAGAATGTGAATTTCCAATAATATCAAACGTTTTTAAAACAAAACAACAAATGATCAAACTCGGTATTAACGGTTTTGGCCGTATCGGTCGCATGGTTTTCCGTGCTGCTGTTGAGAACTTCGGTAACGACATTCAGGTCGTAGGTATCAATGACCTTCTGGATGCTGACTATCTGGCTTACATGCTGAAGTACGATTCAGTTCATGGCCAGTTCAACCATGACATCAAGGTTGAAGGCAACTTCATGATCGTTGACGGCAACAAGATCCAGATCTTCGCTGAAAAGGATCCCGCAAACATCACCTGGGGCGCTCTCGGTGTAGACGTAGTTGTTGAATCAACTGGTTTCTTCCTGACTGCTGAACTCGCAGAGGCACACATCAAGGCCGGTGCCAAGAAGGTTATCATGTCAGCTCCTTCAAAGGACGCTACTCC
>JAKSIS010000061.1 GCA_024398665.1 Bacteroidaceae bacterium
AATTATCTCGTCAAAAGGTCATGAACTTTACCAAGTTATTTTTTAACCATTACTATAAAATCTTTCCGGCTGAAAAGTCCGTTTCTTTTCAGTCACAATGGACCTCCATTGTTCCTTCAAATAACCGAATTTTCATCTCGAAAATCTTTCATAAAATTTTTAATCGAACATTTCAAAACAGATTCTGGAACCTGTTTTGAAATGCGGGCTTCAAAGAGCCTGCCAAAATTTCCGTATTTTGAGTAAAATATGTACTTTTGTCAGTCTTTTTACGGAGGATATGAATCTAGAAGAGGTACAGAGAATGAAACAGCGTTTCCGCATAGTAGGAAACGCTCCGGAACTTAACCGCGCCATAGACGTGGCCATTCAGGTGGCCCGCACGGACCTTTCCGTTCTGATTACAGGTGAAAGCGGATCGGGAAAGGACATCTTCCCGCGTATAATTCACGAGAACAGCGCACGCAAGTCCAGAAAGTATCTTGCCGTGAACTGCGGCGCCATTCCTGAAGGTACCATTGATTCCGAACTGTTCGGCCATGTGAAAGGCGCATTCACCAACGCCATAAATGACCGTAAGGGCTATTTCTCCGAGGCTGACGGCGGAACGCTGTTCCTTGATGAGGTGGCGGAACTGCCTCTTGCCACACAGGCGCGTCTGCTGCGTGTCCTTGAATCCGGCGAATTCATCAGGGTGGGTTCATCGACCGTTGAAAAGACCGATGTCAGAATAGTCGCGGCAACAAATATGGACCTGCAGAAGGCCATTGATTCGGGCCGTTTCCGTGAAGACCTGTTCTATCGTCTCAGCACCATCCCCATCAAGGTGCCGCCACTACGCGAACGCGGCGCTGACATTGCGCTTCTGTTCCGCAAGTTTGCGGCTGACTGTGCCGAAAAATACCAGATGCCTCCCGTACAGCTGGCTGATGACGCCCGTGAGATGCTTCTGGCTTACCACTGGCCCGGAAACATACGCCAGCTCAAGAACATAACCGAACAGATTTCCATTATGGCACACCAGCGCGTCATATCAATGGAAATGCTGCAGGAATTCCTTCCCGACCGCCGCACTTCAACCCTGCCCATGCTGGCCGGCGGCGGACAGCGTCAGGAGAATTCATTTGAGAATGAACGTGAAATACTGTACCGTGTGCTCTTTGATCTGCGCCGTGATGTCACTGACCTCAAGCAGCAGGTCAACAGCATGTCCCAGATGAACCAGCAGCCTGTCGCCCAGCCGGTTTCAATCACGACACATGACCACGTGACACAGGTCCAGCCCGTTTCATCCCACAAGGATGATGATGACATTCAGGATACGGAAGTCTACATAGAGGAGACCCTGTCACTGGATGAAGTCGAAAAGGACATGATACGCCGTGCACTCTCAAAGCACAACGGGAAGAGAAAGAACGCAGCGCAGGACCTGAACATATCCGAACGTACGCTGTACAGGAAGATCAAGGAATACGGACTGGAATGAAAAAGGTAATAACAGGAATTGCAGCCGCATTTGCAGCGGTCCTCATCATGGCTTCATGCACCATATCATACAAGCTGAACGCCTCTTCAATTGACTACAATATTGTCAAGACAATCACTATCGAGCCTTTCGCCAACAGGGCCTCATACCAGTGGGCGCCCATGGCATCGATGTTCAACAATTCCTTGAGTGAAAAGTACAACAGCCAGACAAAACTGCGTCAGACCAAACGTGACGGAGACCTGCAGATTTCAGGCGAAATAACCGCATATGACCAGACCAACAAGTCCATTTCGTCCGACGGCTATTCTGCCATGGTGCAGCTTAAGATGACAGTGAAGGTCACTTTCAAAAACAATACCCGTCATGATGACGATTTCGAGAAGTCATTCACGTCCAGCAGGGAGTATGATTCCAGCCAGCAGCTTGCCGCAGTTCAGGAGGAACTTGTGCAGCAGATGATTGACGACATTGTCGACCAGATATTCAACGCCACTGTGGCCAAATGGTGATGGACAGCCGGGAATCGCGACTCAGTTCACTCCTTGACTCATTCATTGAAGAGCACAGGGACGAAATTGCTGCAAATCAGTCCGATGCGGCCGTCACCGACTATGTGGCGGCGTATCTTGAAAAGATGCCCTCCCTTCCCGACACGTCATCGGACATTGCAATCAGGTCCAGGACCGAATCCCTGCTTGATGCCTTCTTTCAGGGCGGGGCGCAGTTCAGGATACAGCCGTCTGACATTCCCGCCCAGGATTCCGATGACATGGAGGAGCGGGAGTCCCCGTCATCAGACTCATGTTATACGGAGACTCTTGCCCGGGTATATCTGAAACAGCACCGATATGACAAGGCTTTGGAAATAATTCGCGCTCTTTATTTGAATTTTCCGAATAAAAGCATTTACTTTGCGGACCAAATCCGGTATTTGGAAAAACTGGTGGTAATAAATCAAAAACAACAATAGAAAATGTATCTCGTTCTGCTTATCATCATCGTGATTCTGTCACTTTTCCTGTGTTTTGTAGTCACGATTCAGAATTCAAAGGGCGGCGGCCTTGCAGCCGGCTTCTCTTCATCAAACCAGATAATGGGTGTCCGCAAGACTACTGACATTCTGGAAAAGACCACATGGACACTTATAGCAGCGATTGCTGTTCTCAGCATCATCACCGCTTACATTGCCAAGCCCGTTGCTGCCGGCAATGATTCAGTCCTTAAGGGTGCGGCAACTGAAATGCCTGCTGCCAACCCCGAATCGTCAACAACTACATTTGACGCCCCCATCGAGTTGGAAAACCAGTCTGCGGAGTGATTGCTGCCGTCAGTAATGGCAAACAGTCCCAGACTTTCAGCGCATGTCCATCTGTTCCATACGGAGCAGGTGGACTTTTCATTTTCCCGACAGAGCCATGTGCAGCCGTAGCAGAAGTGAAATGAGAAAAAAGGTTCTCATAGACTTGTCCAGTCTCAAGCATCTCAACTGCGGTCTGGGACAGGTGGCAATGAACTATGCCCTGTATTATCAGGCACATGCTGACAGTCTGGACTTTGAAACCCATCTGCTGGTTCCGAAAAGATTTGTCGGCGCATTCGGTAAGAGTGTGGTGTATCACAACTGCCAGAGCCCGCTGTCCAAACTGCTTCTGAAATTCACGCCCATTGACCTGTGGCATACCGTTCACCAGCTGAGCCGCTTTAATCCGGGACTTAGGGTGAAAAGGAATATCCTGACCGTTCATGATCTGAATTTCGTGTATGAAAAGACTGCTGAAAAGCAGAAAAAATACTTCAGGCGTCTGCAGCGCAAGATAAACCGTGCTGACAGGGTGGTCTGCATTTCAAATTTTGCAAAGGAAGACCTTCTGCGTCATATGAATGTGGAAAAACCGGTCGATGTCCTGTACAATGGAGTTGAGTTCATGTCAGCTGCAACTGAAATGAAGCCCAATCTGCCGGGTGCGGAGAGCGGTTTCCTGTTCTCAATTGGCCAGATGTTCCCCAAGAAGAACTTCCATGTTCTGCTTGATGCCATGAAACTGATGCCTGAGTATACCCTGTATCTGGCAGGTAGCCGGAATACGGAATATGCATCAATGATTGAAACGCGCATAAAGGATGAACATATAGATAACGTCTTCCTGCTGGGCGAGATCCGGCACGAAGAAAAGATATGGCTGTACAACCACTGTGAGGCGTTCGTCTTCCCGTCGCTTTTTGAAGGTTTCGGACTTCCTGTGATTGAGGCTCTCAGTTTCGGTAAACCTGTGGTTTCATCATCCTGCACATCATTGAAGGAGATTGGCGGCAGTCATGTCTTCTTCCTGGAAGGCTTTGAGCCGGAACAGATTGCCGCAGCTGTACGTGAGGCTGTACGGGCATACCGGGACAATCCTGAGCTGTCCGGTTCAGGCAGGCAGTACGCACTGTCCTTTTCATATGAAAAGCACATGGCTGCGTACGTGGCAATCTATAATGAAATGCTGAAATAACAGTATCCGGAGCATCACCAGACAAGTGATGAGGCTCCCAATATGGCGGCATCGGACTCCTTCAGAGACGAATACAGCACCTGTACCTTTCCTTTCCAGATATCCATCAGGTTGGCATTCATTTCACGGACCATCTCATCGTGGAAGAACTGGCGTGATTTGGTCAGTCCTCCAAAGAGGATTATGGCCTCAGGAGCGCTGAACTTGACGAAATCAGCGAATGCATGCCCCAGTATGCGGCCTGTATATGTGAAAATGTCCTTGGAGAGACTGTCACCGCCTGCCGCGGCATCGAATACGTCCTTTGACGTGATGGTTTCAGGCGCAAGATTACGTAACAGACTGGGGCGCGGATCATCCTGAAGCATCTGGCGCGCTGAACGTGCAACGCCTGTGGCGCTGGCGTAGGTTTCCAGACATCCTTTCAGTCCGCAGTTGCACTGGCGTCCGTCACGCTCAACGCAGACGTGCCCCAGTTCTCCCGCAAATCCGTCACTGCCGTATACCAGCCTGCCGTCTGTGACTATTCCGCTGCCTACGCCGGTGCCAAGAGTGATCATTATGAAGTTGTCCATTCCGCGGGCAACGCCGTAGGTCCTTTCACCAAGTGCCGCCGCATTGGCGTCATTTGTAAGCGTGACCTTCAGTCCGGTCCTTTCGGAAAGAAGTTCTGAAAACGGGATCACCGCAGGCCGCCCTTGGCTGTCACGGGCCCATTTCAGATTCGGGGCCGATTCTATGGTACCCTTGTAATAGTTGGCGTTCGGCGCGTCCGCTCCTATGCCTATGACAGTGCCCTCATGTGCGGTTTGCGTGCACAGCATCTTCACGGCATCGCCCAGACTGGACATGAATCCGTCAAGCGTGGGCTGCATTGATGATATGACGCACTGCCTGAGTATGACTCCGCTGCGGGTGACCACACCGCATTTGGCTGACTGACCGCCAACGTCAATGCCTATTGCAAGGCTTTCCGGCATGATCAGTCGTTGTTGTTGGTGATTTCAATCCTTCTGCGCTCCCATCTGGCAAGCGTTGCACGGTAATGCTTTTCAACCTTGTCCCATTCGTAGAAATAGGGATATTCCTTGCCGTCGGCGTCCTTGTAGCATTCTACGGGGAGTTTTGCCTCCTCTTCATTCAGCAGGGCGCGGACAAGAATCTTGCCTTTCCTGTTCTTGAAGAAAACCAGCTGGAGATTGCTTCCCATGTGTACAATGTCATATGCCACCCACTTGTCAGCAACCTGTTCAAGGTCTGACGGAGCCCATGCGCAATCATTGACTTCCATGAGGCAGAGAAGCGGGAACAGGGCGGTGTCATGGCCGTAGCGCAGGTTTGCGCTTGGAGTCTTGGCTATGATTGCGGCATCGGCCTTGTCAAGGAAATCCTGGAGCAGGGTGGCATGGCCGTAAGGTACAATGTTGTCAGTGAACGGGCTGAATCCCGATACGGAATACCAGTACATGTTGTTCTGCAGGAAGTTGTCATACCATTCGTCATAGGTGAAGACGTCATCCAGCGTGAATCCCAGGTCATGGCTGCCCATGTTGGCTGCGACTTCATACAGCTGGTTGTAAAGTGCGGCGCTGCGGTCAACTATGCTTATTCTGGGTTCCGATGTGGTGGCGGCGGCGTTCCCGCCGAACATTCTCATCATCTGCAGGTTGGGCTGCTGCTTGAGTTCGTAGCGTGTAATGAAGGTGGTGTCCTTGAACAGGGCCAGCATAAGGCGTTCGGGGTCAGTGTGGCTGGCATTGAATTCGTTTACCGCACGGCTTTTGACACTGCTGTTCTTGCCGCTGTTTATGGCATTGTCCTCATAGTTCATGTATCCCTTGTCAAAGTCGCTGTCATTGAAGTCAATCTTCATTTTGGGCAGCAGAGCGGAGAATTCCATAAGGGCCGATGTCATGCTGGCCACAACCCTGTGCGAAGTGGTGGAGCGGCATACTATGGTTGCCTTCTTGTTGAATATTTCCGGATAGTTGCGGACCATGCGGCGGGCAATTCCGCGATGCTGCTCCTGGCCTTTCTGCGTAAGGTCGCCCAGGTGGCCGTCAGCATCGTCCTTCATTATTTCCAGACGCTGCAGAACGCTCTTTCCGAAATCGGTCAGCATGCCCTTGTCATTGGCGTCCTTCAGTGTCTGCCACGGGCCTGTATACTGTGATTCGTTGAGCAGATACCGTGATCCGTGACGGCCGTAATGGCTCATGTAGAAAGGCTTGAATCCCTTGGGGGCCTCAGAATAGGTCACGCCCGGGTCAATGTATTCAGCCATGCTGCCGCGGAACTTGTAAAGGTTGTCGGCGTTGATGTCTTCCTTCTTGACTACTTCAGCATTCAGTGCCAGCGGGAGCAGAAGCGCCAGACCGGCAATTATGGATTTTCTCATATGGACTTGTAATTTGGTTGTTTCGGCAAAAATAGTCATTTGGGCCGGAATTTCACACATCGGACTGCTTTATTATTAAATATGGTGATTTGCTTTGATTTTTTGCTAACTTTGCGGACCATCACGGAAAATTTACAATTTAAACGTCATAGCAATGAACAGTAAAGAATTGATGAACAAGGCAGCTGACAACATCCGTATTCTGGCTGCATCAATGGTTGAAAAGGCAAAGTCCGGTCATCCCGGCGGCGCTATGGGTGGCGCTGACTTCATTAACGTGCTTTTCAGCGAATTCCTTGAGTATGATCCCAGGAACATGAGTTTTGAGGGTCGCGACCGTTTCTTCCTGGACCCCGGTCACATGGCTCCCATGCTGTATTCACAGCTTGCTCTCACAGGCAAGTTCAGCATGGAGGAACTTGCAACCCTGCGCCAGTGGGGTTCACCTGTCACCGGTCATCCGGAACTGGAAGTTGCACGCGGCATTGAAAATACATCAGGTCCCCTTGGTCAGGGCCACGTGTTTGCAGTAGGTGCTGCAATTGCTGAAAAGCATCTGGCAGCAGTGCTGGGTGAAGAGGTCATGAACCACAAGATCTACGCCTACATTTCAGACGGTGGCATCCAGGAGGAAATTTCACAGGGCGCTGGCCGTATTGCAGGCACTCTGGGTCTTGACAACCTGATCATGTTCTATGATTCGAATGACATCCAGCTTTCAACCGAATGCGCTGTCGTAACCGCTGAAGATACGGCTGCAAAGTACCGCGCATGGGGCTGGAACGTATATGAGATTTGCGGCAACGACGTTGACCAGATCCGCGGAGCCCTGACAATGGCCCAGAACGCCAACGGCAAACCGACCATCATCATAGGCAAGACCATCATGGGCAAGGGTGCCCTGAAGGCCGATGGCACCAGCTACGAACGCAACTGCAAGACTCACGGTGCTCCTCTTGGCGGTGACGCTTACGTCAACACCATCAAGGCTCTTGGCGGAGATCCTGAAAATCCTTTCCAGATCTTCCCCGAGGTGCAGAAGCTCTATGCAGACCGCGCAAAGCAGCTGCGCAAGATCATGGACGCCAAGTACGCAAAGAAGGCCGCATGGGCAGCTGCAAATCCTGAAAAGGCAGCTCAGCTCAAGGAATGGTTCAGCGGCAAGGCTCCCAAGATTGACTGGTCAAAGGTTCAGCAGAAGGCCGATGACGCCACACGTTCAGCATCGGCAGCAGTTCTGAGCCAGCTGGCACAGCAGGTTCCCAACATGATCTGCGCAAGCGCTGACCTGAGCAATTCAGACAAGACTGACGGATTCCTGAAATATACCACCAACATGGTCAAGGGCGACTTCTCAGGCGCATTCTTCCAGGCCGGTGTTGCAGAACTGACAATGGCATGCTGCTGCATAGGTATGGCCCTGCACGGCGGTGTCATTCCCGCATGCGGCACATTCTTCGTATTCTCGGACTACATGAAGCCCGCAGTACGTATGGCTGCCCTGATGGAACTGCCCGTCAAGTTCATCTGGACACATGACGCATTCCGCGTAGGTGAGGACGGTCCCACACATGAGCCCGTTGAGCAGGAAGCCCAGATACGTCTCATGGAGAAGCTCAAGACCCACAAGGGCAAGAATTCAATGCTGGTTGTACGTCCCGCTGACAGCGACGAGACCACAGCATGCTGGAAGCTTGCCATGGAGAACACCACATCTCCCACAGGTCTTATCCTGAGCCGTCAGAACATCAAGACCCTGCCCGCAGGCAACGACTACAGCCAGGCAGCCAAGGGTGCATACATTGTTGCCGGCAGCGATGCTGAGTACGATGTCATCCTGCTTGCTTCAGGTTCAGAAGTCGCCACTCTGGTAGCCGGTGCCGAACTGCTGCGCGCCGACGGTATCAGGTGCCGCATAGTAAGCGTTCCTTCAGAAGGTCTGTTCCGCAGCCAGTCAAAGGCTTATCAGCGTTCAATCCTTCCCGGCAACAAGCGCAAGTTCGGTATGACCGCCGGTCTGCCCGTCAACCTTGAAGGTCTGGTAGGCGGTAACGGTAAGGTATGGGGTCTGAGCTCATTCGGATTCTCGGCTCCTTACAAGGTCCTGGATGAAAAGCTGGGCTTCACCGCACAGAACGTCTATGACCAGGTCAAGAAGATGCTTAAGAAATGATAGGAATTGCAAGTGACCACGCTGCTTTTCCTTTAAAGCAGTTCGTAAAACAATATCTGGAAGAGAAGGGGCTGGAGTACAAGGACTTCGGCACCTTCACTCCGGACAGTTGCAACTATGCTGAGTTCGGCCACGCTCTGGGCTATGCCATTGAAAACGGTGAAGTGGAAAAGGGCATTGCCATGTGCGGCAGCGGTGAGGGTATTTCAATGACTCTGAACAAGCACCAGGGTGTCAGGGCCGGTCTCTGCTGGATTCCGGAAATTGCACATCTTATACGCCAGCACAACGATTCCAACTGTCTTGTAATGCCGGGCCGTTTCATTGACAACGACATGGCGCGCAAGATTATGGACGAATATCTGAACACGGAATTCGAGGGCGGCCGTCACCAGATCCGCGTGAACAGTATCCCTGTCTGCAAATAAGGCAGCCAGCGCATAACATCAAGCCCGGCTCACGTACAATCACGTCGAGCCGGGCTTTTGAATGAATGCATCCATATGTGTCTTGAGGTACAATAGGGGCTCACCCGAAATTTAGTGGGACCAAGCCCCGGTTCATATGTCCCGCACATGCAGGTGACATGAACGGCCTTGATGTGCAGGTTTTGTTTCTGC